>NZ_JBLUPY010000023.1:0-65293 GCF_048068215.1 Pseudomonas sp. NY15372
CGGATAGGTTGCCTGTACTGGCCCAATCGCCGGCCAGCCGGCGCCCCCATTCAGCCAGCAGGGGGCTGGTGGGGGCCGGCGTGCCGGCGCCGTCAGGGAGCCTGCACGGGCGCGGGGGGTGCCGGGTTGCCGGCTCCTTTAGTCAGCCTGCAGGGGCGGGGTGGGAGCCGGCTTGCCGGCTATTGGGCCAGTGGCTTGGAACCCACTTGCCGAACCTTCCACCGCCCCCCCGGTCCAACCGACATCCCTCCAAGTAGTAGCCCAATGATGTTGCGCTTCGCCGCCCTGCTCTTGCTGCTGTGCGCCAGCCTCGCCCAGGCCGCCGCCCCTACCGTTCTACAACGCCCCATCGACCTGGACACCGGCCAAGGCGTACTGCATGGCAGCCTGTTGCTGCCCCAGGAAGACACCCCGCCCCCGGTGGTGCTGATCATCGCCGGCTCCGGCCCCACCGACCGCAACGGCAACAATCCCGCCAGCGGCCGCCTGGACAACCTCAGGCGCCTGGCCCTGCTGTTGGCCGGTGAGCACATCGCCAGCGTGCGCTTCGACAAGCGCGGGGTGGCCGCCAGCCAACCGGCCACCCCGGACGAGCGCGACCTCAGCGTCGAGCGCTACGTGGCCGACGTCGTGGCCTGGGGGCGCAAGCTCAAGGCCGACTCGCGCTTCGGCCCATTGATCCTGCTCGGGCACAGCGAAGGCGCACTGATCGCCAGCCTGGCTGCCGAACAGGCCGGAGCCAGTGCGGTAATCACCGTGGCCGGCAGCGGCCGGCCGGTGGCGGATGTGCTGCGCGAACAACTGGCCCAGCGCCTGCCACCTGCGCAGCTGGCACGGGGCAATGCGGTGATCGACCGCCTGCAGGCCGGGCAGACCACCCTCGACGTGCCCGCCCCGCTGCGCGAGGTGTTCCGCCCTAGCGTGCAGCCGTACCTGATCTCGCTGTTGCGCCAGGACCCGGCGGCGGCCTTTGCCCGCCTGCCGATGCCGGCACTGATCCTCCAGGGCCGCAACGACGTGCAGGTGGACGTGGCCGACGCCGAGCGCCTGAAGGCGGCCAAGCCCGATGCGCAGCTGGTGCTGATCGAGGGCATGAACCACATGCTGCGCATAAGCCCGCGGGGCATGAGCCAGCAACGCGACAGCTACCGCAACCCGGAGCTGCCGCTGGCCCGGGAGCTGGGGGAGCGGATCGTCGCATTCGTTCGTCAGGTGGCACGGGAATAGATCGGGCTCAGGAAGTCGTTTTCGCTGCCGATAACGGGAGTTATCGAGGCGGTAATCGGTGTACAGGGGCCGCTTTGCGGCCCAATCGCGGGCAAGCCCGCTCCCACAGGGGCTGGTTGTGGGAGCGGGCTTGCCCGCGATTGGGCTGCACCGCAGCCCCTGTACGCCAACGCGCCCGCCGTGCATTCGAGGATACCCCTGATGACCGACGCCCCCGCTGCCGTTGAGGCGGACGAAGAGCCACACGCCCCGGAAAGCGCCCCGCTGCCGTGGGAAGACCTGGCCCCCGAACACTTCCAGCTGCTGCGCCTGGCGCCCTTGCCTACCGAGCGCACCAGCGGCGCCCGGCCTCTGCGCTTCGTCGAATTTGGCCATGCCGAACGCCACAGCAAGGAACACAGCCTGTTGCGCCTGGTGATCCGCCTGCCAGGGCAAAAGGTGCGCAAGGAGCAGAACCACTTGGACGTCCGTGTCGACCACGAGCAGCGCCTGGTGCGCATCGGCGGCGACAGCGGGCTGCAGCTCGAGCCGCTGAACCGCGGCCTGGGCCGCTTTTTGCTCGGCCAGGCGGTGCAATGGCTGCAGCGGCGCTGGTCGCATTACCAGGTGGAAGGCATGAGCCTGCCGAGCAAGGACGCCCTCAACGAAGACAGCCGCCTGCGCCGTGATCACGTGCTGCGCGGCGTGGGCCTGGACGTGGAATACGCCGACGGGCAACTGCTCAAGGCCCGGACCGTGGAAACCCCGGTGGGCCAGCTCAAGGGCGGCTGGAACGGCGAGAAGGTACAGCGCGTCGACATTATCGAGGCCGCGGGCATGCTGCAGCAGGCCGAACAGCAGCTGCTGGAAAAGGAAGCGCAACTGCGCGAACGCGATGAGCGGGTGGCCAAGTACCGGCGCGAGGACAGCGGGTTGCGCTTTACCATTACCTGCCTGGTGGCGTTTGCGGTGTTCCAGGCCGGGTTGTTGATTTGGATTGCCACGCGGTGAGCGTTTGGCCAAGGGGCCGCGTTGCGGCCCTTTCGCGGCGCAAGGCCGCTCCTACAGGGGGTTGCGCGCCGCTGTAGGCGCGCGCTTGATCAAACCCTGGAACGGAACAGCTCCCGATGCTGCCGGCACTGCTCGGCCGTCAGCATGAACACGCCGTGCCCGCCGCGCTCGAATTCCAGCCAGGCGAAGTCCACCTCAGGGTACAGCGCCTCGACATGCACCTGGCTGTTGCCCACTTCGACGATCAACAAGCCCTTCTCGGTCAGGTGCTCGGCCGCTTCGGCGAGCATGCGCCGCACCAGGTCCAGGCCGTCGTTGCCGCAGGCCAGGCCCAGCTCGGGTTCGTGGTGGTACTCGGCCGGCATGTCGGCGAAATCTTCGGCATCGACATAGGGCGGGTTGGACAGGATCAGGTCGAAACGCTGCCCCGGCAACCCGGCGAAGCCGTCGCCCTGCACGGTATAGACCCGCTCCTCCAGGCCATGGCGTTCGATGTTCTGGTTGGCCACCTCCAACGCCTCGAAGGACAGGTCGGCCAGCACCACCTCGGCCTCGGGGAACACGTCGGCGGCGACGATGCCGATGCACCCGGAGCCGGTGCACAGGTCGAGGATGCGCGCAGGTTCAGCCGCGAGCCAGGGTTCCAAGCGCTTCTCGAGCAGCTCGCCAATGGGCGAACGGGGCACCAGCACGCGCTCGTCGACCAGAAACGACATACCGCAGAACCATGCCTCGCCCAGCAGGTAGGCGGTCGGCACGCGGTCTTCGATACGGCGCTTGAGCAGGTGCTGCAGGCGCACCCGCTCGTCATCTTCCAACTGGCAATCCAGGTAGCTGTCGGCCACTTCCCACGGCAAGTGCACGGCACCCAGCACCAGCAGGCGGGCTTCGTCCCAGGCGTTGTCGGCACCGTGGCCGAAGAACAACTCGTGCTCATGGAAGCGGCTGACCGCCCAGCGGATATGGTCGCGCAGGGTGCGCAGACGGGATGTGATCACGGGGGACTCCTTTTCAGACAGGACAAAAGTCTAACAGCCCACCGCCACAAATGTTCCCCCCGAATCCCCCGCCGGTAGCCAGAAGCCAGTAACCATGCCGTCTGCAATGTCAACCATTCACATTGTCGCCGTTGCAGGGGAGAATAGGTATACAAAAGCCCTACCCAAGGAGCCCTTGATGTCCGTTCCAACCACGATGTTCCGCCTCAGCGGCCGCGACTACCCGCCGGCCAAGCTGGGCCAAGCCAGCCTGATCATCATCGATGCGCAAAAGGAGTACCTCAGCGGTCCCCTGGCGCTCTCGGGCATGGACGAGGCCGTGGCCAACATCGCCCGGTTGCTCGACGCCGCACGCAAAGCCGGCCGTCCGATCATCCACGTCCGCCACCTGGGCACCGTTGGCGGCCTGTTCGACCCCCAGGGCGCCCGTGGCGAGTTCATCCCGGGCCTGGAGCCGCGCGAAGGCGAGATCATCATCGAAAAGCGCATGCCCAACGCGTTCAAGAACACCAAGCTGCACGAGACGCTGCAGGAGCTGGGCCACTTGGACCTGATCGTCTGCGGCTTCATGAGCCACTCCAGCGTCAGCACCACCGTGCGCCGCGCCAAGGACTATGGTTATCGTTGCACCCTGGTCGAGGATGCCTCCACCACCCGCGATCTGGCCCTCAAGGACACGGTCATCCCGGCCGCGCAGATCCACCAGTGCGAAATGGCCGTGATGGCCGACAACTTCGCCTGCGTCGCCCCGACCGCCAGCCTGATCTGAGGCGGAACCCAAGGGCCGACCCCAGGTCGAATTCCGGATACCCACAGAGGACATCGGAATGAAGCTCAAAGGCAGTTTCGACGCCAAGCGCCTGCGCCAGCGCGAGCCGCGCAACTGGGGTGCGCGCCTGGCGGCCGGCCTGTCCGCCCTGGTGGCGACCCTGGGCATCCTTTTGGCCATGGCCGGCATTGCCGGCCTGTTGGGCAACTACGATGCCCTGGCCGAACTCAACGCCAACCGCCCCCTGGCCGTGACCCTCACGGTCGGGGGGCTGGTGTTGCTGTACCTGGGCGTGCGCTTCTGGCGCCGCAGCCGTATCCGCCTGCGCCGTGGGCACGGGCTGAACCTGGCGCCGCATCTGATGAAGAAGCACGACTGACGGCCCACACTCGCGTAAACTACGCCGCCCACGTGGAGGCAGCATGCAAGACGACGACTTTTCCCTGTTCCAGGCCGAGATCCGCGGCGTGAAACCGATCAAGCACGACCGCGCCGATGTCGGCAAGCCCAAGGCTGACCGCAAGCAGTTGGCCGGCCTGCGCCAGGCCGCGACGGTGCGCAGCGACCAGCCCCTGGTGATCGACGGCTTGTCCGACCAGTTCGTCATCGACGTCGGCGCCGAAGACGAGCTGATGTGGCGTCGCGACGGCGTGCAGGAAAGCCAGATCCGCAAGCTCAAGCTGGGCCAGATCCCGTTCGAGGGCAGCCTCGACCTGCACGGCATGACCGTGGAGCGGGCTCGCGAGACCCTCTGGGACTTCATCGCCGAAGCCACCAAGCTCGAAGTGCGCTGCGTGCGCGTCACCCACGGCAAGGCCGCGCGCCTGGACGGCAAGCGCCCGATGATCAAGAGCCACGTCAACACCTGGCTGCGCCAGCACCCGCAGGTGCTCGGCTTCGCCTCCTGCCAGGCCCGCCACGGCGGCACGGGTGCGGTGTACGTGATGCTCAAGCGGACCATGCTCGAAGGCCGCGACGAGTGACGCCGCGCTTGCAGCATGGCCCTGGCCGCCGTACCCTTCGTCTTTGCGATTAATCCCCACAGGTAGATCCATGTCCCTGGAACAGAACTACACCGAGATCCTCAGCCAGCTCGGCGAGGACGTCTCCCGCGAAGGGCTGCTCGATACGCCCAAGCGGGCCGCAAAGGCCATGAAGTACCTTTGCCGCGGTTATGAACAAACCCTGGAAGAAGTCACCAACGGCGCGCTGTTCACCTCCGACAACAGCGAGATGGTGCTGGTCCGGGACATCGAGCTGTATTCGATGTGCGAACACCACATGCTGCCGTTCATCGGCAAGGCCCACGTGGCCTACCTGCCCCAGGGCAAGGTGCTGGGCCTGTCGAAGGTCGCCCGCATCGTCGACATGTATGCCCGTCGCCTGCAGATCCAGGAAAACCTCAGCCGCCAGATCGCCGAGGCCGTGGAAAAAGTCACCGGCGCCGCCGGCGTGGCCGTGGTGATCGAGGCCAAGCACATGTGCATGATGATGCGCGGTGTGGAAAAACAGAACTCGACCATGATCACCTCGGTGATGCTCGGCGCATTCCGCAGCAATGCAGCGACCCGCAGCGAGTTCCTCAGCCTGATCAAGTGATCGGCCGATGATTGCGAGCCGACCCTTGGGGGTCGGCTTTTTCATGTCTTCAGGAGTTGCCCATGATCGTCAAAGCCTTGCGGGTCGGCCTCGGCCAGCTCATCGTGTTCGGCGACTGGATCAGCCGCCCGGCCAAGCGCAAGCGCGACGCCGCGGCCCAGGCGCGTGTCGAGCAGGAGGCCAAGGGCCTCGCGCTGTACCAGTTCCACGCCTGCCCGTTTTGCGTCAAGACCCGTCGCACCCTGCACCGCCTGAATGTGCCGGTGCAATTGCGCGATGCGAAGAACGACCCGGCGCACCGCCAGGCCCTGCTCGAAGGTGGCGGCCGGGTGAAGGTGCCGTGCCTGCGAATCGAGGAAGCGGGCAAGGTGACCTGGATGTACGAGTCCAAGGACATCATCGCCTACCTGGACAAGCGGTTCTCGGCGATCTGACCAGCCTGCGAAGGCCTACACCGGCCCAATCGCCGGCAAGCCGGCTCTCATAGAACAACGCATAACTATTTGATTTTGCAGGCCTTGTGGGAGGGGGGGGGGGGGGTGCGTGTGGGGGGGGGGGGGGGGCCGGGGTTTGGGCGGGCCCTTATAACCCGGGGGCGTGGCACGGGGTCCCCCTTTGATCGCGGGACAAGCCCGCTCCCACAGGGGGGCGGCGCTAGCCGCTTGTTCTCTGCCCGACAGCGCAGCCTGAAGGTCTGGGTAATCTCCCACAGATGTGGACTGCTCCCCAAGGGTTGGATTTTTTGTCCAACTTCTTGGGGGCAGTCCAGATGTAGGAGCCGGCTTGCGAAGTGTGGGAGCCGGCTTGCCGGCGATTGGGCCGGTGCAGGTAACGAAGTGCCTGGGTCAATCGAGCATCGGCACATGCCGCGGATGGCTCGCCACCCGCGCCAGCCAGGCCCGCACCGCCGGGTACTCGGCCAGGTCGAACCCGCCCTGCTGGGCCACGTGGGTGTAGGCGTACAACGCCACATCGGCGATCGAATACTGGTCCCCCACCAGGTACGGCGTCATCTGCAGTTGCTTCTCCATCACCTTGAGCGCCTTGTAGCCGCCCTTGTGCAGCTTGCGGTACTCCTCCACGCGATCGTCCGGCAAGCCCAGGTAGAACTGGATGAAACGCGCCACGGCGATGTACGGCTCATGGCTGTACTGCTCGAAGAACTGCCACTGCAGCACCTGGGTGCGCAGGCGCGGTTCGCTGGGCAGGAACTCGCTGCCGTCGGCCAGGTAGTTGAGGATGGCGTTTGACTCCCACAGGCAGGTGCCATCCTCGAGCTGCAGCACCGGTACCTTGCCGTTGGGGTTCATGGCCAGAAACTCGGGCGTCTCGGTCTCACCCTTGAGAATATCCACCGGATGCCATGTGTAAGGGCGATCCAGCAGGTGCAGCATCAGCTTGATCTTGTAGCAGTTGCCCGACTGGTAATCCCCATAAACCTTGTACATCACCCCTTCCCTCTCGTGCAGTTGCGCAATCGTGCCCAATAGTTGGCGACTGTACGGCTAAATGCAATGGTTGCTGTATTGCAAGCATTGCGCCGGGTCACGGTACGCTGAAAAAACTGCTTACACGTTTACAAGGACTTTCCCATGACCGATGCCACTTCCGCGCCGTTGCGCCCCCTGGCAGACAGTTCCCCGTCGGCGATCGTCGCCGGCTTCATCGCCATGCTCACCGGCTATACCAGTTCCTTGGTGCTGATGTTCCAGGCCGGCCAGGCTGCGGGCTTGACCAATGCGCAGATCTCCTCGTGGATCTGGGCCCTGTCGATCGGCATGGCGGTGTGCAGCATCGGCTTGTCGCTGCGCTACCGCACGCCAGTGACCATTGCCTGGTCGACCCCAGGTGCGGCGCTGCTGATCACCAGCCTGGGCGGGGTGAGCTATGGCGAGGCTATTGGCGCGTACATCACCTGCGCGGTGCTGGTGCTGATCTGCGGCCTGACCGGCAGCTTCGAACGCCTGGTGCGGCGTATCCCGGCGTCGCTGGCCTCGGCCTTGCTGGCCGGCATCCTGTTCAAGATCGGTAGCGAGATCTTCGTCGCCGCCCAGCACCGTACCGTGCTGGTGCTGGGCATGTTCTTCAGCTACCTGGTGGTCAAGCGCCTGTCGCCGCGCTATTGCGTGCTGGCCGCATTGCTGGTGGGCACGGCGCTGTCCGGCGCCCTGGGCCTGCTGGACTTCAGCAGCTTCCAACTGGAGGTGGCCAAGCCTGTGTGGACCACCCCGAGCCTCTCGCTGGCGGCGACCATCAGCATCGGTATCCCGTTGTTCGTGGTGGCCATGACCTCGCAGAACATGCCCGGCGTCGCCGTGCTGCGCGCCGACGGCTACCAGGTGCCAGCCTCGCCGTTGATCTCGGCCACCGGCCTGGCCTCGCTGCTGCTGGCGCCGTTCGGCTCCCACGGCATCAACCTGGCGGCGATCAGCGCGGCGATCTGCACCGGGCCGCATGCCCATGAAGACCCGAGCAAGCGCTACACCGCGGCGGTGTGGTGCGGAATCTTCTACGGCATCGCCGGGGTGTTCGGGGCCACGTTGGCGGCGCTGTTTGCGGCCTTGCCCAAGGAGCTGGTGCTGTCGATCGCCGCGCTGGCGTTGTTCGGTTCGATCATGAACGGGTTGAGCGTGGCCATGGGCGAGGTGCGCGAGCGGGAGGCGGCGTTGATCACCTTCATGGTCACGGCCTCGGGGTTCACGCTGTTTTCCATCGGGTCGGCGTTCTGGGGGATCGTGGCGGGGGTGTTGACCTTGCTGATACTGAGCCCGCGCAAGGCCTGAGCCGAGCGGTGCCTGTACCGGCCCTATCGCCGGCAAGCCGGCTCCCACAGGATACTCACCGCTCTTAGGACCCGTGGAGCACCTGTGGGAGCCGGCTTGCCGGCGATAGGGCCGGTGCGGCAATTACAGCCGGAAGTGCCCCACCATCCCTTTCAGCTCATCGCCTAACTGCGCCAGCTCCACACTGGACCGGGCATTGTCCTGCATGGCCAACGCCGCCTGGTCGGCACTGCCGCGGATCTGCGTGACGCTGCGGCTGATTTCCTCGGCTACCGAACTTTGCTGCTCGGCCGCCGCAGCGATTTGTTGATTCATCTGCTGGATCAACGAAACCGCCGCGGCGATGCTGCCCAGGGCACTTTCGGTGTGCAGGGCATCGGCCACGGCCAAGCGCACCAGCTCGGTGCTGCCGCGAATCTGCGCCACCGACTGGGCGGCATTGCCGCGCAGGCTGGCGACCAGGCGCTCGATTTCTTCGGTGGACTGCCGGGTACGCCGGGCCAGGGCCCTTACTTCATCGGCCACCACCGCGAAACCACGGCCCTGCTCGCCCGCCCGAGCAGCTTCGATGGCGGCGTTGAGCGCCAGCAGGTTGGTCTGCTCGGCGACGCTCTTGATCACTTCGAGCACATCGCCAATGGTGTGAATTTCGTCGCTGAGGCTGTCGATGCCAGCGCTGGCCGTCTCCGCCGCCGCCGCCAATTGCTCGATGCGCTGCATGCTCTGGCGCACCACCTGCTGGCCAGACTCGACCTTCTCATCGGCGCTCTGCGCAGCCTGGGCCGCTTCTTCGGCATTGCGCGCCACATCGTGCACGGTGGCGGTCATCTGCTGCATGGCCGTGGCCACCTGCTCGGTTTCTTCCTTCTGGCTGCCGACCTCACGGTTGGTCTGCTCGGTCACCGCCGACAACGCCTGGGCATTGCCGGCCAGCTGCTCGATGCCCTGCTGCAGGCCGCTGACGATACCGGAAAGCCCCGCCGCCATCTGCTGCATGGCCAAGGTCAGCTGGCCAACTTCGTCACGCCGGGTGGTTTCGGTGTCGAGGGCCAGGTCGCCTGCGGCGATGCGTTGGGCGCGGGCGATCACGCGCTTGAGCGGGCCGACCACGGCGCGGGTGATCAGCCAGGCGGCCAGCACACCCACCAGCAATGCCAGGGCGGTGGCCAAGCCGATGGCGACGGCCTTGCGGGCCAGCTCGCCCTGCATGGCCTGCTCCTGGGCAGCGTAGGCTTGGTCGACCCGCGCGGTGACCTGCTCGGCGCGGGCCTGAAGCTGTGCCTTGATGCCCTGCTCCTTGGCCAGCAGGTCGGTGTACTCGTTGAGCTTTTCGGAGAAGCTGGCGATGTGCCCGGCCACTTCGCCGAGCACGCTCTGGTAGCCGGTATCGGCCACCGAGCCCTTGAGCTGTTCGACCAACGCCCCGGCCTCGACGGTCTGGGCGATGCGCCCCTCGTTGACCGCCTCCTCGCCTTTGCGCCCCTGCTCCAGGCGCACCCGCGCCTCGTCCATGGCCTGCAGCATCAGCCGCGACACCTGGGCCACCTGCCCAGCCTGCTCGAGGAATTCGCTGCCCTGCTGGCCCTGGGACTGCTTGAGGGTGTAGGTGCCGTCGTCGGCCAGGCCCATCTGCAGCACATCGAGGTTGTTGGCCACGCTGGACACCGACCAGCTGGCCATGTCCAGGGCCAGCTCCTTGGCCTGCACCGCTTCGACGAAGACATCGAAGGCCTGGCCATAGGCGGTGAGGTCGGCTTGTGCTGCGGCCAGGGCAGGCAGGCTGCCGGCGCGTTCGACCAGGCTCTGCAGGTCGTTGCGCAGGGCTTCGGCTTCCTTGATGTCCGAACGCAGGGCGAAGGATTGCTCGTGCTGGCGCAGCTTGAGCAGGTCGGTGTTGAACTGGCTCATCTGGCGCAGACTGTCGAAGCGCTGGCCGACGCCGTGGAGGGCGAAGACACCGATGGCGGCGACCGCCAGCGTCAGCAGCAGGACCAGCGCAAAGCCCAGGCCGAGCTTGCGGGCCATGCCCAGGTTGGCCAGAACACCGTGTTGGGTTGCCCTCATTGCCTTTTCCCCCTGAGTTCGAGGGCCGCTGTGCGGCCCATCGCAGGGCAAGCCCGCGCCTACAGGGATCGCGCCCTCCTGTAGGAGCGGCCTTGTGCCGCGATGGCTGCAAAGCAGCCCTTTTTATTCAGCCAAGAGTGGCAACACCCGCCCCTCACCCACAAGACCCGGCCACCACAATGGTGTCAAATAGCTATGACCGTGTCGCTTTCAGCTTGCTGAAGGTCGCCCTGCGTACCGAAAGAACGCCTGGGCGCGCGGGTCCTGCCCGTAGGCGACGTTGATGCGCAGCCAATCGCTGGGCGCGCCCTCAGGGTCGAAGGCGCTGCCCGGGGTCAACAGCACCGCGTGTTCCAAGGCGATGCGCTCAAGGCTGGCGAAGCCTCGCCCCGGCGACCGGGCCCAGACGAACATGCCGCCGTAGGGCTCGCAGAACACCTCCCAGCCGAACGCCTCCAGTTGCCCCAGCACCTTGGCCATATGCTGCCCCAGGCGTACCCGCAGGCGCTGCACGCTCTTGCGGTAGCTGCCATTGGCGAGCATCTGCCCCACCACCTGCTCGGCGAAGCGCGAGGTGCCGATACCGGCGACCATCTTCAATTCGGCCAGGCGGGCAACCAGCGCGGCGTCGGCCACCAGGTAGCCGACCCGCAGGGAACTGCTCAAGGTCTTGGAGAAGCTGGCCATGTAGATCACCCGCTGCTCGCTGTCGAGGGTCGCCAGGCGGGTGGCCGGGCCGTCCTGGAAGTCGGCGTAGAGGTCGTCCTCGATGATCCGCAGGTCATGTTCCCGCGCCAGCTCCAGCAGGCGATAGGCGACCTTGGGGGTCAGGCTGGTGCCGGTCGGGTTGTGGTACAGGCTGTTGATGAACAGGCAGCGCGGGCGATGCTCGGCCAGCAGGCGCTCGAGGGCCGCCAGGTCCGGGCCGCTGGCCGTGCGCGGCACCGGCAGCATGCGCACCTGGTGCTGACGCAGCAGGTTGAACAGGTTGTAGTAGCCGGGGCTTTCCACCAGCACCGCATCGCCCGGGCGCAACAGGGTGCGCACCAGCAGGTCGAGGGCATGGCTGGCGCCCTGGGTGGTGAGGATGCGCTCCGGGCCAGCCGGAATGTCCAGGCGTGCCAGGCGCTTGTGCAACTGCTGGCGCAGGCTGGCCAGGCCCAGGGGTGGGCAATAGTCGAACAGGTCTTCTACGCTGCCGCGGCTGACCTGGCGGATGGCCTGGGCCAGCTCGGTGTGGGCGCGCCAGGCACCCGGCAGCCAGCCGCAGCCGAGCTTGAGCAGTTCACCGTGCCCTTCGCGGAATTGGCGCCAGCTGCCGTCGCCGGCCTCGCCCCAGGGTTGAGCATCTTCGACCTCGAGCCCGGGTTTGCGCTCGGCGACGAAAAAACCGGTGCCGTGGCGCGCCTCCAGCCAGCCACTGGCGACCAGGCGGTCGTAGGCCTCGATCACGCAGGATGCGCTGACCGCCAATGTGCGCGCCTGGGTGCGGATGGAAGGCAGGCGGGCGCCGGGGCGCAGGCGTTGGCGTTCGATCCTGGCTTGGAGCTGGTCGGTGAGCTGTTGCACCAGGGGGGTGGTGGATTGGCGGTCCAGGTGGATGGGCATGGCAAGTGTTCGCTGATTTTGTGCGAACAGTTAAGCATAAATGGGGTGGGAGTGTGCCTTGTGGGTGGCAGGGGCTGGGGGCACTGTTGTGTTCAACGGCCCAATCGCCGGCAAGCCGGCTCCCACAAGGACCCGCAAAATCAAATCGTTGTGCGTTGCTTTGTGGGAGATCACCCAGCCCTCCCGGGCTGCGCTATCGCGCAGAGAACAAGCGGCTAGCACTGTCCCTCTGTGGGAGCGGGCTTGCCCCGCGATCAAGGGCGAAGCCCTTGCCAGGCGACGGTGATATCGGGCCGGCCTAATCGCGGGGCAAGCCCGCTCCCACAAGGACCTGCAAAATCAAATCGTTATGCGTTGCTTTGTGGGAGCCGGCTTGCCGGCGATTGCGCCCGTTCAAACAACCAAGGATGCCAAGATGCCCACCCGCTCAGCCCCGGCCCGCCTGGCCTTCGCCCTCTGCCTGATCACCCTGGCGGTCAATCTCCAGGCCCCTTTGTACATCGCCTATGCCGACCTCTCCGGCCAAGGCGCGGCCGCCACCGCCGCGGCCTTCTCCGGCTACGTGCTAGGCGTGCTGCCGGTGTTGCTGGCCCTCGGCGGCCTGGCCGACCGCATCGGCCGACGCCCGCTGATCCTCGCCGCCCTGGCCCTGTCGATGGTCGCCACCGTGCTGATGCTGTTGGCACCCGGCCTGCAGACCCTGGGCATCGCTCGCCTGTTCCTTGGGCTTGGCACCGGCCTGGCCTCGGCGACCGCCACCGCCTACATGGGCGAATTCATGGCCGGCGGCGATACCAGCCGCGCCGCCAACTGGGTCACCGCCAGCACCTCCCTGGGCTTCGGCCTTGGCGCTGCACTGACCAGCCTGTTCCTGTTAAGCGGCCCAACCCTGACCCCTGGCAGCTTCCATCTGCAGCTGGCCCTCGCCGCCCTCGCCCTGGCGCTCGTCTGGCGCCTGCCCGACCCACGGCCTGCGCAACGCAGCGCCATGCTGCGCCTGCCTTTCTACCCCGCCGGCAGCCTGGCCTATGGCCTGGCCATCCTGCTGGCGTGGGCCTGTGTCGGGCTGGTGATCGCCTTGCTGCCCGGCATCCTGCGACAACACGGCCTAAGTGCCTGGTCGGGGTTCTCCACCTTCTGCGTGATCAGCTGCGGCTTGCTGTTCCAGCCCATGGCCCGCCGCCTGTCCAGCGCCCGCGCCACTCTGCTGGGGCTCGTGATCCTGCCGTGCAGCTATGCCCTGCTGGCGTGGGGCGCCGACAGCGGGCACTTGGTGGCCGTGCTGGCCGGCGCGGTGGCGGCGAGCAGCGCGTGCTACGGGTTCATCTACCTGGGTGGGCTGGCGGCGGTGAACCACCTGGCTGGCGCCGAGAAAACCCGTGCCAGTGCGGGGTTCTTCCTGCTGGCCTACCTCGGGTTCAGTTTGCCGGTGATCGTTACCGGAGTGCTCAGTGACCGGCTCGGTTCGCGTATGGCGCTGGTGGTGTTTGGCGCTGCGTTGGTAGTGGGATGCGTGGCGGTTGGAGTGGCGTTGATGATGTCGAGTGGGAGCGGGCTTGCCCCGCGATCAAGGGCGAAGCCCTTGCCATACCACCGCGAAAGCAGGCCAGGCCCAATCGCGGGACAAGCTCCCAACGTCGAACGACGCCCACGGAGGTTATAGACGGGCGCATGTAAATTAAAATTTGCACCACAAAGGTGAAATAACTGTAATATTACAAAGAGTGATGGCATTTTGATACTTACAAGGATGTAGCGTGGTCCGCAATACCCCAGAATGGTCCAATGATTTTCCGCATGTCGTGAAGCACCAACGCACCACTCTGCATTTCAAAGCCCCTCTGCGTCCCCATACCCGACATGCCCTCGAGCGGTTGATCGACCAGGCCAGCCGCAGCAAACGCATCAGCACGCCTCTCGATTGCCCGGAGCGAGCATTCTTCACCAAGCGTGAAAAGCTCGACTCACTGAAGAAGAAATGGCGCGTGCAAAGAGGTCGCCCAAAACGCAATGGCATGTTCGATTGGCCGCTCGAAGAACTGATCAACACGCAGGAGGCTTCGCGACGCGGCGCTCGTGTACCACCTTTGGTAGGGTATGGCTATAGCCGCTCCAAGCTCGGGCTAGTGCAGGACCTGTTCCTGATTACCCAACACTTGGATGAATATCATGATGGGCTGGCCTTACTGCGCCAGAGCCCAGAGGCGATCGACAACATAATCCAGGCCGCTTTCGAATTGCTGCACGCTCTCCATAGCCTGGGCATTACTCATATGGACCTATGGGCTGCCAATATCATGTTGCCCACCCGACCTGGCGCCCAGCCCCAAGCCATCGATCTGGAAAATAGCTTCCACGTTCCGACAGACTTTCTTGGTGAAACGCTGGGCTTCCAGTTCGGATTCTTCTATTTCCGCGAAGTCTATCGCTACATCACCGAAGCCGATTACGACACCCAGGTGGAACAAGCCCTCTCACAATATTTTCCCCATATCGACCGGGAGGCATTCGAGCGGGTGTACCAGATTGCCAAGCACCAGGACATCGGACGATTGGAGCGTCGCGATATCTTTCTCACAGGCACCGTCAACGCCCAGTACTGATTCTTAGATCGCCATAGCTCCACCATCCACCGCCAGGCTATGCCCCGTGGTGAACGCCGCCCCATCGCTGCACAAATACAACACCGCACTGGCAATCTCCTCCACCTTGCCGATGCGCCCCACCGGGTGCATCGCCGCGGCGAACTCTGCTTTGCGTGGGTCCGCCTCGTAGGCACGGCGGAACATGTCGGTGTCGATCACCGCCGGGCACACCGCATTCACCCGGATGCCCTTCTTGGCGTATTCGATCGCCGCGGACTTGGTCAGGCCGATCACCGCATGCTTGGAGGCGCTGTAGATGCTCATCTTCGGTGCAGCCCCCAGCCCTGCCACCGAGGCCGTATTGACGATGGCCCCACCGCCAGCGGCAAGCATCAGGGGCAGTTGGTATTTCATGCACAGCCACACGCCCTTGACGTTCACGCCCATGATCGCGTCGAACTCCGCCTCGCTGCCCTCGGCCAGGCGGCCCTTCTCGATCTCGATGCCGGCGTTGTTGAAGGCATAGTCCAGGCGGCCATAGGCCTCGATGACCTGCTCATGCAACGCGCGCACCTCGCTCTCACGGGTAACGTCGCAGGCCAGGAACAGCGCTTGCCCGCCTGCCTCGCGAATCAGCGCCACCGTCGCCTCGCCAGCTGGCCCATCGCGGTCGGCCACCACCACCTTCAAACCTTCGCCAGCGAACGCCAATGCCGTCGCCCGGCCTATACCTGCCCCGCCGCCGGTGACCAGGGCAACCTGGCCGGAAAAGGTCATGCTCATTGCTGGCTCCTGCATGCTGATTGTCGTGCAGGGAGTCTAGACAGATCGTGTAGCGGCTGGGCAGCAGGATCAGCCGGGTGGATCGGGGTGTATTTACAGAGGCTGTGGTGCTTGATCCGAAGAGCGCCTGGGGCTATCAAGTGGGTTGAACTGAAGAATCGTGTAGCCCCCATCGCGGGACAAGCCCGCTCCCACAGGGCTCAGCATCATCCCTGGGGCTTGCCCCGCGATTGGGCCCGCACTGCCAACCCGAGCCGAAGGGAACCTCTCATGTCCCACACCAACCGCCGCTTCCTGCTGACCCGCCGCCCCGTCGGCGCCGTACGCCGCGATGACTTCACCTACGAACAGGTGCCCGCCGCCGAGCCCGCCGAAGGCCAGGTGCTGGTCAAGAACCTCTACTTGTCCTTGGACCCTGCCATGCGCGGCTGGATGAACGAAGGCAAGTCCTACATCCCGCCCGTGGCTCTGGGCCAGGTGATGCGCGCCCTGGGCGTCGGCGAAGTGATCGCCTCCAGGCACCCCGACTTCCAGCCTGGCGACCACGTCAACGGCCCGCTCGGCGTGCAGGACTATTTCACCGGCGAACCCCAGGGCCTGTACAAGATCGACCCACGCCTGGCACCCCTGCCCCGCTACCTCTCGGCCCTGGGCATGACCGGCATGACCGCCTACTTCGCCCTGCTCGACGTCGGCCAGCCCAAGGCCGGCGACACCGTGGTCATCTCCGGCGCCGCCGGTGCGGTCGGTAGCATTGCTGGGCAGATCGCCAAGCTCAAGGGCTGCCGCGTGGTCGGCATCGCCGGTGGCGAAGAAAAATGCCGCTACCTCAAGGACGAACTCGGCTTCGACGGCGTCATCGACTACAAGGCCGAGGACGTACTGGCCGGCCTCAAGCGCGAATGCCCCAACGGTGTGGACGTGTACTTCGACAACGTCGGCGGCGACATCCTCGACGCCGTGCTCAGCCGCCTGAACTTCAAGGCCCGTGTGGTCATCTGCGGTGCTATCAGCCAGTACAACAACAAGGAAGCCGTCAAAGGCCCGGCCAACTACCTGTCGCTGTTGGTCAACCGCGCGCGGATGGAAGGCTTCGTGGTGCTGGACTACGCCAAGGAGTATGGCAAGGCCGCCCAGGAGATCGCCGGCTGGCTGGCCAGCGGCGAAGTGAAGAGCAAGGAAGATGTGGTAGACGGGCTGGAGACCTTCCCGGAGACGCTGCTCAAACTGTTCAGCGGGGAGAATTTCGGGAAGCTTGTGCTCAAGGTTTGAGGTATGTGCCCGTCAATGCCGGCCTAATCGCGGGACAAGCCCGCTCCCACACGGACCCAGTCGGCCGCAGCTTCTATGGCAGGCACCCTACCTGGGGAGATTTTCCAACACCATAGACTGCGCTGTCGTGCACAGAACAAGCGGCCAACACTGACCCCCTGTGGGAGCCGGCTTGCCGGCGATTGGGCCGCAAAGCGGCCCCAACCTCAAATCAACCGCGAATCTCAGCCACCACCACAGGGACCAGTCTGCCGCAGGTTTTATGGCAGACCCCTACCTGTGGAAGATTTCCCAACACCATAGACTGCGCTGTCGCGCAGAGAACAAGCGGCCAACACTGACCCCCTGTGGGAGCCGGCTTGCCGGCGATTGGGCCGCAAAGCGGCCCCAACCTCAAATCAACCGCGAATCTCAGCCACCACCGCGGCCAACGCCTGCGCCGGGTCCGCCGCCTGGCTGATCGGCCGCCCGATCACCAAATAATCCGACCCCGCATCCAGCGCCTGACGCGGCGTCAGGATTCGCCGTTGGTCATCCTGCGCACTGCCCGCCGGGCGAATGCCTGGGGTCACCAACTGCAGCGACGGATGCGCCGCCTTCAACGCCGGAGCCTCGAGCGCCGAACACACCAAGCCATCCATCCCCGCCTTCTCGGCCAGGGCCGCCAAGCGCAGCACCTGCTCCTGTGGGTCAACATCCAAACCGATACCGGCCAGGTCCTCACGCTCCATACTGGTCAGCACGGTCACGCCGATCAACAACGGCTGCGGCCCGCTACGCTTGGCCAGCTCTTCACGGCAGGCCGCCATCATGCGCAGGCCACCGGAGCAGTGCACGTTGACCATCCACACCCCCATCTCGGCCGCTGCCTTGACCGCCATCGCCGTGGTGTTGGGAATGTCGTGGAACTTGAGGTCGAGGAACACCTCGAAGCCCTTCTGGCACAGGGTCTCGACGATCCCCGAGGCGCTGCTGGTGAACAGCTCTTTGCCGACCTTCACCCGGCACAGGGCTGGATCGAGCTGGTCAGCCAGCTTCAGGGCGGCCTCACGGGTAGGGAAATCCAGGGCGACGATCAGGGGCGTCTGGCAGGCGGACATGGGCAGGGTCTCTTGGCAAGTCGAAAACGGCGCGCATTGTAAACGAAGTGGCGCCACCTTTGGGGGCCACGGCTCACGAGAATTGGCCCGGCACCCGGCCGCTCCTATAATTGAACCAACGGATACGCGGCAGGCTCGAAACTGAAGGAGCCCTGCCCTCCACGGTCTGCAAGGAGAACATCATGCCCTGGTATGCCTGGTTGATATTGATCATAGCCCTCGGCTCGATCGTGGGTGGCCTGTTGCTGCTGCGCGACACAGCCAAGAAACTGCCCCTGACCGAAGAGCAGTTGAAAAAGATCCATGAACGCAATGCCGAAATGGACGCCAAAGAGGCGAAAGACCGCTGATACTCCTTGATGGCCGACCCTACGGACCGGCCATCACCCCTATCGGTTACTCCGCGACCACCAGCTTGTCTCGGTTGCGCTCGAGCAGCGCATTGCCGATGCCCTTGATTTCCAGCAATTCGTCCACCGACGTGAATGGCCCATGGGCCTCACGGTAGGCCACGATCGCCTCTGCCTTGGCCCTGCCGATGCCGTTGAGTTCCTTTTGCAGAGTCAGGGCGTCGGCTGTGTTCAGGTCGAGCTTGGCAGGTTTGGCGTCCACCACCGAAGTGGCCACCTGGGTGGCGGCGAGCTCGGTGACAGGCGCGGTGGTGGGGTTGGGCGCGGCGCTGAGCGAGAAGGACAGGCCGGTGAACAGCGGGAGCAGCAGGTAGGAAAGGATGGTGTTGCGCATTGGGTGGCACTCCTGTGAGTTGAATGACGAGGCAGCATTTCCTGGCTGCCGGACACAACTTAGCCGTTCAGGAGGCGGTGGGATAGCGGTGCGTGAGGGGGAATAGTTACGAGATTTAGACGTTACGGCGTGTGTCCCACTTCCTGGAGAATGGTCCTACAGGAAGTGGGAGCGAAGCGCTTTGAATCAGTAGATCTTTTCTTGCAGCAAACGCTTCAAGTACTGGCCATAGCCATTCTTGGCCAACGGCGCAGCCAGGGCTTCGAGCTGCTCGGCACCGATCCAGCCCTGGCGGAATGCGACTTCTTCAGGGCAGGCCACCTTCAAGCCTTGGCGCCGCTCGATGGTGGCGATGTATTGGCTCGCCTCCAGCAGCGAATCATGGGTACCGGTATCCAACCAGGCGTAGCCGCGCCCCATGATTTCCACGGACAGACTGTTACGCTCCAGATAGGTGCGGTTCACATCGGTGATTTCCAGCTCACCACGAGGGGACGGCTTGATGCCTTTGGCGATCTCGACCACGTCCTGATCGTAGAAATACAACCCCGTCACGGCATAGCTGGATTTCGGCTGGGCAGGCTTTTCTTCGAGGCTGATCGCCTTGCCAGCCGCGTCGAATTCGACCACACCATAACGCTCCGGGTCATGCACGTGATAGGCGAACACGCTGGCGCCACTGCTGCGCTTGCCGGCATTGGCCAACAAATGCTGGAAGTCATGGCCGTAGTAGATGTTGTCGCCCAGCACCAGTGCCGACGGATCGTTGCCGATGAAATCTTCGCCAATGATGAACGCCTGCGCCAAGCCATCAGGAGACGGCTGTACCGCATAAGAAATATTCAGGCCCCACTGCCCACCGTCCCCCAGCAACTGCTCGAAGCGTGGGGTGTCCTGTGGAGTGGAAATGATCAGGATGTCCCGAATTCCCGCCAACATCAGTGTGGTCAGCGGGTAATAGATCATCGGCTTGTCATAGACAGGCAGCAACTGCTTGGAAATCGCCAGAGTCGCAGGGTGCAGGCGAGTACCCGAGCCACCCGCCAAAATGATGCCTTTACGTTTCATTGCCGTTATTTCCCTTGTATTTCCGTCAGCATCCGTGCCACACCCTGTTGCCATTCAGGAAGCCGCAGGCCGAAAGCTTTCTCAAGTTTATGTGTATCGAGACGCGAGTTGGCAGGACGCTTGGCCGGTGTTGGGTAGGCGTCGGTCGTCAATGCATTGACCGCTTCGGCAGACACCTTCAGCGCCACACCGGCAGCTGCCGCCTGCTCCAGCACAAAACGGGCGTAGCCACACCAGGTGGTCTCCCCTGCTGCAGCCAGATGATAGAGCCCAGATAACGCAGCATCACGACGGGTCGCGACAATTGCGTGCGCAGTTACGTCAGCGATCAGTTCAGCCCCTGTAGGCGCGCCGAACTGGTCATCGATGACGCCCAGAGTGTCGCGCTCCGAAGCCAATCGCAGCATGGTCCGAGCGAAGTTATTGCCGCGCGCGGCGTACACCCAGCAAGTACGGAAGATCAGATGCTTGCAGCCTGAGGCTTGTATCGCCTGCTCGCCCGCCAGCTTGCTCTGGCCGTACACGTTGAGCGGCCCTACATCGTCCGTCTCCCGCCAAGGCGTCACGCCCTGCCCAGGGAACACATAGTCGGTGGAATAGTGCACCAGCAACGCCCCGGAGGCCGCCGCCGCCTCTGCCAGCACGCCAACGGCCTCGGCATTGACCCGGAAGGCTTGCTCACGCTCGGACTCGGCCTTGTCTACCGCCGTGTAGGCGGCGGCATTGACGATCACGTCAGGCGCCCAGCCCTGTACGGTGCGGGCAAGGCCTGGCAGATCGGCCAAGTCACCACAATAGCCTTCACTGCGGGAATTGAGTGCCAGCACCTCGCCCAGCGGCGCCAGGCTACGCTGCAGCTCCCAGCCAACCTGGCCATCTTTGCCTAGCAGCAGGATCTTCATGCGTTGCGCCCGCTGTAGTTCTTCTCGACCCAGTCACGGTAGTTGCCGGACTGCACGTTCTCGACCCACTGCCAGTTGTCCAGGTACCACTGCACGGTCTTGCGAATACCGGTCTCGAAGGTTTCCGCCGGCTTCCAGCCCAGGTCACGCTCGAGTTTACGAGCATCGATGGCGTAACGACGGTCATGCCCCGGGCGATCGGTCACGAAGCTGATCTGCTCGCTGTAGGCCTTGCCGTCTGCACGAGGGTGCAACTCATCGAGCAAGGCGCAAACGCGGTTGACGATCTCCAGGTTCGGCTTCTCGTTCCAGCCACCGACGTTGTACACCTCCCCTACCTTGCCCGCTTCCAACACACGGCGAATGGCGCTGCAGTGGTCTTTGACGTACAGCCAGTCACGGATCTGCTGACCGTCGCCATACACCGGCAGCGCTTTGCCGCCCAGGGCGTTGACGATCATCAGAGGAATGAGCTTCTCGGGGAAATGGTACGGGCCATAGTTGTTGGAGCAATTGGTGGTCAGCACCGGCAGGCCGTAGGTGTGGTGATAGGCACGCACCAGATGGTCGCTCGCGGCCTTGCTCGCCGAGTACGGGCTGTTGGGCTCGTACTGGTGCTTTTCAGTGAAGGCTGGCTCGTCGGCAGCCAGGGAACCGTAGACCTCGTCAGTGGAAACGTGCAGGAAACGGAACGCCTGCTGGGCATCGCCGTCCAGGCCCTTCCAGTGGCCACGTACCGCTTCGAGCAGGCGGAAGGTGCCGACGATGTTGGTCTGGATGAAATCCTCGGGGCCGTGGATCGAGCGGTCTACATGGGATTCGGCAGCGAAATTGATCACCGCTCGTGGCTTGTGCTCAGCCAACAGACGCTGCACCAGCTCGAAGTCGCCGATGTCACCCTGCACGAACTGGTGCTGGGGGTTACCCTCCAGGCTCGCGAGGTTCTGCAGGTTGCCCGCGTAGGTGAGCTTGTCCAGGTTGATCACCGGCTCATCCGATTGAGCCACCCAGTCCAGTACGAAATTTGCGCCGATGAAGCCGGCTCCGCCGGTTACCAAGATAGTCATTTTTCAGGTCTTTTCAGTTGTTTCGCAAAAGTGGATGACGGAGCTTCCCGGTACCCGGCCAATATTGAGCTTTAATGTCCTGTTGATGGCCATCTGCACAAAAGATATGGCCAGGCCTTGACGTTCGCACGTCTGCTCATAATTCCGCGGAGGCTGCAGCTCCCAAGGGCTGGATACCTTACGGTCGGGATTGTAGCCTGAACAAGACAGAATTTCCGACCTGTAGCCAGCGCATCACCTGTATCGTTGCAAGCCTGCTGCTCTACTCAAGCCGGACCTGGACAAGGTATTAATCGAACAGATCCGCCTCACTGAGCGATTTGCCGATTTTGTCCTTCTCCGACAGCAGCGGCTCTTCGGTCATTGGCCATTGAATACCTACTTCGGCGTCGTTCCAGGCCAGGCAACGCTCATGAGCTGGTGCGTAATAATCGGTCGTCTTGTAAAGAAACTCTGCGGTCTCAGACAGCACCACGAAACCATGCGCAAACCCCTCCGGGACCCACAATTGGTGCTTGTTTTCCGCAGACAGATGCGCGCCGACCCAACGACCGAAGGTAGGCGATGAACGGCGCAAATCGACAGCGACGTCGAACACCTCGCCCTCCACAACGCGCACAAGCTTGCCCTGGGCATTCTGGATCTGATAGTGCAAGCCACGCAGTACGCCTTTGGCTGAGCGGGAATGATTATCCTGTACGAAGCTTACCGCTTTTCCGACGGCGTCGTCGAAGACACGCTGGTTGAAGCTTTCGAAAAAAAAGCCGCGTGCGTCACCGAACACCCGAGGTTCGAACAGGACAACTTCGGGAATGGCTAGAGGAGTTGCTTTCACGGAAAATGTCCTTTGAATATCTAATTTTATATATCAGCAGGTGTAGGGCGTTGCTAGCCATGAACTGGACGGAGCAGCCCCCCATCGCCCGCAAAATCATACTGGAAGATAATTAGTCTCCAAGACAAACTAGGGATCAGGTAATCTGCTCTGACCTCGGGCGAGACTTTGGCACTGCCAACAATATTGCCACAGGCAGCCAGAATACTGTCCAATAATCACCTGGTCGTGTATAGATTCGCTCGACATCAGTCAACATTGCAATTAGAGCAAAAACTAGAGCGGGGAATGCTAGGCGTACCCATGGGTTATCGCGCATGCTCCAAGCCTTGAAAAACAGCCCTAATAAGCCTGTGAGCATCAAGAGAAGTGAAACTAAGCCACTGTCGTAAACTTGTTGCAGGTAGAGGCTGTGCGCGTGTGGGGAGACTATTTTCCCATTAGGCCACAGATAAGCAAACGGAGTACCTAACCCCTGCCCGAACAACCAATGCCCAGACATGACCTGGAAATAGTAAGCCCAAATTGGCCCGCGCCCCGATAATTGGCGCTTTTCAACCTCAATAATTATTTGATCCCATAGCAATATCGAAATACCTGCAACCACCAGCAAGCAAATCCCGATAGCCCACATACCGCGTCTGGATTTATGCATAATCACGGACAACACACTGCCCCCTAACAGCGCAAACCATGCGCCTCGGGTTCCCGTCATTATTACATAAAGCGCTAAAATGCCAAAAACCATCAACCAAAGCAAAGCACCTTTAGTACCGGTGCGCTTATCCAACACCATCCCCATCGCCCAAACAGCGATAGCGCCATTAAAAATGCCCGCTGCTACCGGCCAGCCGTAGTTTACGAAATTACCGATTTCCATCCGGTATATCCGGAACGCCCGATACCCGATTGGTTTACCTAAGATACCATACTGATAAATCAAACTAGCCAGGGCACCAAGAAACACAACGAAAATGCCAGCAAATAGCGCACGACGTAACAATTCTTCGCTACGATTCAATAGTAACTGAATGGCTACCAAATAGAGGCCAATAAAAAGTCCTCGCTTCGCCAGCGATAAGCTATCAGTCTCGCCCCCCGTAGCCCATAACGTACTCAGCGCTCCCCAGCCAAGAAAAATTACCCAAGGAAGGTATTGTAGGTTAGGCCTTGAGCCACTTCGAGCAAGAATTTTATATAGCGAAAAAATCAGTGCTGGCAACAACAACCACAGATAGACCTGAGCATTACGACCACTGCCTGAGGCGAGCCACACTTTACCGCTAATTTGAACAAAAAGCCCCACAGCCAAGGCCCAAAGCATTACCCTTGACCATTTGCCCCCCGCTTTCAACGCGACAAAACTGCTAAACATATTTATTGCCTTACGCCACATTTCAATATGCGTTTTTATTTATAAACCCTTTAAATATGGTCATAAATATTATTTTCAAATCCAGCCAAAGCGACCAATTATCAATATACCAAAGGTCATACTCAACCCGCTTTTGCATCTTCTCCAACGTATCAGTTTCGCCGCGGTAGCCGCTAACCTGGGCCCAACCAGTAATACCGGGCTTGACCTTATGCCGCTGCATATAAGACTCTACTAGATCTTTATAATACTCATTATGAGATAATGCATGTGGACGCGGACCGACAATAGACATACGGCCTTGCAAGACATTGAAAAACTGCGGCAGTTCATCAAGACTTGTTCGCCGAAGAAACGCCCCTACCCGCGTGATTCGTGTATCATTTTTTGTTGCCTGGGTTACACTACCAGCGCTTTCACGATGCACGACCATAGAGCGGAACTTATAAACCTTAAAGCTCTTTCCGTTGATACCTGTACGATACTGCTTAAACAATACCGGACCTGCAGATGTTAACTTAATAGCAATTGCGATTAACAAACAAACGGGAGCTATTAATAAAGAAATCACAACCCCCAGCACTAGGTCCTCCAGCCGCTTCAGCAATCGAGGAGGGCCATCCATGGGGCTACAGCTCAAATCAAGAGAATAAAAACCCGCTATATGACTAACTTTATGATTGAGTAGAGGTATGTCATCCCACTCTGGAATAAACCGTACAGCCACAGTATGATGGCGCAGCGCATACATAATTGAACGAATACCACCACCTTCGCTTAGTGGCAAACACAGCCAAACCTCATGAACTCCCAGTTCATCGACCTTGGCGACCAAACTCTGCAACCAGTCCTCGTCCAAATTAAATGGCACGCTGTGAATAACCTTAAAACCATACTCATCGAGATTTTTGCCACTGCTCAACTGGCTCGCAGAACTACCACCGGAATCAACGAGCAAAACAGTTTTCAAATTCATCCCCGAAGCTCGCAATCTTCGAAGCAGCAAGAAAACCATCACTCGAAGCAGCAAGCTAAGTCCCCCCCCCGTAACAAGCATGCTACTGAACCAGATCCTTGAGTAGTTTTCGGAGACTTTTAAGAAAAAGGTTATAGAAAGCATAATTCCTGCCGCCGCAAGCCAACCCGCTAACAGCACACTAAACTGGCGTAAAAACGCATAGCCCCGCTGAGACCCATATACTCCTCCAACCCCTAGGCAAAGTACGACCACAATAGCTGTTAGTACAGTCGCATTATTGTAACGGCCACCCATATCAAGGTTACCGAATCGGTAATAGTGCGCCAGAAATCCAGCCACGAGGACAATGAAGAAATCCAAAAGCGCCACAAAAAAAGGCACAGGATAGCGCTCAGCAAAAGTTGGTTGATAACGAGGAATAGCTTGCATATCCTTTACAAAGACTCCAACGAAACGCGATAGTAGAAATTCACAAGGCTGCCCTTCACAGCTGCAACCGTAACCGAATGCTTCCAAAACCTATCCGGTAAGCATCCACTGCGGCATGCAAAATAGCTGAGCCCTGGGAACCTACCAGAAAAACCGTCATTTCCACAGCACCTAAGTGGACAAAAAATGCCGTTATAGCAAAGAAGTATGCTCAATGTCTTGTATAGGATACCCCAGCGGGAGCGACGGCGGGAAATCTTGCGATTTGGATTGACCAATCCATCGCGGAGGTGTTCAGTCCCAGAGAATCATAGTGCTTCCTGAACGCCCTCTGGCGGCATTTTGGAAGGACGTATTCGTGGCTCAGTCTGAATGGCCCTGCGAATCCGAGCCGAGCTCCAAGCTTCGGAAGAGTCGAATTGAAAGCCAGTCGCCCGCTACCGACTGAGCGTGAAGACCGGTATCCAATGGCGATCACGCACCACTACGCAGGATGCCTGGTGGAACCTGCAAGCCATGTAGTGCCAAACTGAGAGTCTCTGAGGCGATGGTGATCGAGTGCCATCGACGCACGATGATGCCTCTGGACAACATGCTGAGCCACTTCATGAATACTTTTCATAGCTGAGCCGCACGCCATAGGCCACTGTCTGCTACGCTACGGGATCAGCCAAGCTCCCAAAAAACGGCAACGTAACCAAACGCAGCAAATTCGAAGCGGAGATGGGGCTATCTGCACATCGATAATTCGGCTGCGTCTTGAGAGCGGCAAGCAGTACCTGTTCGTGGCAATTGATCGCGTAACGAAGTTCACTTACGTTGCGGTCTTCGACTCCGCGATCAAACGTAATGGCGTTGAATTTCTACGTCAGGTGGTGTAGTTACTTCCGCACAAGGGTTTGCGGTGGCGAAAATCCTTTAAGGTGTTCTGTAAAGTCTAGATAAAAACCAGAGCTATTCACTATCAATCCGTAGCAACTCATTCCGGGTCCGAACACCTAACCCGAGCAGCATATACATAACATTTTAATTTTGGCTATCCCAATAACGCTTATGCATGCTCAGTCTTTTGGAGAGTTTTACCGGAAATTTGCTTTCGTTTTTACCCAGCTTAAATCCAAGTAGCTTCACGGCGTTACGTAAAACTGCTACAGGCCAAAAGTAAATTTTTTTCAAACCAAGAAACTTTAACTCAGACTTTACAAAACGCAACCCTTCACCAGAGGCCCCGCCAAACGCGTCAGAAATCCATTTCTCCCTAGAATGAAAAACACCCTGGTCAAAGTATCGTGAAAATTCTTCTTTTAGAGTGTAATTATGGGAGTGTCTACAAACTGCATTTCCGGCATAATAGACTTTCCAGCCCGCCTGCAACATTTTAGCTCCAACATACATATCTTCTGACAAGATCACATGATCAGGAAAGCCTCCGGCGTCTGATAAAGCTTGAGCCCGATAAGCAGAAAATGAGTTAGACATAAAGGGTGTCTTTATACCAAGCCTAGGCACATCAGCTAAAGACTTTAATATTGATTCCGAAGGGTAGTTAAATAAACGAGCATGTTGTGATAGCAAATTCGCATCATAATGCGGAAGTTGTCGACCACAAACAGCCCCTACGCTTGGATCCACAAAGGGAGCTATTATGTTTTTTATCGCGTCAGAATCTTCTAAATACGCATCCTGAGTAAGGAATACATAAAAATCATAATCCGGCAAAGCAGAAACCATTCTTTGCCGGGTGCCGCCGTGATTAAACTCACTGCTTTGTATCACCAACAAATTTTCGACTCTAATTTCGGCGAGCTCTTTGGTTCCATCTGAAGAGTTTGAGTCGACAACATACAGGTCAAAGTTATAATTTTGCTGCTCCAATGAATCGAGCAATCTTGAAAAATCCGAAACGCCATTATACGTAGGAACAATACATGCCACACGCATATTAACCTTACTCCACCTTTATTCAGTATAATTTCGTGCCAATATTGCATTATAGCAGTTCACTAAATCGCTAACATGGCGCTCAAGCGTAGGCGGCTTTTCCCAGTAGCTCGTATAGGATGCCTGCCCCATCTGATCAGCCAATTCGGGAGAATTAGCGATTTTTACAATTGCATCCTCTAAAGCAGACACGTCACCGGACTCAAACAATATTCCAGTTTTTCCATCAATTATATAATCTTTACCTGCGCAGGCATCAGAGACAATGCAAGGAATACCTAATGCAGCAGCCTCAGCGACTACCATTCCTTGGGTTTCATACAAGTAAGATGGAAACACTATAGCTCTAGAATTTCGTACTACTTTCGGAATCGCATCCCGATTTAACCAACCAGTAAATTCTGCGGTAGGGTTGATTTCTTGTAGCTGTTGAATGAGCTCCCCTCCTCCAACAAATCTAGCCCGAATGCCTAGGTTTTGAGCAGCCAATGCAAATAGCTGGGCGCCTTTCTCTGGCGAAAAACGGCCTATATAAGTGAAAACATCAGACTCACTTGGCTTGGCTTGAGACTGCTTTTCAATATCGATCGGATTGGGTATGTGCCAATAACTAGAATTAGTTGGTAGATATTGTTTTAGAATTTCAAGACTAAAATGGGAAACATAAATAAAATCGGTGATAGCGCTTGGTACACCCGACTTATTCGTCACAATTTGTCTCGCAAAACGCCATAATTTTTGCGCATAACTCCTAGAGTCACAGTTACTCCCCAGGCATGCTATTGACATTGCATCAAGTTTACAAACAGATGACGCATTATAATTATAAAAGCCGCCATTTGGGCAAGCCGTGAAGTAATCATGCAAGGTCAAAACTATAGGTATATTTTTTTTCCGAACTGCAACAACAGCGCTACTTGTAAGTGACTTAACCCAGGTATGAAAGTGAGCAACTGTGTCTTGCGGTTCAAACCCCTCTAAAAAATCATTTAACAACTCAGAAACTTGCGTATTCCATACACCAACTACTGCTGCCTTTGCCTTACTTGGATGAGAAAGGAGATCGTATTGACGCAAATCCAAAAGTTTAATATTTGGATGATACAGTTCTTCTGCTGCAGGGCCTACCGCATAAATATAATGAACGTTATAGCCTGCATCAGCTAGTCCTTTGGCGCTTGCTATCGCGACTTGAGCTGCCCCACCTTGAATACAAGCATAATCATTAAAAATCAAAATATTCATAACGTCAAATCTCACGAAGCAACGCTTTGCTTTTTAAATATATAGTAAATGCAAAAAGAAACAAAAAAACACCGGGTGAAAAGTACCCCAGACCCCGGAAAAAAAACTCCACCAAAAATCCAAAAACCAATGCACTTGCTGCAACGTATTTTTTGGCAAGCAAACAATCGGTACCCCTCATTTTTTTTGATCGCCTGCTCCAATGATTTATAACAAAAATCACTCGAACCAACAAAACCAAGTAAGCCGCAGAAAGCAACAGGCCTAGAAC
This sequence comes from Pseudomonas sp. NY15372, assembly GCF_048068215.1. Classification (NCBI taxonomy): domain Bacteria; kingdom Pseudomonadati; phylum Pseudomonadota; class Gammaproteobacteria; order Pseudomonadales; family Pseudomonadaceae; genus Pseudomonas; species Pseudomonas sp. NY15372. The sequence goes on from NZ_JBLUPY010000023.1 coordinate 28,635, forward strand.
TCCAAGTTCGGCAATAAGTTTAGCTGCGAGGAATCCAGCGTCAGCTACGTTAAAATATTGACCCGCATGACGATAAATAACTTCGGAAATTTCTGGCAGGAATGTATAGCTTGAACCGAGCATTTGGAAGCCAAGCCCTAACCCAAAAGTCCCCGTAAAGTTTGCATATGCCAAAGCCCAACCCTGTAAAAAAACTAAGGCCGTCAAATTTTCGGAGCCTGAAAAATCCAGCCTACTTTTAAAATATTCATTATCTAACAAGACAAAATAAAAGAAAAATCCTAAAATGGATGCGACAACAATTAACACTACCCAAAAATAAATCAACCTAACTCTTAATAGCAACAGCAATGAACACATGCAAACAAAGACCAAAAGAGTTAAGTTTGGCATTAGGATCGCTAGGGCAAGCATATTTACAATTAATATAGCGCTAGCAATAGCGCTAAGATTAACAATTACTCCGCAGGCTATCATACCTAAAAACAATGAATAATGACTTTCCTCAGAAAAAGGAAATACAGGTTTACTATATTCACCATATCTTAAAAAATCAGGCTGCCAAAAAAGCTTTACCCATCCGAGAATCAACAGAAGTGTCAACACAAATACTAGAGTTCTATTAAACGCATAAAACCCGACATTTATTACAGAATTACCAAGCACTACAGAAACAGCAATCACAAAGAAAAACAATAGCGATATAAGAGATTTATTTTCACCAGAACTTAAGTATATATGGGCACCAAAAATAAAAGCACAAACAAACATCGCGAAAAACATTAAAAAGCCGTTAGTAGAAAAGCGAAACTTAAAAAGATCTCGAAAATTAACTAACAAAATAGCCGTACATGCAAGCAATAAACCTGGAGCGAGCGAAGTGAATCCCATAGATACAAATAGTAGGTTAGGTAGAGCAAAAAGAAGTAATAATGATATAGTAAAATGAGGGCTTCTCAGTTTACTTACAACTACATCTTTTTGTGACTCAAGCATCTTTTAGTGCCCCCTCAAGAAACTCAAAAGATTTTTTCCGTAAGTCGTCCAGGCGCTTATTAGAATCACTAAAATCAATATCTTTAATATTTCTATTTAGAGCTTGTTCATCATAATGGCCAATAATTCTATCTTCCAACCCTACAGATTTAAGGAGACTGTTTATTCTATTTATACCTGTAGGAGGAGTTGTTACAATAAAAGGTATATTTAAATTAACAGAAAACGCTGTACCATGAAAAGAGTTTGTGATGACAAAGCTAGCATTGGAAAATAACTCAACAAATTCGTCGGGCCCTACATCCATCATATGACGATCGCAGCGATAGTTTATTACTGGGTCTTGATCAATTGAATAAACTTTCAAACCCAATAACGAAGACGTTTTTTCAACGACTTCTTTAAGAAGCTTATCTTTTTTTAAAGCGTATATAAGAATATACCCGGATCTATTTTCAGTTTTTTTTGAACACCCTGATAACCATTCGCTTTTATTCATCAAAAGTGTCGGATCTAGTACATGCTCGACGGAACGCCCTAGTATTTCCTGCAAAGTAACCGCGGTATCACTCTCGCGAACCGAAATAAATTGATATTTATTTAGATAGCTAGCGACAGACTTTATTTCCTGAGGAGAGTATTTGTAGGTCCCCATGCTGGAAGCATAAGAGATACGTTTTTTATCTTGTGCAAAGTCCAGAAAAAATCTTCCGTCTAAGCGCCCCAGGTCACTAACTATTTTTGGATTCCAAATTTGATCGCTTCCCGATACAAACACATCAAAATCCGAAACCAACTTTTTAAAATCTTCATCTGTTCGAATAATCCTAGTTACCGAAAGATTTTTTGCGTTAAATTCCGAAAACTTTTTGATTACCCTATAACGTGGAAATATGCGCAAAAGATCTTTACCCAGACGCAGCAGATCCCTTATACCCCAGCCGAATCTAAAAAGCTGCATACCCTTACTAGTATACTCACAGCGATAATCGATCACCGAAACCTGGCCGAATCTGCTCAAGCTCTGGGCGCATGCGTATACTTGCAGAGCCGCACCATAATTATTAGCCCAATGAATAGTAATCAGAGCAATTTTCAAGTTATAGCCCCTTTTCAGCAATGCTTGTAAAGATTTTTTTTGCGCTATCTGTTGTCTGATTCACTGGTGATTTGATAATTTCGTTTTCAATTGGAGTGCTAGGATTAAGATGCTTTCGCACTAAGGCTATATAGCAAAGAATATCTTCCGTGGTCGTGGTGCCATCATTTATGAGTATATTCATGGATTTAACTGATGGCGTATAGGCAGGGTATTCATTTCCTAGAAATGGAATTGCCAGGTTATTAAATACTTTATTATGAGGGCGCTTTCGTTGAATGAATTTTGAAATCGGATTTTTCAAAACAAGTTTAAACGCAACGCATAAAAGGTAGAATAACCTAGAGCCATTAAAAAATTCTTTATAAAAATCACCTCTAACTGAGAACATACTACCCAAATTGGGATAGGCAAACTCCTGATAGCTATGTCTAGCTATATGATAGGTTTCAATCTTTTTTGCAGATACTAAATGATCCACGGGAACCAACTCAAACTTCGCGGAAGCTATTATGTGATCTGGGTGCTTTTTAAAAAATGATGAACGGTTATTGAAATCACACTCTTCTTTCGTAAGGGTAACCATCTCTCCCTCTGGCGTTATTACATCCACGGTGACTAGACGATCCGAAATCGTATAACCATATGCCCCCGCGTTCATAAAAATCGCACCACCTAAGGTTCCAGGCACCCCTTCCAAACCTTCGACGCCACCCTTACCATTAATCAAGGCAACTCGTACAAAATCTTGAAGTGAATAGCCACATTCCAAATCGAATGTGCACCCATTTACAAAGATACCCGTCAAATTTTTTACTGTAACTATGACCCCATAACTTAAATCATCAAAAAAAATGACATTCGTCGAAAGCCCAATGAGCTTCCATTTAACATCATTTTTTTTAAAAAATTTAAGAAGAGTTTTCAATTGTTCTATGGATGAGGGGGCAACATAAAACGCAGCGACTCCTCCTCTCTTGAAATAAGTCTCGTATTTCAAAATAAAGTCGCGCTTGAATGGTATCGCTTGTGCCTGCAGAAAATCATGCAGCTGTTCAAAACCTAGGCCAAATGATTCACCGTTCATTATGAGTCTCCCCGAACACCTTTCGTTCCGCTCCATATAAATACAAAATTAATAGCAATAGATTGCTTAACAATGTTGTATAGGCAGCACCTATATTACCCCAAGTCGGGATTACAATAAAGTTCAAAATAAGATTAAATACCGCCACAGCCAACATATATTTAACTTTAATCCGAATATTCTGACTTGTAACTAGCGTTGCGCCAGCACTGAGCGCAATAGATATTAAAGGTGCAGAAACTGCCAGTATCCGTAAAAGATGAATTGACTCACGATAAGCCTCTCCGAAGACCAAGAGAATTAAAGGCTCGCTTATTAGCCAAATAAAGACCATGGCACCCGCCCCAAACAACAGCATGAGCATATTGCCTTTTCGATAGACTAAATAAAATTTTCCTCTATCGTTCGCTGACCATCGGTGGATTTTTGGCAACAAATATTTTTGATATAAAACACTCGGGAATAGATAAACGGCTGTCATCACTGTGAAAGCAACGTTATAGCTGCCCGCGGCTTCATTTCCGACCAAATAGTTTAATAAAATAATGTCACTTTGGAAATAAATCAGATGCGCAAACGCGCCAACTCCAAAAGGCCAAGACTGACTTGCAACCATTTTCCAAGTTGGGGAAATATCATAGATTTCGCTTTTTTGGACATGCCCTTTCAAATCAAGCCTGCCTCGCGAGATTCCAATAAGTGACTTTATACTCATTGAAATGCAGAGAATTGATACGAACGCGTAGATAATACCAACTTGAATGGGTGCAACATTTTTATCTAAAACAAGGAAAACAAGGCAGACCAAAGTAAACCTAGCGAGGTGCGGAAATATCTGCCAAAGAGCTAGTTTAGAAAAGTGCTCCTCCAATTGTAATTTACTGCTAACCAAGTCGCTGCATATTTGCCCAATAATGAATACTGACAGCACCATCAAGAGATGTTTATTAGAATTATGGTGCAGAGCCCCCCAGACATATAATCCGAGAACCACAATAGACGTACTTATAACTACAAATATAAAAGATGGGCGAACCCATCTTACTGCTTGCCAGCCTTCTCCCCCGAAAACTTTCAACCAAAGTGCGGGGACACCGATCCCTGCTAACGGAGCCACGAGAGTTACGGTAGCTAAAGCTGATGAAAAACTCCCAAATTGCGCTACATCTAAAAAACGCGCAATTATTACCTGAGTTAAAAAGGCCATTCCGGCTCCTGCCAGGGACCCAAGCCACAAAAAAGAAAGTAATTTTAATGATCTAAGCTTTAGCATATCTCAGCTCAATATTATCTACTACAACTTAGAAATAGGTCCGTAATCGAAAGTTAGAAGAATACATCTTCTAGTCCATAGCGGCCAGTTGCAATTCAGACTAATGGGAGGCCTGATGTTATCAGCCCTCCCACCTTCAAAAACTTATTAACCTTTATTTTCTATGACTGGTACACCTTGAATTTGAGAAATGTGGTTGCCGTGCTGCGAAAAACTAATCATGCAGCGTAAAAAAGCTACAAATATGCCGACAATTATTCCCAAAATTAGTGCAATAACAAAAATCAGCTTCTTATTAGGCCAGACCGCAGAATGAGGCTCTACCGCATACCGATCTATGCTGACTAATTGAACATTACTTAAATCCGTAGAAATCGAATTTAACCGGGCACGTTCTGCCCGCAGCGGCTCGATACCTTTTAAGAAAAGGTCCTCGTTATCTCGGCTGCGCAACATTTCAATGTTACGATTGTTTTCTAAAAGAAGAAGCTCTTTTCGAATGGCAGCTATTCGTGGGTCGGCAAAATCATCAGAAACCCTCTTGCGAAGTGCACTCTTCTCAGCTTCTAATGCATCTGTTCCCATAAAGTACAACGGCATTTGTTGGTTTATGACTTCCGTCCGGAAAACATTACCCGTCGTTTCCACGTCCGACTGGCCCATGCTAGATGGCGTTGAAGGCTTTTTCAGCCCCAAGGAACGTGCAATCATGATTGCTTCGTTTAGTTGTGATATTCTGTTTTCTCTACGCAGCTTCAACTGCAAACGCAACGCCCGCAATTCATCTTTCAGCTGAGCTATTTTTAAGTTATCCTCCTCAGCCAATTCTGCGATCCTTGAATCTTTATTAGCAAAGTAATCAACTCGAGCAGAATCCAAGTTAGCATCAACTTCTCTAATTCGATTACTTACAATAACTTTGAGATCTTGAGATACCTTTTGTCTTTCACTCTCGATAGCATATTGAACCAGACCATTCAAAGCGGTTTTACCATCCAAACCTTTTGGATAACGCATTTCCAAACCAATGTAGGGCTTTAAAGCGTTACTTTTGCTAGGGTCAGGCTGAATTAATTTCAAAGCTTTAAAATTAAACTCTTCAAAGGCCTGCTCCTGAGTCCGTCCATCAGTAGAAAAGGCCGCTTGAAGCTGAGGATTGGAACGGAAATAGCCTAAACGGGTATCATATGAGTCAAGAGCAGCGCCAACTCGCTTTAACGCTTCGTTTGGTGGAAGCGCATATACTTTAGAACGATTAATTTCATCTAAATCGTTTATCGCGGCAGGCCGCAATAAGGTGCTCACCTCGTAATCCGGTGTAACATTGAAGATATACAGGGCTGCTAGAATGATGCCACCAAAGGTAATAGCACTTATAAGAAGCTTTTGCTGCCAAATTGACCGCAAGATTATTAATAAATCTATTTCATCGTGATTGATGATTTTCGGTACCGAGTTAATGCTAGTCACAATCTTGCCTGCCAGTCAGTCCAAAGACTCATTCGCCTGACAGGTGCGACCACTCACCACTATGGCCTATATGCCATACCAGCTTATCGAACATCCCTGTCCTAGGCGGACGAAAGGATATCATTGTGACAGCTAACGATGCGAGATACCAGCAGATGGCCATCGAAGCGACTCATCTTCGCAGGACGGCCATCTTTCAACGCCTCCGAGAACGTATCAACAAGAAATGTGCAAATGCTAATGCTACACCAAAGGAAAATCCAAAAAACACACCAATGATAATAAGAATTGTTTTCTTTGGCTCAACCGGCTTATCGGGCGACTCAATTGCACCATCCTGTCTGTAAACCTGGATTACGCCGGGATCAATCTGCAACGTACGATAAAACGCCAACGCCTCTTGCCGTTGCCGCAAATTCTTTACGAACGCATCATCTGACGTACGCTTACGAAGGTTGTCAATTTCGGCCTCCAGAGCCTTGCTACCCCGCATGTACATCAGAGAACCGTCCATGCCAGCCGAGACCTCACTCGACAAGGTGTTCGAGATGATCGGTGGCTTCTCAAGGCCAATGGATTTGGCTACACGCAACGCTTCTGTCAGCTGGATAATCTGGTCTTCGCGCTGTTTCCGTGCGCTTTCCAGCGCGGCGTTGATCTGCTGCTCCAAGTTGTTAGCCTTGATCGTGGCGTCAGCCTTTACGTCCCTGACCACCTCTGCTCGCCCACGACGGCCCGCCATTTCCAGATAACGGACAACCCATTCGGCAGCTTGCTGGGGATCGGATACGTTAGCCTTTACGAAGAAACGATTAGGTGTTTCCTTGGCAGCGACACCAAGCGAAAGGACATCCTGGAACCGACCGTACAATTCATCCTGCGACCCACCACGCTCATCCTCAGGCAGGCTAGGCAGATAGACGCTCCGGAAGAATTCTCTGCGCAACGACTCCGACTGAAGATTCCGCAGATAAATGTCATAGACATCCTTCACCGTCAGCATGCTCAAACCCGTGTTCCCGCCGCGACCATAATTCAGCGGGGAGACATCATTTTGAGTCGGGGGTTGCACAAAAACCTTCGCCTCATACACAGGCTTGGCCAGAAACGCATACGCCACCGCAATCGCCGTCACGACCACGGTCGTCACGATGATCAACACCTTCTGCTTCCACAGTCCCTCGATCAGCTCAAAAAGGTCAATCTCGTCACCAGTACTACTCAGGCGCTCAGGTTCGTTGCGCATCTATTCTGTTTTTCCTTGGGTCACGTCTATCCGCATGCTCCGGTAGCCCATCAACCGACCGTCTGTCGGTCACGCGAGCCACTCAACTGAAGCGTAGCGTCAATTTGCCAACACGCTCAAGAATCGCCTTACGCCTTAAGCATTAATCAGTAGTAGAGGGAACTCGACCAAAGAAGTTCCCCGGTTTCCGACCAAAATTCACAGGGCCGCCAGACGGCACCCTGGGATTGTGACGGTCAGCTCACATCCCAACGCCTCGTAGCGTTGCCGCAGGGCTCGGGCCAAGGCCTGCTTCGCCCTCCCCTCTCCATGCACCAGCACAACACGCCTCGTTGGCTCACCCTGGCCCAGGGCAAACTGCACCAACCCTGCCTGGTCCGCATGCGCCGAATACCCTTCGAGCGTCATCACCTTGGCACGTATTTCATAGCGCACTTGATCCAGTTCGACCCATGCAGGCCTCTGCGCGCCACGGCTGGCCTGGATCACCGCACCCGGCGTACCCCTGGCCTGGTAGCCCACGAACATCACCTCATGCCGGGGATCCTCGAGCATGGCTTTCAGGTAGTTGACGATGCGCCCGCCCGAGCACATGCCATTGCCGGCGATGACGATGGCGGGTCGGCCGGTGCTCTTGAGGTAATTGACTACCTGTTGGTGCTTGGCGTGGGTATCGACACAGATCAGTTGGCTGAAACCCAGGGGCTTACGGCCTTTGCCTAGGCGTTGTCTGGCTTCGCTGTTCCAGTAGTCGTGCAGCTCGCGGTAGGCCTGGGTTACGCGCTGGGCCAATGGGGAGTCGAGGATGATGGGCAGTTGCGACCAGTCCAGCGGGTCGGTGCCGGGGTTTTCTGTTTCGGTCAGGAGGGCCTTGCGGTGGAGGATGTCTTCCAGCTCGTAGAGCAGTTCCTGTGTTCGGCCGAGGCTGAACGCAGGGATGAGGACGGTGCCCTGGTCTGCGAGGGCGCGGTCGATGGCGGCTTCCAGGCGCTGTTGGCGTTCGCTGCGATCAGGATGCAGGCGGTCGCCGTAGGTGCTTTCGAGCACTAGGATGTCGGCGCGTTCGGGTGGCTGTACCGGGCGCAAGAGCGGGCTGCCGGGGGCGCCGAGGTCGCCAGAGAAGACGACGCGGGTATCGCTTGTTCGTTGGGGGTAGCGGACGTCGCATTCGACATAGGCAGAACCCAGCAGATGCCCGGCGCGCTGGAGGCGGATGCGGCATTCGAGGGTGGGAGTTCTGGTGACGCTGTGCCATTGCTCGTACGGGACTGGCACTAGCAGGCGGCGGATGATTTCCAGGAAGCGGGCGATCTCGGCGGGGTCGCTGGAGATGCCGAGGCGGTAGGCGTCTTCGAGGATGAGGGGCAGGAGTTTTGCGGAGGGTTCGCTGCACAGGATCGGGCCGTGGAAGCCTGCGGCCAAGAGTGCGGGGATGCGGCCGACATGGTCGAGGTGGACGTGGGTGATGATCAGGGCCTGGATGCCAGTGATGTCGAAGCCGACGGGGGTGGCTTGGGTGTCGTCCGGGGGTGCGTCGGTGCCTTGTTCGAGGCCGCAGTCGATCAACAGGCTGGTGGTGGCGTCGAGGTGGAGCTGGTGGCAGGAGCCGGTGATGCTGCGGGTGCCGCCGTGGTGCGAGAGGCTGGGGTAGTCCATACCGGTGAAAGCTTCCCTGTCAGGATGTGGGGTGGGCTATTAGTCCATGGGGTTTGGATGCAGTTACAGCGTAGATTTCCCATGTTGGCGTAGGACGCTTCCTAGATTGTTTGGTGGGTGTTTGTCATGGGCGGCTGAGTGGTGTGGCGGTTCGATTTGTTTTGCGATTGGGCAGGGGGCGATATTGATGCTGCCTGGCAAGGGCTTCGCCCTTGATCGCGGGACAAGCCCGCTCCCACAGAGGTGCGTTGTTCTCTGTATCAGCGCAGGCCGAAAGGCTGGGTGATCTACCACAGAGGATCAGCACCGGCTGTTTGTTCTCTGCGCGACAGCGCAGCTCAAAGGGCTGGGTGATCTCCCATAAGAGCAGCGTTAGCCGTTGGTTTTCTGCTTGGAAGCGCAGCCGAAGGGGTGGGTTGTCTTTCAGGGGGCAGCGCTAGAGAGTGCAGGAAGTCTTTGATTGATGGGGAATTGTGGGGCCAGGGGAATGTTGGGGGATGGGAGAGGCCAAGCCCGCACCCACGGAGTCGAGGTGGGTTTGGGCTGTGCGGGAGGTGTGTCAGTTACCGGACAGGGCGGCCTGGCGGGCGGAGGCGCGGATTTTGCGCTTACTGCGCAGCACGCCGTAGGCGCCGAGCAGTGGGCCGACGGCGAGGCCGATGACCAGGGCTGCGATGACCAATACGGCGACTGGGACGGCGGGGGCGGCCCAGCCGAACAGGACCAGGGAGACAGTTTGCTGGTTCTCCAAAACGAAGAACAGCACCACGGCCGCCAACAGCAGCACGAACAACGCCGCCAAGGCGCGCTTGAGGTTACGCATCAGACTGCTCCTTCTGCCCCTCAGGTGTGGGCGTGTTCTTGTTCGTCTTCGTTAACGCGGTCACGCAGTTCCTTGCCGGGCTTGAAGTGCGGTACGTACTTGCCTTCAAGGCTCACCGACTGGCCGGTCTTGGGGTTGCGACCTACGCGGGGTGAGCGGTAGTGCAAGGAAAAGCTGCCAAAGCCGCGGATCTCGATGCGATCGCCGGTGGCCAGGCATTGGGACATCTGTTCAAGCATGGTCTTGATGGCCAACTCCACGTCCTTGGACGAGAGCAGCCCTTGATGGGTGACAATACGTTCGATCAGCTCCGACTTCGTCATATTTTTCCCTTCGTTATCAAGCAGCTAGATCATTGCTTAACCAGTTTGTAGCACGCTCTGGGAGATTTGAACAGGGTGGATCTTGACTTGATAAAAAAATTCAAGATTGGGTGAGCGCGGCTTGAGGGGTGCGGGGGATTTGAGATCGGGCGCCGCGTTCGCCGTGGTAGCGTCGGCGCCAGGGAGATCGAGTGCCGCGTTCGCCGTGACAGTGTCGGCGCCTGTGAGATCGAGCGCCGCCCGCGCGGCGCATCGCGAGCTGCGCTCGCTCCTACGTTTGTTTCGGGCCAGTTCATCCTGTGGGGTTTTCGCGCGGACGCCTTGGAGTTTGACGCGATATCGTGTCGTACGAACCAGGCGGTCGCGCGCGCCTGTCGCAGGCGGAACTGCCCAAAACAAACGTAGGAGCGAGCGCAGCTCGCGATGCGCGCCGCGTGGGCGGCGCGCGATTTGCGCAACACCACAAAACCCACGCCAATCACCCCAGGCCACCCCGCAACCTCATGCCGTACAGCTGTTACATCCGACGGTTATTTACAAGCAGCAAACCTCCATCGGGTCGAGGCCTGCATGGGCTGGCTACGCTGATCGAACACATACTCGCTCAAGGATGAATCAATGTCTAACCCTCATGGCTACAGGCTGCGCCGCGCAAGATGCTCGGTGCCAGGTAGGCTCTACATGCTGACCACCGTCACTCATCACCGCCAGCCTTTGTTTCACAACCTCTATTTTGCAAGATTGGTCATTCAGCACCTTCGCTACGCGGAAGAACAACACCACTGCCGATCACTGACCTGGGTCGTGATGCCAGACCATGTGCATTGGTTGATTGAATTGAAAGAAGTGACGCTTGGCGCACTCATGCAACGCTTCAAATGCCAGTCCAGCAATGCACTGCACAAGGCCGGAGCAAAAGCAGGGCCGGTCTGGCAGGCAGGCTATTACGACCGAGCCTTGCGTCGGGATGAGGATGTTTGCAAGGTTGCGAGATACATCGTTGCCAATCCGGTAAGGGCAGGACTGGTGGCTAGTGTTGGTGATTATCCACATTGGGATGCGGTGTGGCTTTAGGGGTATGGCGGTAGAAGGGCGGCGGCCGGTGAGATCGGGCGCCGCGTTCGCCGTGGTAGCGTCGGCGCCAGGGAGATCGAGCGCCGTGTTCGCCGTGACAGTGTCGGCGCCTGTGAGATCGAGCGCCGCCCGCGCGGCGCATCGCGAGCTGCGCTCGCTCCTACGTTTATTTCGGGCGAAGTATTTCTGTGGGATTTTCGCGCGGACGCTTTGGCGCCTGACGCAATTTCGTGTCGTACGAACCAGGCGGTCGCGCGCGCCTGTTACAGGCGTTACTGGCCCGAAACAAACGTAGGAGCGAGCGCAGCTCGCGATGCGCCGCGCGGGCGGCGCTCGATCTCACAGGCGACAACGCCCTCACGGCGGACACCTCTCCACCATCACGCTATCTCGCCATCCCAATAAAAAAAAGGGGCGACCCGAAGGTCGCCCCTTTTTTTACCGATCAAACAGAACTTAGTTCTGCTTGGCCATAGCTTCGCGCAGCAGCGCGGCCATGGTGGTGTCGGCAGCAGCTTCCGGAGCGTTTTTCAGGCTCTGGATAGCTTCGCGCTCTTCAGCGTCGTCCTTCGACTTGATGGACAGGCTGATGACGCGGGACTTGCGGTCAACGCTGATGATCTTGGCTTCGATCTCGTCGCCTTCCTTCAGGACGTTACGCGCGTCTTCAACGCGGTCACGGCTGATTTCGGAAGCCTTCAGAGTAGCTTCGATGTCGTCGGCCAGGGTGACGATGGCGCCTTTGGCGTCAACTTCCTTGACGGTACCCTTGACGATAGCGCCCTTGTCGTTCAGAGCAACGAAGTTGGAGAACGGATCGTCTTCCAGTTGCTTGATACCCAGGGAGATACGCTCGCGCTCTGGGTCGACCGACAGGATGACGGTTTCCAGCTCGTCGCCCTTCTTGAAGCGACGTACGGCTTCTTCGCCGGACTCGTTCCAGGAGATGTCGGACAGGTGAACCAGACCGTCGATGCCGCCGTCCAGGCCAATGAAGATACCGAAGTCGGTGATCGACTTGATGGTACCGGTGATCTTGTCACCTTTGTTGAACTGGCTGGAGAAGTCTTCCCATGGGTTGGACTTGCACTGCTTGATGCCCAGGGAGATACGACGACGCTCTTCGTCGATGTCCAGAACCATGACTTCCACTTCGTCGCCAACCTGAACGACTTTCGACGGGTGGATGTTCTTGTTGGTCCAGTCCATTTCGGAAACGTGTACCAGACCTTCAACGCCTTCTTCCAGCTCAGCGAAGCAGCCGTAGTCGGTCAGGTTGGTCACGCGAGCCTGTACGCGGGTACCTTCTGGGTAGCGGGCAGTGATAGCTACCCACGGATCTTCGCCCATTTGCTTCAGACCCAGCGAAACGCGGTTGCGCTCACGGTCGAACTTCAGGACGCGAACGTCGACTTCGTCACCAACGTTGACGATTTCCGACGGGTGCTTGATGCGCTTCCAAGCCATGTCGGTGATGTGCAGCAGGCCGTCGATACCGCCCAGGTCCACGAAGGCGCCGTAGTCGGTGAGGTTCTTGACGATACCCTTGACCTGTTGGCCTTCCTGCAGGGTTTCCAGCAGGGCTTCGCGCTCGGCGCTGTTCTCGGCTTCCAGCACGCTGCGACGGGAAACGACAACGTTGTTGCGCTTCTGGTCCAGCTTGATGACCTTGAACTCCAGCTCTTTGCCTTCCAGGTGGGTGGTGTCGCGCACAGGGCGGACATCGACCAGGGAGCCCGGCAGGAACGCACGGATGCCGTTAACGTCGACAGTGAAGCCGCCCTTAACCTTACCGTTGATAACGCCCTTGACCACTTCTTCGGCGGCGAAAGCTGCTTCCAGAACAATCCAGCACTCGGCGCGCTTGGCTTTTTCACGGGACAGCTTGGTTTCGCCAAAGCCGTCTTCGACCGCGTCCAGCGCAACGTGAACTTCGTCACCGACCTTGATGGTCAGCTCGCCAGCTTCGTTGATGAACTGCTCGAGCGGGATGACGCCCTCGGACTTCAGGCCAGCGTGAACGGTAACCCAGTCGCCGTCGATGTCGACAACGATACCGGTGATGATCGCGCCCGGCTGAAGATTGAGGGTTTTCAGGCTTTCTTCAAAGAGTTCTGCAAAGCTTTCGCTCATTTTAATTCCTGTAGATTCGGGCGAAACAGACGCCCATAGCCACATTCCAGACAATGTGGGTTTCGTTCATATAAAGGAAAGCCGGCAGGACGTTGACTGGTGACCCTGCCTGCTTCCCTGGTTATCAGAGCAGATCGCGCTGGGCGAGCTCGCTCCTGATACGTTGCAACACCTGCTCGATGGACAACTCGGTGGAGTCCAGCTGGATGGCATCGGCCGCTGGTTTCAACGGGGCCACCGCACGCTGGGTGTCGCGCTCATCGCGCGCACGGATCTCATCCAGCAGACTCGCCAGACTAACATCATCGCCTTTGCCCTTCAACTGCAAATAACGACGTCGTGCGCGCTCCTCCGCACTGGCGGTGAGGAACACTTTCAAGGGCGCGTCCGGGAACACCACGGTGCCCATGTCGCGGCCATCGGCGATCAGCCCGGGGGCTTCGCGGAAGGCGCGCTGGCGCTGCAGCAGCGCTTCGCGCACCGCCGGCAGGGAGGCGACCATGGAGGCGCCGGCGCCGACTGTTTCGGTACGGATCACGTTGCTGACATCCTCACCCTCGAGAATGATCTGCTGAAGCTTACCCGGTTGTGCGGCGATGAACTGCACATCCAGATGGGCGGCCAGGGCCTTGAGCAGCTCTTCGTTGGTCAGGTCCACGCCGTGGTTGGTGGCGTTGAAGGCCAGCAGGCGATACAGGGCGCCGGAGTCCAGCAGCCTCCAGCCCAGTTCGCGGGCGAGGATGCCGGCAACGGTGCCCTTGCCCGAGCCGCTTGGCCCATCGATGGTGATGACCGGCGCTTGGGAATTCACGGCTTGCCCTCTTCTGCGACGCGGATACCGACTTCGGCGCACAGCGCCAGGAAGTTGGGGAACGAGGTGGCGACGTTGGCGCAGTCATGGATGCGGATCGGCGCGCTGGCACGCAGCGAGGCGACGCTGAAGGCCATGGCGATGCGGTGGTCGCCGTGGCCATGGACTTCGCCGCCGCCGATCTGGCCGCCGTCGATGATGATGCCGTCCGGGGTCGGCTGGCACTTCACGCCCAGGGTCAGCAGGCCGTCGGCCATGACCTGGATGCGGTCCGATTCCTTGACCCGCAGCTCCTCGGCGCCACGCAGCACGGTGCGCCCTTCGGCGCAGGCCGCGGCGACGAACAGCACTGGGAACTCGTCGATGGCCAGCGGTACGAGGGCTTCGGGAATGTCGATACCCTTGAGCTTGGCACCGCGCACGCGCAGGTCGGCCACCGGTTCGCCGCCGACTTCACGCTGGTTTTCCAGGGTGATGTCGCCGCCCATCAGGCGCAGGATGTCGATCACGCCGGTACGGGTCGGGTTGATGCCCACGTGCTCGAGCACCAGCTCCGAGCCTTCGGCGATGGAGGCCGCGACCAGGAAGAAGGCAGCCGAGGAGATGTCGGCCGGCACTTCGATGCGGGTGGCACTGAGCTTGCCGCCAGCCTTGAGCGAGGCCACCGGGCCATTGGTCTGCACGTCGTAGCCGAAGCCACGCAGCATGCGCTCGGTGTGGTCGCGGGTCGGGGCCGGCTCGGTGACGGTGGTGGTGCCTTCGGCGTACAGGCCGGCCAGCAGCAGGCAGGATTTCACCTGGGCACTGGCCATCGGCAGGGTGTAGTCCAGGGCCTTGAGCTTGTGGCCACCGCGGATGGTCAGCGGCGGGCGGCCTTCAGGGCCGGTCTCGACCACCGCACCCATTTCACGCAGCGGGTTGGCCACGCGGTTCATCGGGCGCTTGGACAGCGACGCGTCGCCGGTCATTGTCACGTCGAACGGCTGGCCGGCCAGCAGGCCCGACAGCAGGCGCATGGAGGTGCCGGAGTTGCCGAGGTAGATCGGCCCGGGTGGCGGCTTGAGGCCGTGCAGGCCGACGCCGTGGATGGTCACGCGGCCGTGGTGCGGGCCCTCGATGACCACACCCATGTCGCGGAAGGCCTGCAGGGTCGCCAGGGCATCCTCGCCTTCGAGGAAACCTTCGACCTCGGTGGTGCCTTCGGCCAGCGAGCCAAGCATGATCGAGCGGTGGGAAATCGACTTGTCGCCCGGAACGCGGATCCGTCCGGACAGGCGGCCACCAGGTTGGGCCAGGAAAATCAGATCGTTGGCGTTCATAGCGTCCACATAGGCCCGGCGGGCCAGGATTTTACTGAAATGCTCGCGGGCAACCCGAGCGCGGGTGAACACACCCAGCAGTTGGTGCCCGTCCCCTGCATCGACCGCGTCGCGCAAGGCGTCGAGGTCGCTGCGAAATGTATCCAGGGTGCGCAGGACAGCCTCGCGGTTGGCGAGGAAGATGTCGTGCCACATGATCGGGTCGCTGCCGGCGATTCTCGTGAAATCGCGGAAGCCTCCCGCAGCGTACCGGAAGATCTCCAGGTTTTCATTGCGCTTGGCCAGGGAATCGACCAAACCGAATGCCAGCAGGTGCGGCAGGTGGCTGGTGGCGGCCAGGACTTCGTCATGGCGTTCCACCGGCATGTGTTCCACATCGGCGTCCAGCGCACGCCATAGGCGGTCGACCAGGGCCAGGGCGGCGGGGTCGGTTTCCGGCAGCGGCGTGAGGATGACTTTGTGGCGGCGGAACAGGGTGGCGTTGGAGGCCTCTACCCCGCTCTGCTCGGAGCCGGCGATCGGGTGGCCTGGGACGAAGCGCGGCAGGCGTTCGGCGAAGGCTTCGCGGGCGGCGCGCACGACGTTGCCCTTGGCGCTGCCGACGTCGGTGATGATGGCGTCGGCCAGGTCCAGGCGCGCCAGGTGGGCGAGGACCTTTTCCATGGCCAGGATGGGCACGGCCAGTTGGATGACGTCGGCACCGACGCAGGCGGCGGCCAGGTCCGCTTCGCAGCGGTCGACCACGCCCAGGGACACGGCCAGCTTGCGCGACTGGGCGTCCAGGTCGACGCCGACCACTTCGCGGCACAGGCCGCTTTCGCGCAGGCCCTTGGCGAAGGAGCCGCCGATCAGGCCCAGGCCCACGACCACCAGGCGGCCGATGATAGGGCCGGATTTGCTTGCTGTTACATCAACCACTAGCGCGAATCCTGTTCAGAACGGCGGATGTTTAGGGGCTGCTTTGCAGCCCATCGCGGGGCGAGCCCGCTCCTACAGGGGACTGTACGCGCCCTGCGGGAGTGGGGCTGCGTTGCAGCCCATCGCCGGCAAGCCGGCTCCCACAAGGGACGTGTACGTGACCCGCGGGTGTTGGGGCTGCTTTGCAGCCCATCGCCGGCAAGCCGGCTCCCACAAGGGAACGTGTACGTGACCTTCGGGTGTTGGGGCTGCTTTGCAGCCCACCGCCGGCAAACCGGCTCCTACAGGGGACGTGTACGTGCCCTGCGGGAGTGGGGCTGTTTTGCAGCCCATCGCCGGCAAGCCGGCTCCTACAGGGGACGTGTACGTACCTGCGGGAGTGGGGCTGCTTTGCAGCCCATCGCCGGCAAGCCGGCTCCTACAGGGGACGTGTACGTACCTGCGGGAGTGGGGCTGCTTTGCAGCCCATCGCCGGCAAGCCGGCTCCCACAAGGGCTGCACAAATCTGAAAGACTTGCACTGTACCTGTGGGAGCTGGCTTGCCAGCGATGGGGCGCGAAGCGGCCCCGGCGATCTCGATCAGAGCACCGCCTTCGGATACGAACCCAGCACCTTCAGCGCCACAGCCTCCTGGCTGATCTGCTCCAGCACCGCCTTGATCAACGGATCACGGTGGTGACCAACGAAATCGATGAAGAACACATACGTCCACTTACCGCTACGCGACGGGCGGGTCTCGATGCGGGTCAGGTCGATGCCGTTCTCGTGGAACGGCACCAACAGCTCATGCAGCGCACCCGGCTTGTTGCTCATCGACACGATGATCGAGGTCTTGTCGTCGCCGGTCGGCGGCACTTCCTGGTTGCCGATCATCAGGAAACGCGTGGAGTTGTCCGGGCGGTCCTCGATCTTCTCGGCCAGGCGGGTCAGCCCGTACAGGTTCGCCGCCATGTCGCCGGCAATGGCCGCCGAATTCCACTCGCCCTTGACCCGCTTGGCCGCCTCGGCGTTGCTGGAAACCGCCACGCGCTCGACATTCGGGTAATGGGCGTCCAGCCATTTGCGGCACTGGGCCAGCGACTGGGCGTGGGAATAGATGCGGGTGATGCTGTTGGTCTTGGTGTTCTCGCCCACCAGCAGGTGGTGGTGGATACGCAGCTCGACTTCGCCGCAAATCACCATGTCATGCTCGAGGAAGCTGTCCAGGGTATGGCTGACCGCACCCTCGGTGGAGTTTTCCACCGGCACCACACCGAAGTTGACGGCACCAGCCGCCACTTCGCGGAACACTTCGTCGATGGCCGCCATCGGGCGGCTGACCACGGCGTGGCCGAAGTGCTTCATGGCCGCAGCCTGGGTGAAGGTGCCTTCGGGGCCGAGGTAAGCGACCTTGAGCGGTTCTTCCAAGGCCAGGCAGGACGACATGATCTCGCGGAACAACCGCGCCATCTCTTCGTTGTCCAGCGGGCCCTTGTTGCGCTCCATGACGCGCTTGAGCACCGCAGCCTCACGCTCAGGGCGGTAGAACACCGGCTTCTCGCCTTCGGCCAGGGAGGCCGTCTTGACCTTGGCCACTTCCTGGGCGCAACGGGCGCGCTCGCTGATCAGCTCGAGGATCTTCTCGTCGAGGCTGTCGATGCGTACCCGCAGTGCCTTGAGTTCCTGTTCGGACATCAAGCGTGCTCCTTCTCGAATTCAGCCATATAGGCCACCAGGGCGTCGACCGCCTCCAGGCCCAGGGCGTTGTAGATGGAGGCGCGCATACCGCCGACCGAACGATGGCCCTTGAGGTTGAGCAGGCCACGGGCGTCGGCGCCGGCCAGGAAGGCTTTGTCCAGGCGCTCGTCGGCCAGGCGGAACGGCACGTTCATCCACGAACGGGCGTTGTGGCTGATCGGGTTGGTGTAGAACTCGCTGGCATCGATGAAGCCGTACAGGCGGTCTTTCTTGGCACGGTTGCGCTGCTCCATGGCCTCGACGCCGCCCTGCTCCTTGAGCCATTCGAACACCAGGCCCGAGAGATACCAGGAATAGGTGGCCGGGGTGTTGTACATCGAGCCGTTGTCGGCGGCGACCTTGTAGTCGAGCATGGTCGGGCAGCTGCTGCGGGCGTGGCCAAGCAGGTCTTCACGCACGATCACCACCACCAAGCCGCTGGGGCCGATGTTCTTCTGCGCACCGGCATAGATCAGGCCGTACTGGGACACATCGATCGGGCGCGAGAGGATGTCGGACGACATGTCCACCACCAGCGGCACGTCACCGGTTTCCGGCACCCAGTCGAACTGCAGGCCACCGATGGTCTCGTTGGACGCATAGTGGACGTAGGCAGCGTTGTGGGTCAGGTTCCACTCGTTCTGGCCCGGGATGGCCAGGTAGTCGTAGGGCTTGGCGCTGGCGGCGACGTTGACGTGGCCGAAGCGACGCGCTTCCTCGATGGCCTTCTTCGACCAGATACCGGTCTCGATGTAGTCGGCAGTGCCGCTTTCGGGCAGCAGGTTCAGCGGGATCTCGGCGAACTGCTGGCTGGCGCCGCCCTGGAGGAACAGCACCTTGTAGTTGGAGGGGATGGACAGCAGGTCGCGCAGGTCCTGCTCGGCCTTCTCGGCGATGGCCACGTAGTCGTCGCTGCGATGGCTCATTTCCATCACCGACAAGCCCTTGCCACGCCAGTCCAGCATTTCGGCCTGGGCACGCTGCAGGACAGCGTCTGGAAGCGCGGCAGGGCCTGCGCAGAAGTTAAAGGCTCGTTTGCTCACATCCACTCTCGCTCTGCCAAATGGTACAAATTCTTAATTCGGTACCAACCAGTTAAAACTGTGTCGCCTACCATGGGCCTGCTTTGCAGGCCATCGCCGGCAAGCCAGCTCCCACAGGGAAGCTCGCGCTGAACCTGTAGGAGCCCGGCTTGCCGGCGATGGGCCGCGCAGCGGCCCCAATGGCCTGGCCTAATCAGTCAAACGGGGCAACCTTGGTCGCCCCGCTCGGGTTTTACGCTTGCTTACTCCTGCTGGGCCTCTTCGGCGCCAGCAGCTTCATCATTGTCTGGCGCTTCGGCCTCGACGCCCTCCTCGTCCCCGTCGAGCAGCTCGTCGAGTTCTTCCTCCGACGGCTCTTGGATACGCTCCAGGCCCACCAGTGTCTCGTCGGTGGCCAGCTTGATCAGCGTCACACCCTGGGTGTTACGGCCCAGGCTGGACACCTCGCCGACGCGGGTGCGCACCAAGGTGCCCTGGTCGGAGATCAGCATGATCTCCTCGCCTTCCTGCACCTGGATGGCGCCGATCAGCAGGCCGTTGCGCCCCTTGGTACCCATGGCGATGACGCCCTGGCCACCACGGCCGCGACGCGGGAACTTGGACAGCGGGGTCCGCTTGCCGAAGCCACGCTCGGAGGCGGTGAGGATCTGCGCGCCGGACTCTGGGATCAGCATGGAAATCACCTGCTGGCCCTTGCCCAGCTTCATGCCGCGTACACCACGGGCGGTACGGCCCATTTCACGCACCACGCTCTCGGCGAAGCGGATCACCTTGCCGGCGTCGGAGAACATCATGACTTCCTTGGCGCCGTCGGTGATGGCCGCGGCGATCAGGGTGTCGCCTTCCTTGAGCTTCAGGGCGATCAGGCCGCTGGTACGCGGACGAGCGAACTGGGCCAGCGGGGTCTTCTTGACGGTACCGAAGGCAGTAGCCATGAAGATATAAGCGCCGGTCGGCTCGGCTACCCACTCAGGGGTGTCGCCATCTTCCTCGTCGACTTCCTCGGCCTCGATCACTTCCCCTTCGAGCACGGTGTCGTCGTCCTCCAGCTCTTCGTCGCTGTCGGCGTTCTGCTGCAGGGCCTCGAGGTCGATCTGCAGCATGGCGGTGATGCGTTCACCCTCTTCCAGCGGCAGCAGGTTGACCAGCGGGCGACCGCGGGCGGCGCGGGACGCTTCGGGAATTTCGTAGGTCTTGAGCCAGTACACCTTGCCCTTGCTGGAGAACAGCAGCAGGGTGGCGTGGCTGTTGGCGACCAGCAGGTGCTCGATGTAGTCCTCATCCTTCACGCCGGTGGCCGACTTGCCCTTGCCACCGCGGCGCTGGGCCTGGTAGGCGGACAACGGCTGGGTCTTGGCATAGCCGCCGTGGGAAATGGTCACCACGCGCTCTTCTTCGGGGATCATGTCGCCGTAGCTGAGGTCGTGGGTGGCGTTGAGGATCTCGGTGCGACGGGCATCGCCGTATTCGGCGCGGATCGCCTCGAGTTCTTCGCGGATCACTTCCATCAGCCGCTCGGCGCTGCTGAGGATGCGGATCAGTTCGCCGATCTGCTCGAGGATCTCCTGGTACTCGGCCAGCAGCTTCTCGTGCTCCAGGCCGGTCAGGCGGTGCAGGCGCAGGTCCAGGATGGCCTGGGCCTGTTCTGGCGACAGGTAGTACTTGCCGTCACGCAGGCCGTACTGCTCCGGAAGGTCTTCCGGGCGGCACGAGTCGGCGCCGGCGCGCTCGACCATGACCTGCACGGCGCTGGATTCCCAGGCGGTGCTGACCAGCGCTTCCTTGGCCTCGGACGGGGTCGGCGAGGCCTTGATCAGGGCGATGACCGGGTCGATGTTGGACAGCGCGACCGCCTGGCCTTCGAGGATATGGCCACGCTCGCGGGCCTTGCGCAGCTCGAACACGGTACGGCGGGTCACCACTTCGCGGCGGTGACGGACGAACGCTTCGAGCAGGTCCTTGAGGTTGAGCAGGCGTGGGCGGCCGTCGATCAGGGCGACCATGTTGATGCCGAACACGCTCTGCAGCTGGGTCTGCGCGTAGAGGTTGTTGAGCACCACCTCCGGCACCTCGCCGCGACGCAGCTCGATGACGATGCGCATGCCGTCCTTGTCGGACTCGTCGCGCAGCTCGGTGATGCCTTCGATCTTCTTCTCTTTGACCAGCTCGGCGATCTTCTCGATCAGCCGCGCCTTGTTCAGTTGGTACGGCAGCTCGGTGACGACGATCTGCTGGCGACCGCCGGCCTTGTCCTTGTCGATGTCCTCGATTTCGGAACGGGCGCGCATATAGATGCGGCCACGGCCGGTACGGTAGGCCTCGATGATGCCCTGGCGGCCGTTGATCAGGCCTGCGGTAGGGAAGTCGGGGCCGGGGATGAACTGCATCAGCTCGTCGATCGACACCTCAGGGTTGTCGATCAGCGCCAGGCAACCGTCGATGACCTCGCCCAGGTTGTGCGGCGGGATGTTGGTCGCCATGCCCACGGCGATACCGCTGGAACCGTTGACCAGCAGGTTGGGAATCTTGGTCGGCATGACCGCCGGGATCTGCTCGGTGCCGTCATAGTTGGGCACCCAGTCGACGGTTTCCTTGTGCAGGTCGGCCAGCAGCTCGTGGGCCAGCTTGGCCATGCGCACTTCGGTGTATCGCATGGCCGCGGCGTTGTCGCCGTCCACCGAACCGAAGTTGCCCTGGCCGTCGACCAGCAGGTAGCGCAGCGAGAACGGCTGCGCCATGCGCACGATGGTGTCATAGACCGCCGTGTCGCCGTGGGGGTGGTACTTACCGATGACGTCACCGACCACACGGGCGGATTTCTTGTACGGCTTGTTCCAGTCGTTGCCCAGTTCGCTCATCGCGTAGAGAACGCGGCGATGCACGGGCTTCAAGCCGTCACGCGCATCGGGCAGTGCACGCCCGACAATCACGCTCATCGCGTAGTCGAGGTAAGACTGTCTCAGTTCGTCTTCGATATTGACCGGGAGGATTTCTTTGGCCAGTTCGCCCATGAGAAGCCTGATTCCTTTTTCTGGTGAAACTTCGTCGTTTCCCTCGTAGGACGAACGAAGCTCGTCGCCGCAACGCACAGTGGTGCGACGACTTACGACAAATCAATGAGTTGAGCCATGGATCTGCGCAATGAAGGCCGCTTCAACGAGCGGGCCTGGAAACTGTCGGATGGTATCACAAAGGCGGGATGCGTGGGAGATATGGCAGGGGTCGGATTGAATGCTGTGTCGCCTGGGAGATCGCGCGGCGCGCGATCTCAAAACCGACAAATCGCCCCCGCCCTACACCTCAATGCAACCGCTTGCGACAGATCAACTGGGCGATCTTGGCCGTATCGGGCCGCTCGACCACGCCGCGTTCGGTCACGATCACATCGACCAGGTCAGCCGGAGTCACATCGAATACCGGGTTGCACACTTCGACTTCGGCCGCGACCCGGTTGCCGCCCACATCCAGCAATTCATCGGCTTCGCGCTCTTCCAGCGGGATATCCTCACCGGTGGCCAGGTTCAGGTCGATGGTGGTGCTCGGCGCCACCACCATGAAGCGCACGCCATGGTGCATGGCAGCCACGGCCAGCTGGTAGGTGCCGATCTTGCCGGCCACGTCGCCGTTGGCGGCGATGCAGTCGGCACCGACCACCACCCAGGTGATGCCCTTGGTCTTCATCAGGTGGGCCATGGCCGAGTCGGCGCACAGGGTCGCCGGGATGCCTTCGTGGGCCAGCTCCCAGGCGGTCAGGCGCGAGCCGTGCAGCCACGGGCGGGTCTCGCCGGCGTACACCCGCTCGACCATGCCTTCCAGGTAGGCCGCCCGGATCACGCCCAGCGCGGTGCCGAAACCGCCGCTGGCCAGGGCACCGGCGTTGCCGTAGGTGAGCAGGGTCTGGGCGTTGCCCTGGTGCCGGCGAATCAGCTCGATGCCATGCTGAGCCATGGTCAGGTTCGCTTCGCGGTCGCTTTCGTGGATGGCCATCGCCTCGGCCTCCATCACCGCCAGCACGTCCTCGTCGGCACGCAGCCGCTGCAGGCGTTCGCGCATGCGGTTGAGCGACCAGAACAGGTTGGCCGCGGTGGGGCGGGCCTCGGCCAGGGCGAGGAAGTCTTCTTCCAGCGCATGCTCCCAATCCTCGCCCTCGGCCAGGCGCTGGCGCACGGCAAGCACCAGGCCATAGGCGGCGCTGATGCCGATGGCCGAGGCCCCGCGCACCGCCATCTGGCGGATCGCCTCGACCACCGCGTCCACGTCGGTGCAGGCCAGCCAGTGCTCACGCGCAGGCAGCAGGCGCTGGTCGAGCAGACGCAAGGTGCCATCCCGCCACTGGATGCCGGTCACCTTCTCCGCCGCCAAAAGTCGCTCGCGCATCGCCTCTCCCCGTCGTTCGCTGATCAAAAGCGGCCGATTATAGCGAGCCTCTGTCACGGGCGCTCGGGTATACTGCGCGTTCTATTTAACAGAACCAGGTGCCCCACGCATGCCCACAGCCCCCTCCCCCCTTGACCTGCTGCTCGTGCCGAGCTGGCTGGTCCCCGTGGAGCCGGCCGGGGTGGTGCTCAAGGAACACGCGCTGGGCATCCGCGACGGCCTGATCGCCTGGCTTGGCCCACGCGACCGGGCGCCCGCAGCGCGGGAGGTGCGCGAGCTGCCCGATTGCCTGCTGTGTCCGGGGCTGATCAACGCCCACGGCCATGCGGCCATGACTTTGCTGCGCGGCTTGGCCGACGACCTGCCGCTGATGACCTGGCTCAAGGAGCACATCTGGCCAGCCGAAGGGCGCTGGGTCGACGAAGCCTTCGTGCGCGACGGCACAGACCTGGCCATCGCCGAGATGCTCAAGGGCGGCGTCACCTGCTTCGCCGACATGTATTTCTTCCCCCGGGAGGTCTGCGACCGAGTGCACCGCAGCGGTATCCGCGCGCAAATCGCCGTGCCGTTGCTGGACGTTCCCATCCCCGGCGCCCGCACCCCCGACGAAGGCCTGCACCTGGCCATCGAGCTGTTCGACGACCTGCGCCACCACCGGCGCATCAGCGTCGCCCTCGGGCCGCACGCGCCTTATACCGTCAGCGACGAGAACCTGGAAAAGATCCGCGTCATCGCCGACCAGCTGGATGCACCGCTGCACATGCACATCCACGAGACCGCCGGCGAAGTCGAGCAGGCCGTGGCCGACAGCGGCGAGCGCCCGCTGGCGCGCCTGGCCCGCCTGGGGTTGCTGGGCCCACGCCTGCAGGCGGTGCACATGACCCAGGTCAGCGACGAAGACCTGGCCCTGCTGGTAGAAAGCGACACCAGCGTGGTGCATTGCCCGGAATCGAACCTCAAGCTGGCCAGCGGCTTCTGCCCGGTGGAACGCCTGTGGCAGGCCGGCGTCAATGTGGCAGTGGGCACCGATGGCGCGGCCAGCAACAACGACCTGGACCTGCTCGGCGAAACCCGAACCGCGGCCCTGCTGGCCAAGGCGGTGGCCGGTTCCGCCACGGCCCTGGACGCCCACCGGGCGCTGCGCATGGCCACCCTAAACGGCGCCCGCGCTTTAGGCCTTGAGGCCGTCACCGGCTCGCTGGAGCTGGGCAAGGCTGCGGACCTGGTGGCCTTCGACCTGTCGGGGTTGGCCCAGCAGCCGGTGCACGACCCGGTCTCGCAACTGATCTACGCCACCGGCCGCGACTGCGCGCGGCACGTCTGGGTCGCCGGCCAGCCACTGCTCGACGACCGCTGCCTGACCCAGATGGACGAACCGGCCCTGACGGCCACCGCCCGCGCCTGGGGCGCGCGCATCGCAGGCAACGAATGACCGGCTGCCAGCCTAGGCTGGCGCCAGTAGCACTTTTATCGAAGATTCAGAGGACTGTTCCATGAGCAACGTCGACCACGCCGAAATCGCCAAGTTCGAAGCCCTGGCCCACCGCTGGTGGGACCGCGAGAGCGAGTTCAAGCCGCTGCACGACATCAACCCGCTGCGGGTCAACTGGATCGACGAGCGCGTGGGCCTGGCCGGCAAGAAGGTGCTGGACGTGGGCTGCGGCGGCGGCATCCTCAGCGAGGCCATGGCCCTGCGCGGTGCCAACGTCACAGGCATCGACATGGGCGAGGCGCCGTTGGCGGTCGCGCAGTTGCACCAGCTGGAGTCGGGCGTGGAAGTGGAGTACCGGCGCATCACCGCCGAGGACATGGCCGAGGAAATGGCCGGCCAGTTCGACGTGGTCACCTGCCTCGAGATGCTCGAGCACGTGCCGGACCCGTCCTCGGTGATCCGCGCCTGCCATCGCCTGGTCAAGCCCGGCGGCCAGGTATTCTTCTCCACCATCAACCGCAACCCCAAGGCCTACCTGCTGGCCATCGTCGGCGCCGAATACATCCTCAAGATGCTGCCGCGCGGTACCCATGACTTCAAGAAGTTCATCCGCCCGTCCGAGCTGGGGGCCTGGAGCCGCGTCGCAGGGCTTGAGGTGAAGGACATCATCGGCCTGACCTACAACCCGCTGACCAAGCACTACAAGCTCAGCAGCGACGTGGACGTCAACTACATGATCCAGACCCTGCGCGAGGAATGAGCATGCGTTTGCGAGCCGTACTCTTCGACATGGATGGCACCCTGCTGGACACCGCGCCAGACTTCATCGCCATCTGCCAGGCCATGCTGGCCGACCGCGGCCTGCCGGCCATCGACGACCAGCGCATCCGCGACGTGATTTCCGGCGGCGCCCGCGCCATGGTCGCGGCCACCTTCGCCATGGACCCGGACGCCGAAGGCTTCGAAGCCCTGCGCCTGGAGTTCCTGGAGCGCTACCAGCGCGACTGCGCCGTGCACAGCAAGCTGTTCGACGGCATGGCCGAACTGCTCGAGGACATCGAGAAAGGTAACCTGCTGTGGGGCGTGGTCACCAACAAGCCGGTGCGCTTCGCCGAGCCGATCATGCAGCGCCTGGGCCTGGCCGAGCGCTCGGCCCTGCTGATCTGCCCGGACCACGTGAAAAACAGCAAGCCCGACCCCGAACCGCTGATCCTGGCCTGCAAGACCCTGGACCTGGACCCGGCCAGCGTCTTGTTCGTGGGCGACGACCTGCGCGACATCGAGTCCGGCCGCGACGCCGGCACCCGCACGGCGGCGGTGCGCTATGGCTATATTCATCCACAGGACAACCCCAACAACTGGGGCGCCGATGTGGTGGTGGACCACCCGCTGGACCTGCGCAAGGTGATCGACAGCGCCCTGTGCGGCTGCTGACCTGACCGACCGACACCGCTCCCCAAAGGGCTCGCGTCGCTTCACAGATACAGGGAATACACAATGTTCGACTACACCGCCCGCCCAGACCTGCTCAAAGGCCGGATCATCCTGGTCACCGGCGCCGGCCGTGGCATCGGTGCCGCCGCCGCCAAGGCCTATGCCGCCCTGGGCGCCACGGTGCTGCTGCTGGGCAAGACCGAGGCCAACCTCAACGAGGTGTACGACCAGATCGAGGCCGCCGGCCACCCGCAACCGGTGGTGATCCCGTTCAACCTGGAAACCGCCCTGCCCCACCAGTACGACGAGCTGGCGGTGATGATCGAGGACCAGTTCGGGCGCCTCGACGGGCTGCTCAACAACGCCTCGATCATCGGCCCGCGTACGCCGCTGGAGCAGCTCTCGGGCGACAATTTCATGCGTGTGATGCACATCAACGTCAACGCCACCTTCATGCTCACCAGCACCCTGCTGCCGCTGCTCAAGCTGTCCGAGGACGCCTCGGTGGTGTTCACCTCCAGCAGCGTCGGGCGCAAGGGCCGCGCGTACTGGGGTGCCTATGGGGTTTCGAAGTTCGCCACCGAGGGCCTGATGCAGACCCTGGCCGACGAACTGGAAGGCGTGGCGCCGGTGCGCGCCAACAGCATCAACCCGGGCGCAACCCGCACGGCCATGCGTGCCCAGGCCTACCCGAGCGAGAACCCGCAGAACAACCCGCTGCCTGAAGAGATCATGCCGGTGTACCTGTACCTGATGGGGCCGGACAGCACCGGGGTGAATGGGCAGGCGTTCAACGCTCAATAAGGGCTCTGCCTGGGCTGATGCAATCGCCGGCAAGCCGGCTCCCACCCCGATCGTGCCATTCAGGAACCCGTGGGAGCCGGCTTGCCGGCGATTGGGCCGTCAGCCTGCCGCCAATGCGGGCCTCATCCGCCCTTGCTGGCGATTTTCCAGCTGCATGCACCGCTCAAGGAAGAGGAACATGCAGTCATAGCTTTTGCAGATGGTCCTGCGCAGCTCGTTCCTCAGCCCCAAGGTCGGGTTCTCCCCGGCCAGCGTGCAAATGATCTCCAGCGCCTCCCAGGGGTGCGCATCATCGTACTGGGCATGCAATTTCAGCCACTTCATCGCCCGCTTGCGAATCGCGTCTGGGAACCCTTGGGCATAGGTGTCGGTCGAGCACACCAAAGCCGCCCACTCACCCGTCGCGCCTTCGATGGCGTAGTTGGTGGCGGCCATCGACAGCGCCAGCGACTCGGTGGCGCACACCCGCCAGCACCAGTCGTTGAGGCCATTGAGCTCCGGCGGCACCTCCTGGGCCTGCAGGTCGGCCAGGCTCACGCCATGGGCCTGGCACCAGTGCAGCCAGTAGTCGGCATGGTTGAGTTCGACGCGGATGTTGCGCATCAGCCAGCGCCGCGCCATGTCCTCGCCGGGGTGGCGGGCATAGCGGGTCTTGGTGATGTTGTGGGCCATGTACAGGGAGAACTGCTCGACCACCGGCCAGCCACCGATCAGGTACTGGCGAATGGTCTGCTGCTTGAGCTCGCCATCGCGCAGGCGCTGGTAGAACTCATGTTCCACCACCCGCCGCTTGCTTTCGCGGCAGTCTTCGAGCAGTTGCTGGGCCCAGGCGGGGTAGCTTGCAGGGTCCATCAGAGGACCGATCCGAACGAATGTATCAATCACTTTCAAGCTCCTTGAATCACGTGATCATCCGGACGGCTCCTTTTTAACGAAAGGTCCCAGGCGCCCGGTGCAACAGGGGCCTTGCGGCTATTCGTTGGCGCTGCAGGCTGTCGCAGGTGAACACCTGCGGCCGCTCGATGAGGTAACCCTGGGCATAATCCACGCCGATCTCCTGCAACGCCTGTTCGATCAACGGCGTCTCGACGAACTCGGCGATGGTCCGCTTGCCCATGACATGGCCGATGTGATTGATCACCTCGACCATGGCGCGGTTGATGGGGTCATCGAGCATGTCTTTGACGAAACTTCCGTCGATCTTCAAGAAGTCTACAGGCAGATGTTTCAAGTACGCGAATGACGACATCCCGGCACAGAAGTCGTCCAGGGAGAACTTGCAACCCAGGCCCTTCAATTCGTTGATGAAGCGAATGGCACTGCCCAGGTTGGCGATTGCGCTGGTCTCGGTTATTTCGAAACACACCAGCCGCGGCGGTATGCAGAACTCCTCGAACAAGCGCTGCAGGTACTCCAGGAACTTGTCGTCGCCGATGCTCGAGCCCGACAGGTTGATGGCGCACATCGCCAGAGGCCCATCACGGCCTTCGTCCAGCGCCTGGCGAATAATTTGGAACACGTTGCGCACCACCCAGCGGTCCAGGGCGGTCATCATGCCGTAGCGCTCGGCGGCGGGGATGAAGCTGCTGGGCAGGATGGTACGGCCGCTTTCGTCATGCAGGCGCAGCAGGATCTCCAGGTGCCCCGGCCCTTCGATGGCGGTCAGCGGGGCGATCTCCTGGGCATACAAGCAGAAGCGGTTTTCCTCCAGGGCCACGTGCAGGCGCTGGATCCAGGCCATCTCGCCGAAGCGCAGGGACAGCTCGCTATCGTCGGGGTGGTACACCTGCACCCGGTTGCGCCCCTTCTCCTTGGCCATGTAGCAGGCCATGTCGGCAGCACGCAGGGAGGCCTCCAGCGTGCCGGCCGGCTGGGCGAGGTGCACCAGGCCGACGCTCACGGTGGTGACGAAGGGCCGGCCCTTCCACACGAAATGCAGGGTCTGCACAGCCTGGCGCAGTTGCTCGGCGATGCGCTCGGCCTGCTCCGGCGGGCAGTTTTCCAGCAACACGCCGAATTCGTCGCCGCCCAGGCGCGCCAGGGTGTCGCCTTCGCGCAGGCCCGCCTGCAGCACCGCGCAGATATGCCGCAACAGCTCGTCGCCGGCGGCATGGCCGCTGGTGTCGTTGACCAGTTTGAACTGGTCCAGGTCCAGGAACATCAATGAATGCCGCCCGGCCTGGCGGGTCAGGCCGTTGAGCGCCTGTTCCAGGCGGTATTCGAACTCACGGCGATTGGCAAGGCCGGTCAAGGCATCGTGGGTCGCCTGCCAGGACAGGTTGGCGATGTACTGGCGCTCCTGGGTCATGTCGTGCAGCGCCAGCACCAGGCCAGTGACCTTGTTGTCGCTGTAGATCGGCGACCCCACCAGGTTGATCGACACCGTGCTGCCATCCAGGCGTTGGATCAGCCGGGCATGCTCGGAACCGCCCTTGAGGCTGCCGCTGAGCACCTGCTCGACCAGGGTGCGGTTGTCGTGCTCGGCATGTTCGTCCACCAGGCTGAACAACGCTGCCAGGGGCATCCCCTGGGCCTGGCCGGCCGGCCAGTGGGTGAGCAGTTCGGCGGCGGGGTTCATGTAGACGATGATGCCGTCGACATCGGTGGTGATCACCGCGTCGCCGATCGACTGCAAGGTGATCTGCGCGCGCTCGCGCTCGGCCTGTAGAGCGTGGGCGAATGCCTGGCGCTGGGCCAGCAGTTTGCTCGAACGGCGCCAGGCGATGCTGATCAAGAACAGGGCCGTGGCCAGGTTGGTGATCAGCAGCACGCGCAGCAGCATGCGTGAACCTTCTCCGAGGGCATTGCTGAAAGCCCTGGCGGCCGGCGTCACGCCTTCATTGATGGCGACGATGCGGGCCCGCCAGGCATTCACTTCGGCCGGGGTGACTTGGCCCTGGGTGAAACCTGCGCGCATTTCGTTGGCCACCACGTCCAGTTGGCGCAGGTAGTCGTCGCCGATGTCCCAGTACGCGATGGCCGTTTCCATGTAGCTGATGTGGCGGAAGTTGCGATAGAACCAGATGATCCGGGCAACGTCGTCGGGGTGGTTGCCGCCTTGCAGGATGCCTTTGCGCGCGGCCTCCTCGTCGGGGTTGGACTGGTCCAGCGCCAGGCGCAACTCGCGGTCGCCCTTGGGCACCTCGGTCGCCTGCAGGTAGCGCTGATAGGTGCGCTCGTCGCGGGTGTCGGCGTACAGGCTGAGGTAGTAGATGGCGTCTTTCTGGGCCTTGGACCACAGGCTTTCGCCCGCCACATAGGCGCGCACGGCAGACATGGCATAAAGGCTCATGCTGCCCAGCAGCACCTGGAAAATCACAACGGCGACGAAGGGCCAGGTGATGCCCAGCAACTTCGGCGCTTCGAAAGTCCGATTTCCCTTCATGTAATCCTTGTCACCGAGGCAGAAAGGCGTATGTCGACCCAGACAAGCACAGCGTAGGCCATTTGCCAGGGGTTCGACGGGTATTTTAGAGCCTGGTAGGGGCCGCTGCGCGGCCAATCGCGGGACAAGCCCGCACCCACAGGAGGTGTTCAGGTCTGCTGCAAATGCCCATACAACTTGGCATACAGCCCACCCTCGGCGATCAGCTGCTGGTGGTCGCCATCCTCGGCCACATGTCCACCGTCGAACACCAGCACCCGGTCGGCCTGTTTAACCGCAGACAACCGGTGGGCGATGATCAGCGTGGTACGCCCACTCAGGAAGCGCGCCATGGCCTGATGCAGGTTGTACTCGGTGGCGGCGTCCAGGGCCGAGGTGGCTTCGTCGAGGATCACCACCTTGGGCTCGGCCAGGATCATCCGGGCGATCGCCAGGCGCTGGCGCTGGCCGCCCGACAGACGCACGCCGGAGCGCCCCACCACACTGTCCAGGCCCTGAGGCAAAGCGGCGATGGTGGTGTCCAACTGGGCGATACGCAGGGCCTGCCAGCAGGCCTCGTCGCTGCAGTCGCGGCCCAGAGTCAGGTTGGCGCGCACGCTGTCGTTGAACAGCGAAGGGTGCTGCAGCACCACCGCGACATTCTCGCGCAGGGTCTCGTAGCCGATCTCCTGAAGGCTCGCGCCGCCGAAACGAATGGTCCCGGCCTGGGCGCTGTACAGGCCCAGCAGCAGTTGCACCAGGGTGCTCTTGCCTCCGCCACTGGCACCGACGATCGCCACCTTCTCGCCGGCGGCGATAGACAGGTCCAGGTGCTCCAGCACCGGCTCCTCGGCATAGGCGAAACGCAGGTCGCGCACCTCGATGCCGACCGTATCACGCCCGCCGAAGGGGTCCACGGCCGCCGGGTACTGGGGCTCGTCGGCCCGCGCCAGCAATTCATTGAGCCGGCTCAGGGCGCCGCCGGCAGCATAGTAGGCGTACTGCAGGTTGAGCAGCTGTTCCACCGGCCCGATCATGAACCACAGGTAGCTGAACACCGCCAGCATCTGGCCGATGGACAGGTCGGAGAACAGCACCGTGAGCATGGCCGCAGCACGGAAGATATCGATGCCGAACTGGAACAGCAGCCCGCTGGCACGGCCGCTGGCGTCGCTCTTCCACTGCGAGGCCACGGCATAGTCGCGCACCTCGCGGGCCCGCAGGCCGAGGCGGCCGAGGAAGTACCCCTGGCGGTTGCCGGCGCGCACTTCCTGGATGGCATCCAGGGTTTCGGCCAGCGCCTGGGTGAAACGCGCGGTGCTGTCGTTCTCCAGCTTCTTCAGATGCTTGACCCGCTTGCCCAGTTGCACGGTGAAGTAGATCACCAGCGGGTTGAACAGCAGGATCAGCATGGCCAGCTGCCAGTGCATCCAGATGAGGATGGCGGCCGTGCCGGTGAGGGTGAGCACGGCCACCAGGAAGCGGCTCAGGGTCTCGCCGACGAACTTGTCCAGCGTGTCCAGGTCGGTGACCAGGTGCGTGGTCACGGTCCCGCTGCCCAGGCTTTCGTATTCCTTGAGGGAGATGCGCTTGAGTCGCTCGATCAGGCGGATGCGCAAACGGTACACGATGTCCTTGGCCAGGCCCGCGAACAGCTTGGCCTGGACCACGTTGAAGGCCAGCGCGGCGAGGCGCAGGCAGAGGGTCGCGAAGAGCATCAGGCCGATGTAGCCGGCCGCCACCTGCCAGCTGCCGGGCAAGAAGTGGTTCATCCACTTGAGCGCGGCGTCGCCATGGCCCAGCAGCACTTCGTCCACCAGCAACGGCAGCAGCAACGGGATCGGCACGCTGCACAAGGCGGCGAGCACCGCCACCAGGTTAGCGGTCCACAGGGCTTTCTTGTGGTGCAGGGCCAGGCGACGGATTTCGGCCCAGCTCAATCGATCGGCCACAGCGGGGGCCTTCCCCGGCACAGGGTCGGACGACCCTGGCAGGTCAAGCACAAGCGGCCTGCTGCAGCCAGCGGCCGAGCAAAGGCTGCAGGCGCTCGAGCGGCTGGTAGCCGTTGGTCAGCAGGGCCAGTTGGCCATTGCGTTCGGCCAGCAGGGTCGGGAAGCCGGCGATGCCGAGGTCTTGCACCCAGCTGAAGTCGGCTACGGTGGCGGCGCGAATGTCGGCGCTGGAGAACGCCTCGGCGAACCGCGCACGGTCGAAACCGGCCTGCTCGGCCTGCTCCACCAATTGCGGGGCGCGGGTGACGTCCACACCCTGCTCGTAGAACGCCCGCTGGATCGCCCCCAGCAGCGGCAAGGCCCGCTCGGCGTCGAGCTCGCGGGCGGCCACCAGGGCGCGGCAGGCTGGCTCGGTGTCGTAGACGAAGCCATCGGGCATGGCGCCTTCGAAGCGGAAGGACTGGCCGGTGGCCTCGGCGACCGCCTGCCAGTGCTCGAGGATGTAGCGACGGGTCGAGGCGTCCAGGGCACTGCTGCCCGAACGCAGCCCGCCGGGCACCAGGCGCGTCGGCACGCCGGCCTCACGGGCCTGGGCGATCAGCGCCTCGGCCACCGGGGCGAAGCCCCAGCACCAGGAGCACATCGGGTCCATCACATACAGCAGGCGTGCGGACATGCAGTCAAGCCTCGGCTTTGTAGTTGTAACCGATCGGGTGAGGCAGGTTGCGCGCCTTGGCCAGCTCGATCTGCTTCTGCCGGTCGATGGCGCTGCGCCGGGTCTTCTCGCTCAGGCTGTCCCAGCAATGCGGGCAACTGATGCCTGGCGAATAGTGCTCGGACGCACGGTCCTCCACGCTGATCGGGTGGCGGCAGGCATGGCACTGGTCGTACTCGCCCTCGGTCAGGTCATGGCGCACCGTGACGCGGTTGTCGAAGACGAAGCAGTCGCCGTCCCAGAGGCTTTCTTCCTGAGGCACTTCCTCGAAGTATTTCAGGATGCCGCCCTTAAGATGATAGACCTCCTCGAAGCCTTCACCGAGCATGTAGCTGGAGGCTTTTTCACAGCGGATACCGCCGGTGCAGAACATCGCAACCTTCTTGTGCCTGCTGGGGTCGAAGTTGGCCTTGATGTACTCGGGGAACTGGCGGAAGGTCTCGGTCTTGGGGTCGATGGCGCCCTTGAAGGTGCCGATGGCCACTTCATAGTCGTTGCGGGTGTCGATCAGCAGCACCTCGGGGTCGCTGATCAGGGCGTTCCAGTCCTTGGGCTCGACGTAGGTGCCGACCTTGTGGTTCGGGTCCACGCCCGGCACGCCCAGGGTGACGATCTCTTTCTTGAGCTTGACCTTGGTGCGGTAGAACGGCTGCTCGTCGCAGTAGGATTCCTTGTGGTCGATGTCCACCAGGCGCGAGTCGCTGCGCAGCCAGGCGAGCAGGCCGTCGATGCCTTCACGGGTGCCCGAGACGGTGCCGTTGATGCCTTCGAGGGCCAGCAGCAAGGTGCCTTTGACGCCGTTGTCGACCATGGTCTTGAGCAGCGGCTCGCGCAGCTCGACGTAGTCTTCCAGGGTGACGAACTTGTACAGCGCCGCCACGACGATAGCTTGGGTCATGAATCGATTCTCCAGGTGGTCACCCTCGTAAGGGGCGGACCGGGTTCTACAAAAGCATGGGGGCTGCTGCACAGCCCATCGCCGGCAAGCCGGCCCCCGCAGGTTCGGCGCAGCCATCAAGCGCTGCACTGGACCTGTGGGAGCCGGCTTGCCGGCGATGGGCCGCGCAGCGGCCCCCAGGGAATGACGCGGATTGTATCAGAACGACCGAAAGGATTCAGTGCCCGCCGCCCGCGCACACCGGCGAGGCCGGCGCGACACCGACCGCCGCCCATTCCTCCGGCGTGTAGGTGTGGATGGCCAGGGCATGGATCTGCCCCATCAGCTCACCCATGGTGGCGTAGACCTTCTGGTGGCGCTTGACGCTGTTCAACCCGGCGAACTGCTCGCTGACCAGCACCGCCTTGTAGTGGGTCTCCTGGCCACGGCTGTGCATGTGGCTTTCGTTGTGCACTTCAAGGTGCTGCGTGGCCAGCGGCGCCAGCTGCTGTTCGATGCGTTGCTGCATGCTCATCGGGCGTTACTCACTTCTTCGCGGGTGCGGCCTTGCCGGCGTTCGGGTCCAGTTCCTTGGTCATGTCGTCGAGCAGCTTGTTGACCACCGGTACCGCCGGCTCGAGCTTGGCCTGGGTCATCTGGGCCGACTGCTGGGTGACCTTGGGCATCTCGCGCATGACCTTGCGGCCCAGGGGCGATTCGTAGAACTTGACCAGGTCCTTGAGCTCGGCCTCGGTGAAGGTGTCGGTGTACAGCTTGACCATGTCCGGCTTGATCTTGTTCCAGCCGATGGCGTTGTCCAGGGCGGCGTTGGCCTTGGCCTGGTAGCTCTCCAGCACGGCTTGCTTGGAGGCAGGTGCCTTGGTCTGGGCGAAGCGCTGGGCGAACATTTGCTGGACCTGCATGTAGACCGGGGTGCCCAGCTTGTCGGCGTTGGCCAGGGTCAGGAATTTTTCCGCGGCGGCGTTGTGGCTGGCGGTGGCGGCCAGGACCTGGCCGCTGGCGAAGGCCAGGGTAACGGCGGCGGCGGCGCAAAGGGCACGGAGACGGGTCATTGCATTTCCTTCAAGAGAGGGAGGGGTTACCTCAGAGAAGAGCATTCTGCGCCGCAGCGGGCACAGTGCTCAAGTGGCGCGACGAGCGACGGAACCGCTCTGTCGATTCAGGGCCTAAACTGCGGTTTCGGACTGACAAAGGAGTGAACGCAGTATGAGCCGTATCGAGACAGACAGCCTGGGCCCGGTCGAAGTTCCAGAGGACGCCTACTGGGGCGCGCAGACCCAGCGTTCGCTGATCAACTTCGCCATCGGCAAGGAGCGCATGCCCCTGGCCGTGCTGCACGCCCTGGCCCTGGTCAAGAAGGCCGCCGCGCGCGTCAACGACCGCAACGGCGACCTGCCGGCGGACATCGCCCGGCTCATCGAGCAGGCTGCCGACGAAGTGCTCGCAGGTGAACATGACGACCAGTTCCCGCTCGTCGTCTGGCAAACCGGCAGCGGCACCCAGAGCAACATGAACGTCAACGAGGTGATCGCCGGCCGCGCCAACGAGCTGGCCGGCAAGGGCCGTGGCGGCAAGGCGCCGGTGCACCCGAACGACCACGTCAACCGCTCCCAGAGCTCCAACGACTGCTTCCCTACCGCCATGCACATCGCCGCCGCCCAGGCGGTGCATCATAAGCTGCTGCCGGCGATCGCCGAGCTGTCGGCGGGGCTGGCAGAGCTCTCGGCGCGTCACCAGCACCTGGTCAAGACCGGCCGCACCCACATGATGGACGCCACGCCCATCACCTTCGGCCAGGAGCTGTCGGCATTCGTCGCCCAGCTCGACTACGCCCAACGGGCGATCCGCGCCAGCCTGCCGGCGGTGTGCGAGCTGGCCCAGGGCGGCACCGCGGTGGGCACGGGCCTGAATGCCCCGCACGGGTTCGCCGAGGCTATCGCTGCAGAGCTGGCGGCGCTGTCGGGCCTGCCCTTCGTCACCGCGCCGAACAAGTTCGCCGCCCTCGCCGGCCATGAGCCCTTGACCACCCTGGCCGGCGCCCTCAAGACCCTCGCCGTGGCGCTGATGAAGATCGCCAACGACCTGCGCCTGCTCGGCTCCGGCCCGCGGGCAGGCTTGGCCGAGGTGCGCCTGCCGGCCAACGAGCCGGGCAGCTCGATCATGCCGGGCAAGGTCAACCCGACCCAGTGCGAGGCGCTGTCGATGTTGGCCTGCCAGGTGCTGGGCAACGATGCCGCCATCGGCTTTGCCGCGAGCCAGGGGCATTTGCAGCTGAACGTGTTCAAGCCGGTGATCATTCATAACCTGCTGCAGTCGATCGAGCTGCTGGCCGACGGTTGCCGCAACTTCCAGCAGCATTGCGTGGCGGGTATCGAGCCGGACGCCGAGCAGATGGCCGCGCACCTGGAGCGTGGGCTGATGCTGGTGACGGCGCTGAACCCGCACATTGGTTACGACAAGGCCGCGGAGATCGCCAAGAAGGCCTATGGCGAAGGCAAGACACTGCGTGAGGCGGCGCTGGAACTGAAATACCTGACCAACGAGCAGTTCGACCAGTGGGTGAGGCCGGAGAACATGCTGGCCCCAGGCGCCAAAGGTTAGATGATGTATTGACGGTACCGGCCCTATCGCCGGCAAGCCCGCGCCCCCCCCCCCCCGGCCCACCCCGCTCCACTGGGAGCCCGCTTGCCGGCGCG
>NZ_JBLUPY010000024.1:0-57247 GCF_048068215.1 Pseudomonas sp. NY15372
CGCCGATGGTAGTGTGGGGCTTCCCCATGTGAGAGTAGGTCATCGTCAAGATTCATTTCGCAAAACCCCTATCTGCGCGAGCAGGTAGGGGTTTTGTCTTTCCGGCGTCTGATAACCGCGCCCGGGGTCTACGGCCGCTGCGCGCCCGATTCGCGGCACAAGGCCGCTCCTACAGGGCCCGTGTTTCTCTTAAGCAAATCTCTTTTGCGCAATCCGCCGCTTATCTTCTCGCCAACAGCTGCGACAATTAATGCCGATAATTGACGTGACTTTCCTGCATACAGCCTACGTCAAGGCTTAGGTTCCGCGGATCCTTACCTGCGGACATAGCGATGCCAGCGTACCGTGCTGCGCATTCCTGGACTTCACCACCGTCCTATCATTTGAGGTAGCAAGCAAGATGGCCAAGGCCGCCGATGTCGTTGTGCAATGCCTGGAAAACGAAGGTGTCGAGTATGTGTTCGGCATTCCCGGCGAGGAGAACCTCGACCTGCTGGAATCCCTGCGCAAGTCGAAGATCAAGCTGGTCCTGACCCGTCACGAGCAATCCGCAGGCTTCATGGCCGCCACCTATGGCCGCCTGACCGGCAAGACCGGTGTCAGCCTGTCGACCCTGGGCCCCGGCGCCACCAACCTGGTGACCGCCAGTGCCTACGCCTACCTGGGCGGCATGCCGATGATGATGATCACCGGCCAGAAGCCGATCAAGAAGTCCAAGCAGGGCCGTTTCCAGATCATCGATGTGTGCGGCATGATGGACCCCATCACCAAGTACACCCACCAGTTCGCCTCGGCCGACAACATCCCTGCCCGTATGCGCGAAGCCTTCCGCCTGGCTGAAGAAGAAAAGCCGGGTGCCGTGCACCTTGAGCTGCCGGAAGACATCGCCGCCGAGCAGACCGATGCCATGCCGATCCAGCCGAGCCTGCACCGCCGTCCGCTGGCCGAGCACGTGGCCATCGAAGCCGCCATCGAGAAACTGCGCACTGCCCGCAGCCCCATCCTGGTAATCGGCGCCGGTGCCAACCGCAAGATGACCGCCAAGGTTCTCAAGCAACTGATCGACAAGACCGGCATCCCGTTCGTCACCACCCAGCTGGGTAAAGGTGTGGTGGACGAGCGCCACCCTAGCTTCCTCGGCAACGCTGCACTGTCGTCCGGTGATTTCGTCCACCGCGCCATCGAAGCGGCCGACTTGATCATCAACATCGGCCACGACGTCATCGAGAAGCCGCCATTCTTCATGGTGCGCGGCGGTACCGAAGTCATCCACGTCAACTTCCGCTCCGCCGAAGTCGATGCCGTGTACTTCCCGCAGATCGA
The DNA here is from genome assembly GCF_048068215.1 of Pseudomonas sp. NY15372. Lineage (NCBI taxonomy): Bacteria > Pseudomonadati > Pseudomonadota > Gammaproteobacteria > Pseudomonadales > Pseudomonadaceae > Pseudomonas > Pseudomonas sp. NY15372. The sequence goes on from NZ_JBLUPY010000024.1 coordinate 1,324, forward strand.
AGTGATCGGCGACATCGCCAACGCCGTCTGGCAGATCGCTGAAGGCCTGGGTGACACCTCGCACTGGGACTTCACCCGCCTACTGGCCATCCGCGAAGCCAACGAAGCGCAGATCGCAGAAGGCAAGGACGACGACCGCTTCCCAGTCTACCCGCAGCGCCTGGTTGCCGACATCCGCCGCGTATTGCCGTCCGAAGGCATCGTCGCGCTGGACAACGGCATCTACAAGATCTGGTTCGCCCGTAACTACAAGGCCCACAAGCCCAACACCGTGCTGCTGGACAACGCCTTGGCGACCATGGGCGCAGGTCTGCCGTCGGCGATGGCGGCACACCTGGTCTACCCGGACCGCCCGGTGATCTCGGTGTGCGGCGACGGCGGCTTCATGATGAATAGCCAGGAGTTGGAAACCGCGGTTCGCCTGGGCATGCACATCACCGTGGTGATCCTGCGTGACGACGGTTACGGCATGATCCGCTGGAAGCAGGCCAACATGGGCTTCACCGATTTCGGCCTGGACTACGGCAACCCGGACTTCGTCAAATACGCCGAAGCCTACGGTGCCAATGGTCACCGCGTGGAAAGCGCCGAAGGCCTGCTGCCGCTGCTCGAGCACTGCATCAAGACCCCAGGCGTGCACGTGATCGACTGCCCAGTGGACTACAGCGAAAACGACCGCATCCTCAACCAGGAGCTGCGTGAGCGCGCGCTGGCGGTATAACGCCTGAGCCCAGATCGCGGGCAGGCCTATTCCCACAGGTACATCACAGGCCTGGTGGGGCTTGCCCGCGATTGTCATTATCCAGTCAACCCATCCCCCCATGTGTTAGGGTGCATCCAAATATCCTTTGGACGTAACCCATGTTCCCTGCGCTCAGCGATAAAGAATTCGACCGTCTGGAAGACCTGCTGATCACCTACGGCAATGACTTCTCCGTGCTCAACCTGGCCGAGCTCGATGGCTTCTTCACTGCCCTGGCCAGTTCCCCGATCAGCATCCTTCCCGAACAATGGCTGCCGGCCATTTCTGGCGGCAAGGTACCCAAGTTCAAGAAGCCGGCCGATGAAGAGGCCTACACCGCCTTGATGCTGCGTTATTACCAGCAAAGAGCTGACGAGTTGGCCGAGCATCTCGACCACTTCGAGCCGGTGTTCGAAGAGAGCGAAGGCGAGGAGGGCCCGGCGATCATTCTGGAAGAATGGTGCTTCGGCTACATGCGCGGCACACAGGTCGCGGGCTGGGACGAGTTGCCGCCCGAACAGGACCGGCTGCTCAAGGCCATTTCGTTGCATGGCCTGGAAGACAACTTCGAACTGCTCGACTCCATGAGCTTCGACGAACATCAAGCGTGCGTCCCTCAGGTCGTAGAGGCCGCGCGTAGCCTGTATCGGTATTTCAAGCAGCGAAACTGACGCGATAAGGCCGGTATTTCCATGCTCCCACAGACGTCACCGTTCCCTGTAGGAGCGGCCTTGTGCCGCGATGGGCTGCGTAGCAGCCCCAGCAGTCTCACGATGGATACTTTCCACAAGGAAACAAAAAAGGCTGCCAAATGGCAGCCTTCTTCATGACGGGCTCGGACAATCAGTCCCAGCTCAACGCCCCACCGGTCTGATACTCGATAACCCGAGTCTCGAAGAAGTTCTTCTCCTTCTTCAAGTCCATGATCTCGCTCATCCATGGGAACGGGTTGGTCGTTCCTGGGTACTCTTCCTTCAGGCCGATCTGGGTCAGGCGGCGGTTGGCGATGAACTTGAGGTAGTCCTCCATCATCGCCGCGTTCATGCCCAGTACACCGCGTGGCATGGTGTCGCGGGCGTATTCGATCTCCAGCTGGGTACCCTGCAGGATCATCTGAGTCGCTTCTTCCTTCATCGCGGCGTCCCACAGGTGTGGGTTCTCGATCTTGATCTGGTTGATCACGTCGATGCCGAAGTTCAGGTGCATGGACTCGTCACGCAGGATGTACTGGAACTGCTCGGCGACGCCGGTCATCTTGTTGCGGCGGCCCATGGACAGGATCTGGGTGAAGCCGCAGTAGAAGAAGATGCCTTCCAGGACGCAGTAGTAGGCGATCAGGTTGCGCAGCAGCTCCTTGTCGGTCTCGACGGTACCGGTGTTGAATTCCGGGTCGGAGATGGCGCGGGTGTACTTCAGGCCCCAGGCGGCTTTCTTCGCGACCGATGGGATCTCGTGGTACATGTTGAAGATCTCGCCTTCATCCATGCCCAGCGACTCGATGCAGTACTGGTAGGCGTGAGTGTGGATCGCCTCTTCGAACGCCTGGCGCAGGATGTACTGGCGGCATTCGGGGTTGGTGATCAGGCGGTACACGGCCAGGGCCAGGTTGTTGGCCACCAGGGAGTCGGCGGTGGAGAAGAAGCCGAGGTTGCGCATCACGATGCGGCGCTCGTCCTCGGTCAGGCCGTCCATGCTCTTCCACAGGGCGATGTCGGCGGTCATGTTGACCTCTTGCGGCATCCAGTGGTTGGCGCAGCCGTCGAGGTACTTCTGCCAGGCCCAGTCGTACTTGAACGGCACCAGCTGGTTGAGGTCGGCGCGGCAGTTGATCATGCGCTTCTCGTCGACGCGCACGCGAGCGGAAGAGCCTTCCAGTTCGGCCAGGCCTTCGGCGATGTCGAGTTCGTTCAGGGCAGCCTTGGCGCGCTTGACGGCGTCGGAGTCGTCGGCGGTCGCTACGCGGGCTTCCTGGGCGGCGGCGTCGCCGGCGCTGTCCAGCTTGTCGAGGGTGGCGGCAGCAGCGTTGCCTTGTGCAGCGGCGTTGCCTTTGGCGGCGACTTCGCCGTCTTCCTTGTCGAATTCGTCCCAGCTCAGCATGGTTCCTGGCTCCTGCTAGAGGGTTGCGCGGGGCAACCGGTTGGATTTTAAGAAAGTGATGCCTGTACGCAAGGCCGTTACGGCGATAGGACAGCTCGAGAGGCTGACTCTCGTTTACATCTGAATATGTTCATGCCTGGCCAACCCCCGGAGGAGGGGCCAGGGCATGCGAATTGTGTAGTGCAACGACATGAAATGCGGGCCGGCCAAGCGCTTGACGTTGGCTTGTGTCAGGCAGCGGATCATTGTCTGAACCCTTTTTCGAGGGGGGCGAATTATAACGGAATCCGCTAGGGATCGGGACGTGCAGCATGCGGACGGTTGTATTTTTTCGACCGGTGAATGCGCGTTTCCGTTCACGAATTTCGTGTCGTTTTCTACGGAGGGAAAGTGTAGCTCTAACCTATATGTTGTGCCAGTTTAATTTTGTTGGCACAGGATATGGTGTTTTGGCAAAAGGCAGGTTGGCGGCCAATCGCCGACGAGCCGGCTTCCACAGGTGCAGCCTTTACACCGTACCTGTGGGAGCCGGGTTGCCGGCGATTGGCCGCTATTTCACTGGCTACACCGTTGACGCAGTGTTTCGACGATGTGCGTCTTTGGATGCTGGCGCGCCTCTTCGACCGTGGTGAAACGGCCGGTTTCGGCGTTGCGGCCTATCTTGCGTACTGCTGTTTTCTTCCGAGCCATCGATTGCCTTCCTTGTTGGGATAGAGGCCCGGCGCCGGGTAGCACCGGGTCTGGCTGTTTTATCCCTTGGCGAACGAGGTGTGCAGGGGGCACGACCTCTCGATGACGCGGATACAAAAATGCCGCAAAGGGCGCCCGAAGGCGCCCTTGCGGCATGGGGTGTTACTGACAGGCTTCGCAGTCTGGCTCGTCGATCGCGCAGGCCTTCGGCACTGGGGCTGGGCCCGCTGCCTGGACCGGGGCGCTGTCGCCGCCGCTGGAAACGGCGTTGAGCTTGCCGGTGTTGATGGTCGACTTCTCGGTGCTGGTGGCAGCCAGGGCACGGAGGTAGTAGGTGGTTTTCAGACCACGGTACCAGGCCATGCGGTAGGTCACGTCCAGCTTCTTGCCCGAGGCGCCGGCGATGTACAGGTTCAGCGACTGGGCCTGGTCGATCCACTTCTGGCGACGGGAGGCGGCATCGACGATCCACTTGGTCTCGACTTCGAACGCGGTGGCGTACAGGTCCTTCAACTCTTGCGGGATGCGCTCGATCTGCTGGACGGAGCCGTCGTAGTACTTCAGGTCGTTGATCATGACCGAGTCCCACAGGCCGCGGGCCTTCAGGTCGCGGACCAGGTACGGGTTGATCACGGTGAACTCGCCCGACAGGTTCGACTTGACGTACAGGTTCTGGTACGTCGGCTCGATCGACTGCGACACGCCGGTGATGTTGGCGATGGTTGCGGTCGGCGCGATGGCCATGATGTTCGAGTTGCGGATACCTTTCTTGACGCGCTCGCGGACAGGGGCCCAGTCCAGGGACTCTTCCAGGTTGACGTCGATGTACTTGGCGCCACGGGCCTCGATCAGGATCTGCTGGCTGTCCAGCGGCAGGATGCCCTTGGACCACAGCGAGCCTTCGAAGGTCTGGTAGGCGCCGCGCTCGTCGGCCAGGTCACAGGAAGCCTGGATGGCGTAGTAGCTGACGGCCTCCATCGACTTGTCGGCGAACTCGACTGCAGCGTCCGAGCCGTACGGGATGTGCTGCAGGTACAGCGCGTCCTGGAAGCCCATGATGCCCAAGCCGACCGGGCGGTGCTTGAAGTTCGAGTTCTGCGCCTGGGGCACCGAGTAGTAGTTGATGTCGATCACGTTGTCGAGCATGCGCACGGCGGTCTTGACGGTACGCGCCAGCTTGGCGGTATCGAGCTTGCCGTCATTGATGTGGTTCGGCAGGTTGATCGAGCCCAGGTTGCACACCGCGATTTCGTCGGCGTTGGTGTTCAGGGTGATCTCGGTGCACAGGTTCGAGCTGTGTACAACGCCCACGTGTTGCTGCGGCGAACGCAGGTTGCACGGGTCCTTGAAGGTCAGCCACGGGTGGCCGGTCTCGAACAGCATAGACAGCATCTTGCGCCACAGGTCCTTGGCCTGGACGACCTTGAACACCTTGATCTTGTTGTACTCGGTCAGGGCTTCGTAGTACTCGTAGCGCTCTTCGAAGGCCTTGCCGGTCAGATCGTGCAGATCAGGCACTTCCGAAGGCGAGAACAGGGTCCACTTGCCGTCGTCGAAGACGCGCTTCATGAACAGGTCCGGGATCCAGTTGGCGGTGTTCATGTCGTGGGTACGACGACGGTCGTCACCGGTGTTCTTGCGCAGCTCGAGGAATTCCTCGATGTCCAGGTGCCAGGTTTCCAGGTAGGCGCAGACAGCGCCCTTGCGCTTGCCGCCCTGGTTGACCGCCACGGCGGTGTCGTTGACCACCTTCAGGAACGGCACGACGCCCTGCGACTTGCCGTTGGTGCCCTTGATGTACGAGCCCAGGGCGCGCACAGGGGTCCAGTCGTTGCCCAGGCCACCGGCGAATTTCGACAGCATGGCGTTGTCGTGGATGGCCTTGTAGATGCCCGACAGGTCGTCCGGCACGGTGGTCAGGTAGCAGCTCGACAGCTGTGGACGCAGGGTGCCAGCGTTGAACAGGGTCGGGGTGGAGGCCATGTAGTCGAACGAGGACAGCAGGTTGTAGAACTCGATCGCACGGGCTTCCTTGTCCTTCTCCTGCAGTGCCAGGCCCATGGCCACGCGCATGAAGAATACCTGCGGCAGCTCGAAGCGCACGCCATCCTTGTGGATGAAGTAGCGGTCGTACAGGGTCTGCAGGCCCAGGTAGGTGAATTGCTGGTCACGCTCGTGGTCGATGGCCTTGCCCAAGCGCTCCAGGTCGTAGCCCTTCAGCGCAGGGTCCAGCAGCTCGAACTCGACGCCTTTCTCGACGTAGGCCGGCAGGGCCTTGGCATACAGCTCGGCCATCTCGTGGTGGGTGGCGCTGTCGGCGACGTTCAGGAAGCCCAGCGCTTCGGCGCGCAGGGTGTCCATCAGCAGGCGGGCGGTGACGAAGGAGTAGTTCGGCTCGCGCTCGACCAGGGTACGGGCGGTCATTACCAGGGCGGTGTTGACGTCCTTGATGGCCACGCCGTCGTACAGGTTCTTCAGGGTGTCGCGCTGGATCAGCTCGCCGTCGACCTCGGCCAGGCCTTCGCAGGCTTCGCTGATGATGGTGTTCAGGCGCGCCATGTCCAGCGGCGCCAGGCTGCCGTCGGCCAGGGTGATGCGGATGCTCGGGTGCGGCTCGACCACAGCGTCGGTGTGGGCGCGGGTGGCGCGCTCCTTGGCACGTTGCTCGCGGTAGATCACGTAGTCGCGGGCGACTTTCTGCTCGCCGGCGCGCATCAGGGCCAATTCGACCTGGTCCTGGATTTCTTCGATGTGGATGGTGCCACCCGACGGCATGCGACGCTTGAAGGTCGCCGTGACCTGCTCGGTCAGGCGTGCGACGGTGTCATGGATGCGCGACGAGGCAGCGGCCGTGCCGCCTTCAACTGCGAGGAACGCCTTGGTGATGGCAACGGTGATCTTGTCGTCGGTGTAGGGAACGACAGTGCCGTTGCGCTTGATCACGCGCAGTTGGCCCGGAGCGGTAGCAGCCAGATCCTGGTTCGAATCGGCGGCCTGCGGCACCTTCGCCTGCGGGTTCTCGCGAGTTGTGTCGGTTTGCATGGGTGGGTGTCTCCACAGTTTCTATATGTTCAGGCGCCTTTTGGGCGCCCACCGTTCCATCCACTAGCCTGGTGGCCAGAGCGGGGGACGCACATGCACGCGCGTCCGCCCGCTCGGGTATACCGACTTCGGGACAGACTCAGGAATAAGGGGCAATAACCTGCCGCTCCCTGGCCGAAGTCAAATGCTCTTGGCGCTGGGGCCAAAGCTGTTGCTCTCAATGCTTCCGCTGGAGCGGTTTGCTGGTGAAACCACGTTTAGTTCGGCCAGAAAAATCGCTTGAATTTCTGTGCCGACTGGTGTTGGCGATAATGGGCCAAACCCAATATCTAGTGGTTCGCTGCGATGGGGATACAAGATAATGCGGTCTTGGGGGCTTTGCAAGGCGGGCATCTGTGGATAACTTGTGCGTACTTTGTGTGTGATCCGTGGGTATGCGCTGTAGGCCTTGTCCTAGCTGGCCTTCACTTTTTTTCTGCGTCCTGATGCCCTATCGCGGATTTTTTCGGGTGCGAACCCTATCACGAAACACGCTTCGATCCAGGCCCTGCGACAGGCGGCTTGGCATGGTTGGCAGGGCGGGGTGCGGCACGTAGTATCGGCAGGCATTGTTGCCTTTTGGTTACGCGGCACCGCCAACCCACCGGCAGCTCCAGAACAAGAATAAACAGCAAAGGCGATTCATGGACCAGCCCAGCAACCGGATTTTGATCGTCGAGGACGACCAGCGCCTGGCCGAGCTCACTGCCGAATACCTGCAGGCCAACGGTTACGAGGTCGCGGTGGAAGGTGATGGTGGCCGGGCCGCGCGGCGCATCATCGACAGCCAGCCAGACCTGGTGATCCTCGACCTGATGCTGCCCGGCGAAGACGGCCTGAGCATCTGCCGGCGCGTGCGTGGCCTGTACGCAGGCCCGATCCTCATGCTTACCGCCCGCAGCGACGAGCTCGACCAGGTGCAGGGCCTGGACATGGGCGCAGACGACTATGTCTGCAAGCCCGTGCGCCCACGCGTGCTGCTGGCGCGGATCACCGCCCTGTTGCGGCGCAGCGAGGCACCGGAAGCCAAGCGCCAGGAACTGGTCTTCGGCGCCTTGCGTATCGACAGCCGCCTGCGCGAAGCCTGGCTGGGCGAGCAGGCGATCGACCTGACCAGCGCCGAGTTCGACCTGCTCTGGCTGCTCGCCAGCCACGCTGGCCGGGTGTTGTCGCGCGAGGAGATCTTCACCTCCCTGCGCGGCGTGGGCTACGACGGCCAGGACCGCTCCATCGATGTGCGCATATCAAAGATCCGCCCCAAGATCGGTGACGATCCGATCCACCCCCGCTTGATCAAAACCTTGCGCAGCAAGGGTTACCTGTTCGTCGGCGAGGCCGCCCAGGCCGCGGTGCCATGAATTCGATCTTCCTGCGCATCTATGGCGGCATGCTGGCCGTGCTGGTGCTGGTGGCGATACTCGGCGTGCTCAGCCTGCACCTGGTCAACCAGGTGCGAGCCGAGCAGCACCGCGAGCGGTTGGCCCAGGGCACGTTCAGCCTGATGGCCGACAACCTGGCCGTGCAGGACCCGGTGGAGCGCAAGCGCTCGCTGTTGATCTGGGAACGTTTGCTCGGCGTGCCGTTGGACGTGCAGCCAGCATCGGCTTTCACCCTCGACGGCAGCCAGCGCGCGCGACTGCGACGTGGGCTGGTGGTGGTGGAAAAAACCGGCCCCCATGCGGTGCAGGTGCTGCGCCAGATCGGCAACGAAGAACAGTTGCTGGTGGCCGAGGTCAAGCAGGTCAGCGAACAGCTTGCTCGCGCCACCCTCTACCTGCTGGCGGACGAGCTGGTGCGCTACCCGGTGACCGAGCAGCAACGGCGCCTGGCCGAGCTGAAGGAAAGCAAAGGCTTCGGTTTCAATGTCGCCTTGCAACGCCTGGAGCGGGTCGGCCTGGACGATGACCAGCGGCGGCGGGTGGAGGAAGGCGACACGGTGATGGCGCTGGGCAAGGATGGCGACTCGATGCGCGTCTTCTCAGGGTTGACCGGGTCGCCCTGGGTGCTGGAGATCGGGCCGCTGTACCAGCTCAACCCGTATCCGCCACAATTGTTGATCCTCATTGCCTTCCTTGGCCTGTGCCTGATCGGCCTGGTGGTCTACCTGCTGGTGCGTCAGCTGGAGCGGCGCCTGTCGGGGCTCGAAGTCGCCGCCACGCGCCTGGCCCAGGGCAGCCTGGACACCCGCGTGCCGGCCGGCGATGCCGACTCGGTGGGGCGTCTGGCCGAAGCCTTCAACGGCATGGCCGAGCACCTGCAGCGGTCATTGACCATGCAGCGCGAGCTGGTCAGGGCCGTGTCCCACGAGTTGCGTACCCCCGTGGCGCGCCTGCGCTTCGGCCTGGAGATGATCGAGAGCGCTGACACCGAGCAGGCCAGGGCCAAGCACCTGGCCGGCATGGACAGCGACATCCAGGACCTGGACAAACTGGTCGACGAGATGCTGACCTACGCCCGCCTGGAACAGGGCACGCCGGCGCTGAAGTTCCAGGCGGTGGACCTCGATGCCTTGCTGGCGCGGGTGATCCAGGAACTCTCGCCCCTGCGCGCCGAGGTCAAGGTGGTGCGTGGCGCATGCCAGGGTGGCCAGGCGGGCGGCGCCTGGGTCGAGGCCGAGCCACGCTACCTGCATCGCGCCTTGCAGAACCTGGTGGGCAACGCTATGCGTCACGCCGAAAGCGAAGTGCGGCTGAGCTACCAGTTGGGGCAGGAGCACTGCCGGATCGATGTCGAGGACGACGGGCCAGGGATCCCCGAGGGCGTGTGGGATCGCATCTTCACCCCGTTCACCCGCCTGGACGACAGCCGCACCCGCGCCTCCGGCGGACATGGCCTGGGCCTGTCGATCGTGCGCCGGATCATCTACTGGCATGGCGGGCGGGCGATGGTGGGGCGCAGCCAGACGCTGGGCGGGGCGTGTTTCAGTCTTAGCTGGCCCAGCACCCGGGCGCTATCCTGAACCCTATACGCTGATCAGGCTGAGCAAGGCGCCATCGCGAACGCTGAACTGGCCTTCGAGCTCTCGACCACTGCGCCACTGAGCCGACAAGTCGGTAAGCAGGCGCAGCCGGGCCTGCCCGTCGTTGGACCATTCCAGCAGTTCAGCGTGTTCGAAATAGAAACGTTGCCGGGTCAGGGGGTAGAGCGCCTTGAACAGGCTTTCCTTGAGCGAGAAGGTCAAGGTAACGGCCAGGCCGAGCTGGTTGCGATCCAGGCGCTGCAGCTCCGGCGGGGTGAGGATTTCCCCCGCCAGCCGGTCGGCGCGCGCGTCATCGAGCAGGGTCTCCTGGTCCAGGCCCAGGCCCTGAATATCGCCGTCGGCGGCCACCACCGCCGCCGCCCAGCCCTTGCCATGGGTGATCGAGCCGTGGATGCCGGTCGGCCAGATCGGCGAGCGGTCTTCATGGGTACCCGGCACGTAGTCACGCCCGTCCAGTTGCTGCAGCGCGGTGCGGGCGCAGACTCGGCCGGCCAGGTATTCGGCCTGGCGCTTGGCCACCGAGCGTTGCAGGCTGGCGCTCTGCTCGACATCGGCGCGCTGGAAGTCGTCCACGGCCAGGCGGCTGGGGTCGAAGGTACAACTGACCAGCACCGCGCCTGGGACTGGGCGGGGCAGGGGCCAGTGGTGCTGGGGTGGGGTGCAGCAGGTAGGAAGTCTGGTCATGGCGGCTATTGTGCCAGCGCTCGGTCATTTTGGGGCCGCGACGCGGCCCCGGTAATCCTCAATCGAACACTTTTTGGAAAAACGCCTGCATATCCGCCCACGAACTCTCGTCGGCCGCCTTGCTGTAGCCGATATCCGGCCCACCATGCCCGCCATGGCTCAAGCGATCGGCATCGGGGTTGGTGAACCCATGCTTGGCCCCTGGAATGCTGACGAACTCGAAACTGGCCCCCGCCGCATCCATTTCCTTCTTGAATGCTTCCACCTGCTGCTCGGTGACCATGCTGTCGGCCGCGCCGTGCTCGACCAGCACCTTGGCCTTGACGCTGCCGGGTGTGGCAGGCGTCTGGGTGGCCAGTGCGCCATGGAAGCTCACCACGCCGGCAAGAGGCTCGCCGCGCCGTGCGGCATCGAGCACGACCTTGCCACCGAAGCAGTAGCCGACGGCGCCGAGCTTGTCCTTGTCGGTGTAAGGCTGTAGCTGGAGCAGTTCAAGGCCGGCATCGAAACGCTTGGCGGCCGCCTTGGGGTCTTTCATCGCGGTCGCCATGAAGGCCTGGGCGTCCTGGGGATGCTCGGTGTTCTTGCCATTGCCATACATGTCGATGGCCAGGGCGCTGTAGCCGAGGGCGGCGAGGTCCCGGGCACGGCGCTTGGCATAGTCGTTCAGGCCCCACCATTCATGCACCACGACGATACCCGGGCGCTTGCCATCGAGGGCATCGTCATAGGCGTAGTAGCCCACCAGGCGCTGGCCTTCGGCATCCTGGTAAGGGATTTCACGGGTCTGCACAGCCGCCTGCGCGAGGGTGGTGCTGCATAACAAGGCCAGGGCAAGCAGGGAACGCATGGTCGGTACCTCCTTTTCGGTAAAGGGCGGGCTCGTTCAGCCAGGGTTCAGCCAGGGTTCAGCGGCGGTTCAGGGCGTCCTCCCTACTCTAGCCCCCAGACCGAAACAACGCATCCAACTGGAGTACCAAACCCATGAAAGCACTCAACACCCTGATGGTCGCCATGGCCGTTTGCGCCGCCAGCCTCACCGCCCAGGCCGCCGACGACACCTTCGCCAGCCTGACCTACGGCCAGACCAGCGATAAAGTACGCAAGTCCGGCTTGCTGCAACGCAATACCGAGCACCTGAATACCGACGGCATCATCGGCAAGGACGGTACCTGGGGCGTGCGCCTGGGCAAGATCAACGACGACGCCCGCTACTACATGACCTACGACAACGTCTCGGGTGACCACAGCGGCATCAAGCTGCGCCAGGAAAACCTGCTCGGCAGCTATGACCGGTTCCTGCCGGTAGGCGATACCACCAAACTGTTCGGTGGCGCCAGCCTGGGCCTGACCAAGCTGACCCAGGAATCCACCGGCTACAGCCGCGACACCGACCTGGGTTACGCCGTGGGCCTGCAGGCCGGCGTGCTGCAGCAAATCACCGACAATGCCTCGGTGGAGCTGGGCTACCGTTACCTGCGCAGCAATGCCAGCACCGAGCTGGCCGGGCACGGCGCAGCCAAGGCCGGCGCCCTGCGCCTGACCAGCAGCGCCCAGACTTACCTGTCGGCTAACTACAGCTTCTGATCTGGCAGGGGGCCGGACATTCACTGGTATGCTGTGCCGGCCCTATCGCGGGGCAAGCCCGCTCTCACAAGACCTGTGGGGGCGGGCTTGTCTTGCGATAGGGGCTGACAGGCAATGAAGCAAGGAGAGTGACATGAAATTGCTGGTGGTCGAGGACGAAGCGCTGCTGCGTCATCACCTGTACACGCGCCTGAGCGAAAGCGGGCACGTGGTCGAGGCGGTGGCCAATGCCGAGGAAGCGCTGTACCAGGCCGAGCAATACAACCACGATTTGGCCGTGGTCGACCTGGGCCTGCCGGGCATGAGCGGGCTGGACCTGATCCGCCAGCTGCGCAGCCAGGGCAAGCGTCTCCCGATCCTGATCCTCACCGCGCGCGGCAACTGGCAGGACAAGGTCGAGGGCCTGGCCGCCGGCGCCGACGACTATGTGGTCAAGCCATTCCAGTTCGAGGAACTGGAGGCGCGTCTCAACGCCTTGCTACGACGTTCCAGCGGCTTCACCCAGTGGACCATCGCCGCCGGCCCGCTGGTGCTGGACCTCAACCGCAAGCAGGCGACGCTGGATGAGCACCCCCTGGCCCTGACCGCCTACGAATACCGCATCCTCGAATACCTCATGCGTCATCACCAGCAGGTGGTGGCCAAGGACCGGCTGATGGAACAGCTCTACCCCGATGACGAAGAGCGCGACCCCAACGTCATCGAAGTGCTGGTCGGCCGCCTGCGGCGCAAGCTCGAGGGCGACCGAGGCTTCAAGCCCATCGATACGGTGCGCGGCCTGGGCTACCTGTTCACCGAGCGCTGCCGATGATCCGTTCGCTGCGCCTGCGCCTGATGCTGGCGGCGGCGCTGCTGGCCCTGCTGTTCATGCTGGCGCTGCTGCCGGCCTTGCAGAAGGCCTTCAGCCTGGCCTTGCAGGAGTCGATCGAGCAGCGCCTGGCTTCGGATGTCACCACCTTGATTTCCGCGGCGCGCATCGAGCATGGCCAGTTGCAGATGCCCGAGCTGCTGCCTGACGAGCGCTACAACCTGCCCTATACCGGCTTGCGCGGCTATATCTTCGACCGTGACGGCAACCTGGTATGGCGCTCACGCGCCACCTCCGAGCAACACATCAACTACCACCCGCGCTATGACGGGCGCGGTAACGAGTTCGACCGCATCCGCCAGGACGATGGCGAGGAATACTTCGTCTACGACGTGGAGATCAAGCTGCTCGGCGGCAAGAGCGCGGCCTACAGCATCGTCGCCCTGCAACCGGTGCGCGACTACCAGCACACCCTCGATGGCCTGCAGGAAAAACTCTACCTGGGCTTTGGTGCCGCATTGCTGGTGCTCATGCTGTTGCTCTGGGCCGGCCTGACCTGGGGGCTGCGCTCGCTGCGCCGGCTGAGCGTGGAGCTGGACGAAGTGGAGGCGGGCGCGCGCGATGGCCTGAGCCGCGAACACCCCCGCGAGCTGCTGCGCCTGACCGGCTCGCTCAACCGCCTGCTGCGCAGTGAGCGCGAGCAGCGCCAACGTTATCGCGACTCGCTGGATGACCTGGCGCACAGCCTCAAGACCCCGCTTGCGGTGCTGCAAGGGGTCGGCGAAAGCCTCGGGCAGGGCAACAGCGAGCGCGAGCAGGCGCGGGTGCTGCAAAGCCAGATCGAGCGAATGAGCCAGCAGATCGATTACCAGCTGCAGCGTGCCAGCCTGCGCAAGAGCGGCCTGGTGCGTCACCGGGTGCAACTGCGGCCGGTGCTCGACAGCCTGTGCAGCACGTTGGACAAGGTCTACCGCGACAAGCGCGTGGCGGTCACTTTGGACGTTCCCGAGCGTGCCTGGCTGCCGATGGAGCAGGGCGCTGCGCTGGAGTTGTTCGGCAACCTGCTGGAAAACGCCTACCGCTTGAGCCTCGGCCAGGTGCGGGTGAGCTTGCAGCAGGCACCTGGGCAACTGGCGCTGTGCGTCGAGGACGATGGCCCCGGAGTGCCGGCCGACCAGCGCGAACGCATTCTGCAGCGTGGCGAGCGGCTCGATCGCCAGCACCCAGGGCAGGGCATTGGTCTTGCGGTGGTCAAGGACATCATCGACAGCTACGACGCCGAGCTGAGCCTGGACGACTCGCCCTTGGGCGGCGCGGCCTTTCGAATCGTCTTCCACCTGGACTGAGCGTTGTCAGCATCGCGGGGCGAGCCGGCCCCCGCTCCCAAGGTTGACAGTGCCCCTGAGCGGGCTGGTCCCGCGATGAACTCAACACCAGCCGGGCGGATTCCCGCCATCTCCCTCGTTCCAAGCCTGCCTGCGGGCGGAAATCCGCCAACTCCCTCCTGCGTGACTGCCCAACCTTTGGGCAAGAAAAGCCCTGAAACACGGGCCTTGCACCCATTGTGAGCACATTGGCATCGGCCTTGCTATTAACCTGGCATCGGCCTGCCCAGGCAGCTCGACCACAACGACAAATCCCTCCAGGTGCAGGAGGGTTCGCGCTTTAGGTGCCCCGACACCCTGGGAAGGGTGGGCCTGGCACACTTGAGGAAAATGAGCCATGACGACACGTCAGCCGCTGTACAAATCGCTGTATATCCAGGTGTTGGTCGCCATCACCATCGGTATCCTGCTCGGTCACTACTACCCGGAAACCGGCGTCGCCCTCAAACCTCTGGGTGACGGATTCGTCAAACTGATCAAGATGGTCATCGCCCCGATCATCTTCTGCACCGTCGTCAGCGGCATCGCTGGCATGCAGAGCATGAAGTCGGTCGGCAAGACCGGCGGCTACGCGCTCCTGTACTTCGAAATCGTCTCCACCATCGCCCTGATCATCGGCCTGGTGGTGGTCAACGTGGTCCAGCCGGGCGCCGGCATGCACGTCGACGTCAGCACTCTGAATGCCAGCAGTGTGGCCGCCTATGCCGCCGCCGGCGCACAGCAGACCACCGTCGGCTTCCTGCTCAACATCATCCCCAACACCGTGGTCGGCGCCTTCGCCAATGGCGACATCCTGCAGGTGCTGATGTTCTCCGTGCTGTTCGGCTTCGCCCTGCACCGCCTGGGCAGCTACGGCAAGCCGGTGCTGGACCTGATCGACCGCTTCGCCCATGTGATGTTCAACATCATCAACATGATCATGAAGCTGGCTCCGGTCGGTGCCTTCGGCGCCATGGCCTTCACCATCGGCCAGTACGGCGTGGGCTCGCTGGTGCAGCTGAGCTACCTGATGATCTGCTTCTATGTCACCTGCCTGCTGTTCATTCTGGTGGTGCTGGGCAGCATCTGCCGCTTCCACGGCTTCAGCGTACTCAAGCTGATCCGCTACATCCGTGAAGAGCTGATGATCGTGCTCGGCACATCCTCCTCGGAGTCGGCGCTGCCACGCATGCTGGCCAAGATGGAGCGCCTGGGTGCCAAGAAGTCCGTGGTGGGCCTGGTGATCCCGACCGGCTACTCGTTCAACCTGGACGGCACCTCGATCTACCTGACCATGGCCGCGGTGTTCATCGCCCAGGCGACCGACACCACCATGGATATCACCCACCAGATCACCCTGCTGCTGGTGCTGCTGATTGCCTCCAAGGGCGCTGCAGGCGTCACCGGTTCCGGGTTCATCGTGTTGGCTGCCACCTTGTCGGCGGTGGGCCACCTGCCGGTTGCGGGCTTGGCGCTGATCCTGGGTATCGACCGCTTCATGTCCGAAGCCCGAGCCCTGACCAACCTGATCGGCAACGCCGTGGCCACCGTGGTCGTGGCCAAGTGGGTCAATGAACTGGATACCGACCAGCTGCAGGCCGAGCTGGCCTCCGGCGGCGCGCCGCTGGCCGACGCCCGCCCGGTCGACGACCTGGGTGTGGCCGAAGGCCCGGCGCGTTGATTCATTAGGGCTGCTATGCAGCCCATCGCCGGCAAGCCGGCTCCCACAAGTGACGTGTCAGCCTTGAGGGCAGCACTGTCCTTGTGGGAGCCGGCTTGCCGGCGATGGGCGCGCAGCGACCCACAGGCATTAACCTTCTTTATGCCTATGGTGTCTGTGCCGGCCCTATCGCGGGGCAAGCCCGCTCCCACAGGTCCCTCGCTGAATGACAGAGCAGCGGGGCACCTGTGGGAGCGGGCTTGTCCCGCGATAGCGGTACTTCATTCGACGCGGGTTTCGCCGCTGTACACTAAAATCTCCCTGCACCGCCGGCACAAGTAGCGTCGCCCCTGGCGCACCAGCTTGTGCCGCTGGGCCGTGAACGGGAAATCGCTTTCCGGGCACGGGCAACGGTAGATGTAGCGCGTCACCACCCGCCGCTGAACCTCATAGTTGTGGCAACGATTGGGTGGCAGCTCGTAGACCCCGCGCATGATCAACTGCC
Organism: Pseudomonas sp. NY15372; assembly: GCF_048068215.1. Taxonomy (NCBI): domain Bacteria; kingdom Pseudomonadati; phylum Pseudomonadota; class Gammaproteobacteria; order Pseudomonadales; family Pseudomonadaceae; genus Pseudomonas; species Pseudomonas sp. NY15372. The sequence continues at coordinate 17,522 of NZ_JBLUPY010000024.1, forward strand.
ATTCCTCGCCATGGGCCTGGATACGGTCGCCGAACAACTGGTGCGCGACCAGGTGCGCGACCTCATGGGCCACGGTCTGGCGCAGGAAGTCTTCCTGGTTCTCGCGGTACAGCTGCAGGTTGAAGCGCAGCAGGTTCTCGTGCAGATGGGCGACACCGGCCTTCTGGCCGCGCAGCTTGAAGCTGACTTCCGGGCGGGGGAAGGGGCGTTTGAAGAAGGCTTCGGCTTGCTGGTAACAGGTTTCGACGCGTTGTTTGAGCAGCTCGGGCATGGCGGGGTGGTTCTCCTGGCCGGGCCATTATGCCGCAAGCGCTCCGTGCCTGCCGAGCCACCGGTCAGCGCACAGCCTGGGGCCGCCTCGATGGCGGCCCCAGGTGATGCTCCCGTGTCGCGGTGGATCTAGTTGGTATAGACAGGCCCCACACCCAGCCCCCAGATGATCACCGTGGCGGCCATGATCGCCACCAGCACCACCAGGCCCACCGCCAGCACGGAGCTGGAGAACAGGAAGCCTTCGTCGGTGGGGATGTTCATGAAGGTCGGCAAGCCGACGTAGAGCAGGTAGACCGTGTAGCAGATGGCCGCCGTGCCCACCAGCATGCCTAGCCAGAGGTGCGGGTAGAGCGCCGCCAGGCCGCCGATGAACAGCGGGGTGGCGGTATAGGTGGCAAAGGCCACGCACTGTGCCATGGACGGCGTGGCATCGTAGGTGCGGGCCATCCAATGGATGAAGGCGCCCATGACCGCGACCCCGGCGAGCATCGCCAGGTAGGACATGATGCTCATCCATAGCGCGCTTTCCATGGTCAGCATCACCGCCGGTCGATCGCCGATGACCCAGCCGACCTGGGTGGTGCCGATGAAGGCCGACACGGCAGGGATCGCTGCCAGTATCAGCGTATGGGTCAGGTACATGTGGCTGATGCTTTCGTCCTCGCCACGGATCTCCTTCCACTCCTGGTCAGGGTGGGTAAACAGCCCCAGAACGTGATGGATCATGCCGGTCACTCCTATCGTCGTTGTCAAACGCCCCCCAAATGGAGCGCTTGCGGCCCGAGGCCCTGGACACCGATGCAAGCGGTCGTGTGGCCTTATCAGGCAGTATAGGAAGCCGTTGCCAGCAAAAAACCGGCTTTTTAGAGCAAATTGCGCTGTCAGGCGCGCCCTTGATTCTTTATCGGAATGGCCTACGCCTGTGCTCGGTTTGTGCGTAAAATAGCCCGCTTTTGTCACACCTCGCGGATCCAAGCGCTATGGGCACCCTCTCGGTCAACCAGAACAAACTGCAAAAACGCCTGCGTCGTCTCGCCGGCGAAGCCATCACCGACTACAACATGATCGAGGATGGCGACAAGGTCATGGTCTGCCTGTCCGGCGGCAAGGACAGCTACACCATGCTCGACGTTCTGTTGCACCTGCAGAAGGTGGCGCCGATCACGTTCGAGATCGTCGCGGTGAACATGGACCAAAAGCAGCCGGGCTTCCCCGAGCACGTGCTGCCGGCCTACCTCGAGACCCTGGGCATCGAGTACCACATCGTCGAGAAGGACACCTACTCGGTGGTCAAGGAACTGATCCCCGAAGGCAAGACCACCTGCTCGCTGTGCTCGCGCCTGCGTCGCGGCACGCTCTACACCTTCGCCGACGAGATCGGCGCGACCAAGATGGCCCTGGGGCACCATCGCGACGACATCGTCGAGACCTTCTTCCTCAACATGTTCTTCAACGGCTCGCTCAAGGGCATGCCGCCGAAGCTGCGCGCCGACGACGGCCGCAACGTGGTCATTCGCCCGCTGGCCTACTGCAGCGAGAAGGACATCCAGGCCTACTCGGACATGAAGGCATTCCCGATCATCCCGTGCAACCTGTGTGGCTCCCAGGAAAACCTGCAGCGCCAGGTGGTCAAAGACATGCTGGTGGAATGGGAGCGCAAGCACCCCGGCCGTACCGAGAGCATCTTCCGTGCCCTGCAGAACGTGGCGCCGTCGCAGCTGGCTGACCGCAACCTGTTCGACTTCACCAGCCTGAAGATCGACGAGAACGCCACCCCGCGCTTTCTCGACGTGCTGAACATCTGAGCCCATGCGCGACTACCAGTGGCTGCATGAGTACTGCCTGAACCGCTTCGGCTCCGCCCAAGCCCTCGAAGCGTTCCTGCCGCAGCCGCGCACCTCAGCCCAGCTGCGCGACATCGGCGATGACCGCTACCTGTCGACGCTGGCCCTGCGCGTGTTCCGCGCCGGGCTCAAGCACAGCCTGGTGGACGCCAAGTGGCCGGCGTTCGAGCAGGTGTTCTTCGGCTTCGAGCCGCAGAAGGTGGTGCTGATGGGCGCCGAGCATCTGGAGCGGCTGATGCAGGACGAACGGATCATCCGCCATCTGGGCAAGCTCAAGAGCGTGCCGCGCAATGCACAGATGATTCTCGATATCGAGAAGGCGCACGGCAGTTTCGGCGCATTCATCGCCGACTGGCCGGTGACCGACATCGTCGGGTTGTGGAAGTACCTGGCCAAGCATGGCAACCAGCTGGGTGGACTCTCTGCGCCACGCTTCCTGCGCATGGTCGGCAAGGACACTTTCATCCCCACCGATGACATGAGCGCGGCGTTGATTGCGCAGAAAGTGATCGACAAGCCGCCGACCAGCCAGCGCGACCTGGCATTGGTGCAACAGGCCTTCAACCAGTGGCATGCAGAAAGCGGGCGACCGCTGTGCCAGTTGTCGGTGATGTTGGCGCATACCGTCAACCATTGAGACCGTGCGGGGCAAGCCCGCTCCCACAGGGTCTGCAAAATCAAATAGTTATGCGTTGTTCTATGAGAGCGGGCTTGTCCCGCGATTGGGCTGCGCAGCAGCCCAGATGCCTCAACGCCCTTCGCCCGCCAGGCGCCGCTCATGCTGGAACTTCCAGCGCACATACAGCAGCGCACTGACGAACAACCCCAGGCTCACCAACACCTCGACCCAGCCGAACACCGCTCGCGCCGGGTCGAACGCTGCCAGCACGCCCTTGATGAAATAGAGATTCACCACGAAGCAGGTCCAGGCATGGGCCCGGGCGCCGCCCATCAGCATGCCAGGCAGCAGCACGAGCAGCGGCACCAGTTCGATCGCCAGGATCACCTCGACCCGCGCCCCGTGCAGGTCGGCGAACCACAGATTGTTCACCACCAGCAGGGCGATCAGGCCGAAGAAGAACGCCAGGCTCGATGCCCGGGCCAGGCGCAGGCGCGGTGCCAGCCATTCCAGCGGCGGCAACACCTTCGGCTTTTTAGCCACGTTCGCCCCCCAGTGCCTTGGCGGTATTCGCCAGGCGTTGGCCGAGGGCACGGCACAGGGCGATTTCGTGCGGGTCCAGCTCGCGCTTGCCGTCGGCCCCGGCATGGTGGCTGGCGCCATAGGGCGTACCGCCGCCGCGGGTCTCGAGCAGCGCCGACTCGCTGTAGGGCAGGCCCAGCACCAGCATGCCGTGGTGCATCAGTGGCAGCATCATCGACAGCAGGGTGGTTTCCTGGCCGCCGTGCAGGCTGGCGGTGGAGGTGAACACCGCTGCCGGCTTGCCGACCAGTTCGCCGCCCAACCACAGGCTGCTGGTGCCGTCGAGGAAGTACTTCAGCGGCGCGGCCATGTTGCCGAAGCGGGTCGGGCTGCCCAGGGCCAGGCCTGAGCAATGGCGCAGGTCGTCGAGGGTGGCATAGAGTGCGCCACTGGCCGGGATGTCCGGCGCCACGGCTTCGCACTCGGTGGAGATCGCCGGCACGGTGCGCAGGCGCGCCTCCAGGCCGGCCATCTCGACGCCTCGGGCGATGTGCCGGGCCATCTCGCTGGTCGAACCATGGCGACTGTAGTAGAGGACCAGGACGTAGGGCTCGCTCACGGCAGGATCTCCAGCACTTTCTCAGGCGGACGGCCGATCACGGCCTTGTCGCCGACGACCAGGATCGGCCGTTCGATCAGTTTTGGGTGCTGGGCCATGGCCTCGATCAGTTGCGCGTCGGTCAGTGCTGGGTTGGCCAGGTCCAGGGCCTTGTATTCGTCCTCGCCGGTGCGCAGCAGTTGGCGTGGGGCGATGCCCAGCTTGCCGAGCAGAGCCTTGAGCGTGGCGGTGTCCGGCGGGGTTTCCAGGTAGCGCACGATGGCCGGGGCCAGGCCGCGCGCTTCGAGCAGTTCCAGGGCGCCGCGGGATTTCGAGCAGCGCGGGTTATGATAGAGGGTCAGATCAGTCATGACGGGTCGCATCCAGCTGGGTGTGGCGGCTATTCTAACCGCAGCGACTGTGTAGTTTGCTTGAATCTTCTAGAAGGATTGACCCATGGCAAGGCGTTTGGCAGCCCTATTGGCCATCACCGCGAGCCTGTTGCTCGGCGGTTGCGGTGCGGATTACGGCGTGGACCAGCACGGTAATACGGTAAAGGCCGAGCAGATCGACGGGCACTGGGTAGTGCTCAACTACTGGGCCGAGTGGTGCGGCCCGTGCCGTACGGAAATCCCCGAACTCAATGCAGCGGCCAAGCAGTGGGAAGCCCAGGGCATCAAGGTGGTGGGGGTGAACTTCGACGGGCTGCAGGGGCAGGACCTCAAGCAGGCGGCCGAAACCCTCGGCATCGCCTTCACCGTGCTCGCCCAGGACCCGGCCGAGCGCTACGAGCTGCCGCGCAGCGAGGCGCTGCCGGTGACCTACATCATCGACGACCAGGGCAAGGTGCGTGAACAGTTGATGGGCGAGCAGACGCTCGAAGGGCTGCAAGCCAAGATCAAGGCGCTCAAGGGCGGCGCTTAATGGCTGTCAGTTCAGGACGCGGGGCGCTGCACGCCCATCGCCGGCAAGCCGGCTCCCACAAGTAACGCGTCAGCCTTGAGGACAGCACTGTCCCTGTGGGAGCCGGCTTGCCGGCGATGGGCTGTGTAGCAGTCCCAAGCGCCCCCCTTGTTTCAGCCTTCCTCAGGCCAGAACCGCAGCGGCTTGCCCTCGGCCGGCCAGAAGCGGATCTGCTCGATCGGCGAGACGTCCCAGCGTTGCACGGTCTCCAGTGCCTGCAGGAAGCGTTTTTCCTGGTCCATCAGCGCCGGTGCGCACAGTTTGCGGGTCTTGCCGACTTTGCCGAAGCTGATGCGATCGCCTTCCAGGGTATAGGGCGCGAACCAGTGGTTGCAGCCGGCATTGCCATAGGCGCGGCCATCCTCGCCCAGAATCAGGGTCAGGTGGCTATAGTCGATCAACGGGCGTTCGCCGATCCATTCCAGCACATAGCCGCGCTCCTGCTGCAAGGGCGAAGGCTCGGAAGCACAACCCACCAGTGCGCTGGCAGCCAGCACGGCGCTCAACAGGTGTTTCACTGCGCGCTCTCCTGGCAAGCGGGGCACAGGTGCCGTTCGCCCTGGCTGCTCCAGCCCAGTTCGGCGATACGGGCGCTGGCGGCCGGCTGGCGAGCCTTCTTGCCGAGCTTGGCGTCCACGGCGAACTCGAAGTCCAGCTCGGCCTGGCATGCGTCGCACTTGACCTGCCAGGTGAGGATCTCCAGTTCGTTGAACACCGGGCCGCTGGCCACGGCGACCCACTGGCCGCGAGGGTTGATCAGGTGGCGCACGCTTTCCACGGTCAGGCGCATGGACAAATCCTTGCTGCCCTTGAGCGTCACCAGCAGGACATCGTCCTTGTGCATCGAGCCACCGTTGCCGGTCACTTGGTAGCGGCCGGGCACCAGGGCGCGGCATTCGATCAGCGTGTGTTGCGGGTTGAATAGGGTGTAGCGGAAATCGTGTTCGACCATGGGTCCTCCAGAATTGCCGCGTATCCTAGCACTAACCCATGACCAGATTCTGCGCATCGCCTGCCGCCCAGCGGACGATATTGTCCAGGGTGGTGGCGGCGATGGCATCCAGGGCTTCGCGGGTGAGAAACGCCTGGTGCGCGGTGACGATCACGTTGGGGAAGGTCAGCAGCCGGGCCAGCACGTCATCTTGCAGCGGCAGGTCGGAGCGGTCCTCGAAGAACAGCTGAGCCTCCTCTTCGTAGACGTCCAGGCCCAGGTAGCCCAGCTGGCCGCTCTTGAGCGCGTCGATCAGGGCCGGGGTGTCGACCAGCGCGCCGCGCCCGGTGTTGATCAGCATGGCGCCGGGTTGCAGGTGTGCCAGGCTTTGCGCATTGATCAGGTGGCGAGTCTGCTCGGTCAGCGGGCAGTGCAGGCTGATGATCCGCGCTTGGCGCAGCAGTTCGGGCAGTGCCAGGTAACGCGCACCCAGGGCCAGCAGCGCCGGGTTGGGCGTCGGGTCGTAGGCGAGCAGTTGGCAGCCGAACCCTGCCATGATGCGGGCGAAGGCCTCGCCGATCTGGCCGGTGCCGATCACCCCCACGGTCTTGCCGTGCAGGTCGAAGCCCGTCAACCCGTGCAGGGTGAAGTCACCTTCGCGGGTGCGGTTGTAGGCCCGGTGCAGGCGGCGGTTGAGCGCCAGGATCAAGGCCACGGCATGTTCGGCCACGGCGTGGGGGGAATAGGCGGGCACCCGCACCACCGCCAGGCCCAGGCGCCGGGCGGTGGCCAGGTCGACATGGTTGTAGCCGGCCGAGCGCAGGGCGATCAGCCGAGTACCGCCCGCGGCCAGGCGTTCGAGCACTGGCGCGTCCAACTCGTCATTGATGAAGGCACAGACCACCGCGAAGTTGTCGGCCAGCGGGGCGGTATCCAAGGTCAGGCGGGCTGACTGGTAATGCAGCTCCAGGCCGTGGTTTCCAGCAGCCCGGTCGAAGCTTTCCTGGTCATAGTGCTGGCTGCTGAACAACAGGACGCGCATGGGGGCACCTCTAGGTTTCGTGTTGCGCCCAGTGTAGCCAGTTGGAGACCATGGGCGTTGATCCAGGGCGGCCTTTTGGATAAGGCCCTTGCCTGGGATCGGGCCCTGAGTTCAGGCGCTCAGTCGCGCCTGGGCCGCCAGCCGGGTAATGGCTCGTTCCAGCTCATCCAGGGCCTGCTGGGCCTGGGGGCTGTCCTGCTTGAGCAGGGTCTCGCTGCGCTGGCAGGCGGCACGCAGTTGAGGCACGCCACAGTAGCGCGAGGCGCCATTGAGCCGGTGCACCCGCTCGATCATCGCCATGCGGTCGCCGCGCTCGCGGGCGTTGCGGATCGAGTCGCGGTCGGTCTCCAGCGAAGCCAACAGCATGGCCAGCATGTCGGCGGCCAGGTCCGGCTTGCCCGCTGCCAGGCGCAGCCCTTCGTCAGGGTCGAGCACCTTCAGCTCGGTGCTGTCGGGCAGGCGCTCGTCACCGCGTTCCTGTTGCTGCGGGGCCAGGCTCAGCCCGGTCCACTTCATCACCACCTGGGCCAGTTGACGCTCGCTGATCGGCTTGGTCAGGTAGTCGTCCATGCCGCTGTGCAGCAGGGCGCGTTTCTCGTTGGCCATGGCGTGGGCGGTGAGGGCGACGATAGGCAGCGGGTTGCCGCTCTGGCTGGCTTCCCAGAGGCGAATTTGCTCGGTGCAGGCGCGGCCGTCCATGCCGGGCATCTGCACATCCATCAGCACCAGGTCGAAGGGCTCGCTCTGCACGGCCTGCACCGCCGCGAAGCCGTTGTCCAGCGCCAGCACGTCGGCGCCCAGGCCTTCGAGCAAGGTCTGCACCAGCAACAGGTTGGCCGGGTTGTCGTCCACGCAGAGGATCTTCGGCGCCCGCGGGTTGCCAGCGCCGCGCGGCTCGGCCAGCGGCCGGCGCGGCTGCACCAGTTCCAGCAGCAGGCGGCGCAGCTTGCGCGTGCAGGCCGGCTTGGACAGCAACTGGCCATGGCCGTTGGGCAGGTAGGGGTGGTACAGCGCGTGTTCGGTGGTCGGACACAGCACTACGCACAGGCAGTCGAGGCGTTCCAGTTGCTGGTGGTAGTGGCCAAGCTGCTCTGGCGAGAGGCTGCCCAGGTTGGCCCCGAGCACGGCGAAGTCGAACGGCTGGCCTGCCTGGGCGGCCGCCTGGACGCCTTGCAGCAGTTGGTCGAAGGAGGCGAACAGGCTGACGTTCAGGCCACAGTCCTCCAGTTGATGCTCCAGCGCCTGGCGTGCCAGCTCGTGACCATCGACGATAGCCGCGCGGCGGCCGAGCAGCGGCTGCAAGGGCTGCTCCCCGGCATCGTCATGGGCCCGGGGCAGGCTCAGGCTGATCCAGAACTGCGAGCCTTCGCCCGGCGTGCTGTCGACGCCGATCTCACCGCCCATCTGTTCGATCAGACGCTTGGAAATCACCAACCCAAGGCCGGTGCCGCCGGGTTGGCGCGACAACGAGTTGTCGGCCTGGCTGAAGGCCTGGAACAGGGTGCGCACGTCCTGGGGCGACAGGCCGATGCCGGTGTCCTGCACACTGATGCGAAGCTGCACGTTGTCTTCCTGCTCGTCCTCGAGCATGGCCCGCACCACGATGGTACCTTCGCGGGTGAACTTGATCGCGTTGCTCACCAGGTTGGTGAGGATCTGCTTGAGCCGCAGCGGGTCACCGACCAGCGACAGGGGCGTGTCGCGATAGACCAGGCTGAGCAGCTCCAGCTGCTTGGCATGGGCGGCCGGCGCGAGGATGGTCAGGGTGTCCTGGATCAGGTCGCGCAGGTTGAAGGGGATGCTGTCGAGCACCAGCTTGCCTGCCTCGATCTTGGAGAAGTCGAGGATCTCGTTGATGATCCCCAACAGGTTGTCGGCGGACTTTTCGATGGTGTTCAGGTAGTCGAGCTGGCGCGGCGTCAGCTCGCTGCGTTGCAGCAGGTGGGTAAAGCCGAGGATGCCATTGAGCGGCGTGCGGATCTCATGGCTCATATTGGCCAGGAATTCGGACTTGATACGGCTGGCCTCCAGGGCCTCCTTGCGCGCCATGTCCAGCTCGATGTTCTGGATCTCGATGGTTTCCAGGTTCTGGCGCACGTCCTCGGTGGCCTGGTCGATGCTGTGCTGCAGCTCTTCATGGGCATTGTGCAGGGTCTCGGCCATGCGGTTGATGCCGGCGGCGAGCTCGTCCAACTCGTGGCTGCCCATCGCCGGCAGGCGCTCTTCCAGGTTGCCGTCCTTCAGTTGGGTGACGGCGTGCTTGATGCGGTTGATCGGGTCGTTGATGGTGCGGCTCATGCGCAAGGCGAGCAGTACGGTAAGCGCCAGGCAGCCTAGGATCAGCAGCACGCTGGTGAACAGGCTGCGGTAGCCGCGCAGCAAGGTGCCGTCGTGGGACAGCTCGATTTCCACCCAGCCCAGCAGGCGCTCGGCCTCGGCGGGCACGGCCTCGGTGGCCAGGTCGCGGTGATGGCCGAACACCGGCATGAGGTAACGGGTGGCATCGTTGCCGGTGCGCTGCAGCAACTGGGTGCCGGTGCCACCGGTGGGGGCCAGGTTGAGCATGCTGGGGCCGGCATGGGCCAGGCGCGTGCGGTCTGGGGCGAGGAATGCCACGGCGCGCACGTCGGTTTGCTCCAAGGCCTGGGCGGCGATCCGTTCGAGCTGGGCTTGGGCCGGGTGGGCGAGGGCTGGCGCCGCCAGCGGGGCCAACTGTTCGGCGAGCATCTTGCCGCGCTGGAACAGCTGGGTGCGCAGCTCGTTCTGCTGCAGCCAGGTGAAATAACTCCCCAGCACCAGCGCCATCAGGCCGGCGGGCAGCAGGGCCAACAGCAGGACCCGGCTTCTGATTCCCAAGCGATCGAGCACATCTGTCTCCTGTCATGTGCTTGCATGCCGTCATCATAGGGACGGCCCCAGGCCGAACGTTACCCCGGTAGGCGGCCTGATGCACTTATTTGTATCTGTTTAATGCAGCCAGGGCCCTCATTCAATGCAAATGCAGCTCCGGCAAGGGTGGCCAAAAGCCGTCACCGGTCGAAACCCGGTTGCCTTGGTGCGCTAGCATGGCCAATAATTGCGCAACTGAGAATCAATGTCACAAGCCAATGAATCCCGTAGCTGTTAACCAGTCCTCCATTCTCGTCATCGAGGACGACCCTGTACTTGGCGCCTACCTGAACGAGGAGCTGCAGCGTGACGGCTTCCAGGTGACCTGGTGCCGCAACGGCCTTGAGGGCCTGAAGGCCGCCGGTCGCCAAGTGTTCGATGTGGTCCTGATGGACATCCTGCTGCCCGGCCTCAATGGCCTGGATGCACTGGCCCAATTGCGCAGGCACAGCGCCACCCCGGTGATCCTGATGTCGGCCCTGGGGGCCGAGGCCGACCGCATTACCGGTTTCCAGCGCGGTGCCGACGACTACTTGCCCAAACCCTTCAGCATGGCCGAACTGCGTGTGCGCATCGAGGCGATCCTGCGGCGCGTCGCCCTCGAGCGGCGTCACCAGGGTTCGCGCGAGGTGGCCAACGGGCAGCTGCGCTTCGATGACGGCGCCTGCGACGTCTGGCTCGATGGTCTGTGGGCCGGGCTGACGCCCAGTGAATACCGCCTGCTCGATACCCTCAACCGCAGCCAGGACGAAGTGTTGAGCAAACCGTTCCTTTACCAGCAGGTGCTGCAGCGAGGCTATTCGCGCCACGACCGCAGCCTGGACATGCACGTCAGCCAGATCCGCCGCAAGCTCAAGGTGATCGGCTACCACGAGCGGCAGATCCGCACGGTCTGGGGCAAGGGCTACATGCTCTGCGCCGGTGAGGCGGACTGACGGTGCTCGACCGCCACTCGTTGTTCTGGAGACTCTCCATTCTTCTAGTGGGCTTCTGCTTGCTGATGATCGGCCTGAGCTACACCTGGGGCCGGCACATGGAAACCCGCAATGCCTACCTCGACGCGTCGGCCCGCGAAGAACTGCTGGCCTGGGCCGGCGAAGCCGAGCGTGCCTGGCGCGAAGGCGGCCGCTCCGGCGTCGACCAGTGGCTGGCCCGGATGCGCGAACAGGGCGCGGGCTGGGTTGGCGTGCTCGATGCAGAGCTCAGGCCGTTGGGCAGCGCCAGCCTGTCCGTTGAAGAGGTCCAGCAACTGACGCACCTGCGCGGTGTCGACTGGCCCATGAGCCGCCGCAGCGTCACCCAGCCCTGGCTGCGCCTGCCGTTCCCCGGCGCGCCGGAGCAGGGCATGCTGGTGATAGAGCTGCCGGAGCGCCTCAACCCCGGCCGCTACCGACTGTTCTGGCAGGTGCTGACCAACGGCGTCATCCCGGGCCTGTTCACCTTGCTGCTGTGCGTGGGTCTGTACCGCATGCTGATCGTGCCGTTGAACCAGTTGCGCGAGCAGGCCAATGCCTGGCGCGCCGACCAACTCTCGGCGCGCCTGGACTCGCGCACCATCGGCCGCCACGACGAACTGGGCGAGCTGGCCCGGGCCTTCGACCAGATGGCCGAGCGCCTACAGGGCACCGTGGCCATGCAGCAGCAGATGCTGCGCGACCTGTCCCACGAAATGCGTACACCGCTCAGCCGCCTACGCGTGGCCTGTGACGGGGAAACTGACCGGCAGCGCCTGGCCGAGCGTGTAGGGCGTGAAGTGGACTGCATGCAGCAGTTGGTGGAGAACACCCTGCAACTGGCGTGGCAGGACGCCGAGCGCACGCCGATGAACCTCGAGCCGATCCAGCTCCAGGCCCTGTGGGACATGCTGGCCGAAGACGCCTGCTACGAAAGCGGCTGGTCACCGGCGCGGTTGCGCTGCGAACTGCCCGTCGACTGCTGGGTGCAAGGCAATCTCAACTATTTGGCCCAGGCTCTGGAGAACATGCTGCGCAACGCGATCCGCCACTCCCCCGAACAAGGGCTGGTACGCTTGGGAGGCCAGCGCGAGGGCGGGTATTGGCGCATCTTCCTGGAAGACCAGGGGGGTGGAGTGGCCGAAGCAGACCTGGAGCGCATCTTCGCCCCGTTCTCGCGCCTGGACGGCTCCCGCCCGGGCGATGGAGGTTTCGGCCTCGGACTGAGCATCGCCCGCAGCGCGATCCAGCGCCAGGGCGGGACGTTGTGGGCTGAGAACGGAAAGCAGGGCCTGCGCCTGTGCATGCGCTTGCCCGCCACGGCGCCGTCCCCCTACACGGGGCGGCGCGTCGTCTTATAGCTTGTAGCTATAGCGACTACAGATTGCGTGATATGGCGAGGAAACGTTTGCCGGTATGATAGTCGCCCCTGCCGTCCGGATTGTGAACTACGCCATGACCTTGCAGTACCCAACCATCGCCGATTGCGTCGGCAATACGCCCCTGGTTCGCCTGCAGCGCATCGCAGGTGCCACCAGCAACACCCTCCTGCTCAAGCTCGAAGGCAACAATCCGGCAGGCTCCGTGAAGGACCGCCCGGCGCTGTCGATGATCACCCGCGCCGAGCTGCGCGGCCAGATCAAGCCGGGCGACACCCTGATCGAGGCCACCTCCGGCAACACCGGCATCGCCCTGGCCATGGCGGCGGCGATCAAGGGCTACAAGATGATCCTGATCATGCCCGACAACGCCACCGCCGAGCGCAAGGCGGCGATGACCGCCTATGGCGCCGAACTGCTCCTGGTCAGCAAGGAGGAGGGCATGGAGGGCGCCCGCGACCTGGCCGACAAACTGCAGGCCGAAGGCCGTGGCCTGGTGCTCGACCAGTTCGCCAATGGCGACAACCCGATCGCCCATTACACCAGCACAGGCCCGGAGATCTGGCAGCAGACCCAGGGCAGCATCACCCACTTCATCAGCTCCATGGGCACCACTGGCACAATCATGGGCTGCTCGCAGTACCTCAAGGAGCAGAACCCGGCGGTGCAGATCGTCGGCCTGCAACCGATGGAAGGCTCGGCCATCCCCGGTATCCGTCGCTGGCCCGAGGAATACCTGCCGAAGATCTTCGATGCGACCCGTGTCGACCGCGTGGTCGACATGTCCCAGGAAGAAGCCGAGCAGACTACCCGCCGTCTGGCCCGTGAAGAGGGCATTTTCTGTGGTGTGTCCTCCGGTGGTGCGGTCGCGGCCATGCTGCGCCTGTCTCGCGAGGTCGAAAATGCGGTCATGGTGGCGATCATCTGCGACCGTGGCGACCGTTACCTGTCCACCGGCCTGTTCGACGCAACCTGATGTCCAGAAAGAAAAGCAACGGCGGCCTGCGTTTCCAACCGGCCGGCGGCAACCGCGCGCCCCAGGTGCCGGTAGGCAAGAAACAACGCCTGGACATCGAACGTCTGGCCGGTGACGGCCGGGGCATCGCCTTTCTGGAAGGGCGTACCTGGTTCGTCAGCGGTGCCCTGGCGGGCGAGGCTGTCGAAGCCCGGGTGCTCGGTGCACGCGGCAAAGTGGTCGAGGCGCGCCTGGAGCGGGTGCTGCAGGCCAGCTCCGAACGGCGCGAGGCACCTTGCCGGTATTACGCCCGCTGTGGGGGTTGCAACCTGCAACACCTGCCCCACGAGGGGCAGCTGGCGCTCAAGCAGCGTTTGCTGGCTGAGCAGCTGCAGCGCGTGGCAGGCGTGCAGCCCGAACACTGGGCCGAACCGCTGGTGGGGCCTGAATTCGGCTACCGGCGGCGGGCGCGGGTCGCGGTGCGTTGGGACCCCAAGGCACGCCAGCTGGAGGTAGGTTTTCGCGCCGAGGCCAGCCAGGATATCGTCGCCATAGACGAATGCCTGGTCCTGGTACAGCCCTTGCAAACGATCTTCCGCCGTTTGCCGGGTGTGCTGCGCAGTCTGGGAAAACCTCAGGCGCTGGGGCATGTCGAGCTGTTCAGCGGTACCGCCGAGGCGGTTCTGGTGCGGCATGTGGCGCCGTTGCCGGCAGATGACCTGGCGCGCCTGGAGGCCTTCTGCGAAGAAGTCGGTGCCCAGTTGTGGCTGCAGGGCGAAGGCGAGCCGGCGCCGGTACGGGCAGGCCAGGCGCTGGGCTTTGCCCTCGAACCCTGGGGGCTGGAACTTGCCTGGCGGCCGGGGGATTTCGTGCAGGTCAACGCTCAGGTCAACACGGCGATGATCGAGCAGGCCCTGGCATGGCTTGCGCCGCAGCCCGAGGAGCGGGTGCTGGACCTGTTCTGCGGCCTGGGCAACTTCGCTCTGCCGTTGGCCCGGCAGGCCCGTGAAGTGGTGGCGGTGGAAGGTGTCCAGGCCATGGTCGAGCGGGCGGCGGCCAACGCCCAGGCCAACAAAGTGCATAATGCACGCTTTTTTCAGGCCGATTTATCTCAGCCTTTGGACGGCGCCGGATGGGCCGCCGAGGGCTTTTCTGCGGTACTCTTGGATCCACCGCGCGACGGTGCCTTCGAGGTGGTGCAAAACATCGCACGCCTGAAGGCCAGGCGGTTGGTCTATGTGTCCTGCAACCCGGCCACGCTGGCGCGAGACGCCCAGGTGCTGGTAGGGCAGGGGTACCGGTTAACAAGGGCCGGGATTCTCGACATGTTTCCTCAGACGGCGCATGTCGAGGCCATGGCGTTATTCGAAGCGGGCTAGCCAGGCTGGCCCCTTGGTGCGGTGTCCAGGGACTGGGCGTCGTACGGTGATTGCCAGCGCATCCGTGGGGTGCGCTGTATGGAAAGGTAAAAGAAAGATGGTACAGGTGAGAGTGCACCAGCCGGTCAATACCGACGGTAGTATCAATCTCGAAGCATGGCTGGATCATGTGGTGAGCGTCGACTCGGCGCTGGACCGCAAGGCGCTCAAGGAGGCCTGCGATTTCGCCCAGGAGGTCGAGAAGAAGGGCAACCCGGCCAAGCATTCCTGGGCCGATGGCACGTCCAGCTTCCAGGCCGGCCTCGAGATCGCCGAAATCCTCGCGGACCTCAAGCTCGACCAGGACTCCCTCGTGGCGGCGGTGATCTACCGCTCGGTGCGCGAAGGCAAGGTGACCCTGGCCGAGGTCGGCCAGCGGTTCGGCCCGGTGGTCTCCAAGCTGATCGACGGTGTGCTGCGCATGGCGGCGATCAGCGCCAGCCTCAGCCCGCGCCAGTCGCTGGTGCTCGGCTCCCAGGCCCAGGTGGAGAATCTGCGCAAGATGCTGGTGGCCATGGTCGACGACGTTCGCGTCGCCCTGATCAAGCTGGCCGAACGTACCTGCGCCATCCGTGCGGTCAAGGCCGCCGATGACGAAAAACGCCTGCGCGTGGCACGCGAGGTGTTCGACATCTATGCACCGCTCGCCCACCGCCTGGGCATCGGTCACATCAAGTGGGAGCTGGAGGACTTATCCTTCCGCTACCTCGAACCCGATCAGTACAAGCAGATCGCCAAGCTTCTGCACGAGCGCCGCCTCGACCGCGAGCGCTTCATCACCGACGTGATGAACCAGCTGCAGAACGAGCTGCTGGCCACCGGCGTCAATGCCGACATCAGCGGCCGGGCGAAACATATCTATTCCATCTGGCGCAAGATGCAGCGCAAGGGCCTGGAGTTCAGCCAGATCTATGACGTGCGTGCGGTACGGGTATTGGTCCCGGAGATCCGCGACTGCTACACCGCGCTCGGTATCGTCCATACCCTCTGGCGGCACATCCCCAAGGAGTTCGACGACTACATCGCCAACCCCAAGGAGAACGGCTACCGCTCGTTGCACACCGCAGTGATCGGCCCGGAGGGCAAGGTGCTGGAGGTGCAGATCCGCACCCACGCCATGCACGAGGAGGCCGAGCTGGGCGTCTGTGCCCACTGGCGCTACAAGGGCACCGACGTCAAGTCCAGCTCCAACCACTACGAAGAGAAGATTTCCTGGCTGCGCCAGGTGCTCGAGTGGCACGAAGAGCTGGGCGACATCGGCGGGCTGGCCGAGCAGTTGCGGGTCGATATCGAGCCGGACCGGGTCTATGTGTTCACCCCCGACGGCCATGCCATCGACCTGCCCAAGGGCGCCACGCCGCTGGACTTTGCCTACCGCGTGCACACCGAGATCGGTCACAACTGCCGTGGCGCCAAGATCAACGGGCGCATCGTGCCGCTGAACTACAGCCTGCAGACCGGCGAGCAGGTGGAGATCATCACCAGTAAGCACGGCAGCCCGAGCCGCGACTGGCTGAACTCCAACCTGGGCTATGTCACCACGTCTCGGGCGCGGGCCAAGATCGTCCATTGGTTCAAACTGCAGGCCCGCGACCAGAACGTCGCCGCCGGCAAGACCTTGCTCGAGCGCGAGCTGAGCCGCCTGGGCCTGCCCCAGGTCGACTTCGAGCGCCTGGCCGAGAAGGCCAACGTCAAGACCGCCGAGGACATGTTCGCCGCCCTGGGCGCTGGCGACCTGCGCCTGGCCCACATGGTCAACGCCGCCCAGCAGCTGCTCGAGCCCGAGCGCAACGAGCAGATCGAGCTGATCCCGCGCAAGGCCAGCGGCACCCGTTCCGGCAAGCGTGGCGACATCCAGATCCAGGGCGTCGGCAACCTGCTCACGCAGATGGCCGGCTGCTGCCAGCCGCTGCCGGGCGATGCCATCGTCGGCTACATCACCCAGGGCCGAGGCGTGAGTATCCACCGCCAGGACTGTGCCTCGGTGCTGCAGCTGGCCGGCAAGGAGCCGGAGCGGATGATCCAGGTCAGCTGGGGGCCGATCCCGGTGCAGACCTACCCGGTCGACATCATCATCCGTGCCTACGACCGCCCGGGGTTGCTGCGCGACGTGTCTCAGGTACTGCTCAACGAGAAGATCAACGTACTGGCGGTCAACACCCGCTCGAACAAGGAAGACAACACCGCCTTGATGTCGCTGACCATCGAAATCCCCGGGCTGGATGCCCTCGGGCGCCTGCTGGGGCGGATCTCGCAGTTGCCGAACATCATCGAGACGCGGCGTAATCGCACCCCTTGAACACCGGGGTCGCTGTGCGGCCCATCGCCGGCAAGCCGGCTCCCACACAATAGCCTGATACCCGGTGGGAGCCGGCTGCCGGCGATCGAGGGCGAAGCCCTCGCCCAGGAACCGACTGACATGACCTACACCCTCGACGACCTGCTGCACCTCATGGCCCGCCTGCGCGACCCGCAACACGGCTGCCCGTGGGACCTGAAGCAGAACTACGCGAGCATCGTCCCGCACACCCTCGAGGAGGCCTACGAGGTCGCCGATACCATCGAACGCGGCGACTTCGAACACTTGCAGGGCGAGTTGGGCGACCTGCTGTTCCAGGTGGTCTACTACAGCCAGCTGGCCCGAGAAGAAGGGCGCTTCGCCTTCGATGGCGTGGTCGACAGCATCACCCGCAAGCTGGTCCGCCGGCACCCGCATGTCTTCCCCACCGGTGACCTGTACGCACCCTTGGATACCCCCCGCCTGAGCGAGGCCCAGGTCAAGTCACGCTGGGAAGAGATCAAGGCCCAGGAGCGCGCCGAGAAGAGCGAGCCCGAGCAGTTGTCGCTGCTCGACGACGTGCCGGCGGCATTGCCAGCCCTGTCGCGCGCGGCCAAGCTGCAAAAGCGCGCGGCCACCGTCGGTTTCGACTGGCCTGACGCCTTGCCGGTGTTGGACAAAGTCCGGGAAGAGCTCGATGAAGTGCTGCAGGCCATGGCCGACGGCGATGGTGATGCCCTGGAGGACGAAATCGGTGACCTGCTGTTCGCCACCGTCAACCTCGCTCGACACCTCAAGCATGACCCGGAAAACGCCCTGCGCCGGGCCAACCGCAAGTTCGAACGACGTTTCCGCTTCATCGAACAGGCATTGCGTGACAGTGGCCGCCCGATCGAAGATTGTACCCTTGATGAACTGGACGCCCTGTGGGGCGAAGCCAAGCGTCAGGAAAAGAACCTGCCCAGCTGCGGCTGAGCTGTTGCATAAGTGAGTGAATACATGAGCCTTTCCCTTCGCGACCAATTGCTCAAGGCCGGTCTGGTCAACCAGAAACAGGTCAAGCAGGTCAACAAAGCCGAGAAGAAACAGAAACGCCTGGAGCACAAGGGCCAGGTCGAGGTCGACGACACCCAGCAGCGTCAGGCCAAGGAAGCCATGGCCGAGAAGGCCAAAAAAGACCAGGAGCTGAACCGCCAGCTGCAGGAAAAGGCCGAGCAGAAGGCCCGTGCCGCGCAAATCAAGCAATTGATCGAAGCGACCCGCTTGCCCAAGCTCAACACCGAGGACTACTACAACTTCGTCGACGACAAGAAGGTCAAGCGCATTGCCGTCAACGCCCTGATGCGCAGCAAGCTCAGCAACGGCGCCTTGGCGATCGTCTCCTTCGGCGGCGGCTACGAGGTGATCCCGCGTGAAGCCGCGGTGAAGATCCAGGAGCGCGACCCGCATCGCATCCTGCTGCTCAATACCCATGTCGAGGAAGCGGACGAGGACGATCCGTACGCCGCTTACAAGATTCCTGACGACCTCATGTGGTAATTGGCTCGCTCCTACAGGACTCGCACGATCCCTGTAGGAGCGGCCTTGTGCCGCGATAGGGCCGCGAAGCGGCCCCACTGTGTACTGGGGTTCACTGCGTACTACGCTGGTTTTCCAGGCACTCCAGCTCGCTGCGATACTGCTGGGCCTCCTGCTCGGAGTGGAACATGCCCACCAGTTCGCCTTGCTGGTGCACGTCCCAGATCCGCAGGCCGTGGGCCTGGCTTTCGTGGGACATTTTCGATTCGTCGCGTTCGGTTACTTGGACTGTCATCGTTAAACTCCACTTTCGATTGGCTGCGGCAACGTGTCGCAGGTCTCTTTTATAGAGTTTGTTAGCAGGCTAAGTAAATTAAAACGACGATGAAACAAGTTTCATCCAGGCCTGGCCCAATCGCGGGACAAGCCCGCTCCCAAGGTTTGCCGCAGTCCTAGGAAGCGGCGGTAGCCTGTGGGAGCGGGCTTGCCCCGCGATTGGGGCGGCCCAGGCCGCGAACAGATTCCAGGCAAAAAGAAGCCCCGCATCAAGCGGGGCTTCGGGCATTGCAGGCAGCGGTGATCAGTTACCCTTCACCGACTTGCCATCGACCGTACCGTCCTGCAGCACGATCACATACTCCTTGCCATCGGTCTCGACCTGGCGCAGCTGTACCAGCAGGTAGTCCCAGTCCTTGGCGAACCACAGCTCGGTGATGCGCTTGCTCTGGCTCGGGTCGCGCACGCGCTCGACCTTCACGGCATCGACCTGGCCGGTCTTGGTGGTGACCTTCTCGGTGCCGAGCACGCGGAAGTCGTAGGTGTCGATCTCGTCGCCATCGACCACCTGGTAGGTCATGCTCTTCTTGCCTGCGGCCACGTCATGCTGCAGGGCCAGTTGGTAAGAAGATTTGTCCAGCACACCACGGTTGAGTGGCAGGCTGACGGCATCGCCACGGTCGGAACCGGTGATCTTCTTGCTGTCCCAGTCGAAGGTCAGGTCGACCTTCTTCGCTTTGCCCAAGCCGCCACGTTCGAAGTGGTACTTCTGTGGCAGCAGGGTGTCGTTGTCCAGGCGCAGAGTGCTTTGCTCGGTCAGGCTGGCGATCATCATGGAAGCCTTGAAATTAAGGTTCCAGGTACCGTTGGCGTTCTTTTCCAGGCTGCGCTCGGCAGTGCCACTCATGGGCAGCTGCTTCCAGTCGGCGGTATAGCTGGCCGAGAAAGGCTTCAGATCAGCTGCCTGGAGCGGCAGGGCGAGCACGGCGAGAGCCAAGAGCAGGGCACGACGCATAAATTCTCCTAGGGTCGAATCAAGTGACCGCTGGCCGCCAAGGGCTGGCCATCCAGTAATGCACCCTGTTCGCCCAGGCACAAGCGTCCTTCGGCGAACCAGCGCACCGCCAGCGGGTAGATCTGGTGTTCCTGGCGATGAACACGCTGGGCCAGGCTGTCGGGTGTATCGCCTGGCTCAACCGGTACCACTGCCTGTACGACCAAGGGGCCGCCATCGAGTTCCTCGGTGACGAAGTGTACGCTGCAACCATGTTCCGCGTCGCCCGCTTCCAGCGCCCGCTGATGGGTGTGCAGCCCTTTGTACTTGGGCAACAGTGACGGGTGGATGTTGAGCAGGCGGCCCTGGTAGTGGCGGACGAACCCGCCACTGAGGATACGCATGAAACCGGCGAGCACCACCAGGTCCGGCTCGAAGCCGTCGATCAGCGCCATCAGCGCTGTATCGAAGGCTTCGCGGCCCTCGAAGCCACCGTGGGCCAGCACGGCGGTTTCGATACCGGCCGCCTGGGCCCGCTGCAGGCCGTAGGCGTCGGCGCGATTGGAAATCACGCCGCGAATGCGCACAGGGCTATCGTCGCCACGGTTGGCGTCGATCAGCGCTTGCAGGTTGCTGCCGGAGCCCGACAGCAGTACCACGACATTACAGGTCTTGCTTGGCATCAGTGCGCCTTGAGGTTCTGCAGCTCGACCTGGGCGGCACCGGCGGGTGCCTCGGCGATGCGGCCGATGACCCATGGCTGCTCGCCAGCGTCACGCAGCACCTGCAGGGCGCTGTCGACCTTGTCTTGCGCGACGCAGATGACCATGCCGACGCCGCAGTTCAGGACGCGATGCATCTCGTGCTCGTCGACGTTGCCTTTCTCCTGCAGGAAGTCGAACACCGCCGGGCGCTGCCAGCTAGCCACGTCGATCACGGCCTGGGCATTGTCGGGCAGCACGCGCGGGATGTTGTCCAGCAGGCCGCCGCCGGTGATGTGGGCCATGGCCTTGACCGCACCGGTGTCCTTGATCAGCTTGAGCAGCGGCTTGACGTAGATGCGGGTCGGCGCCATCAGCAGGTCGGCCAGCGGCTTGCCGTCGAGCTGGGTGTTCTCGATGTCGGTACCGGACACTTCGAGAATCTTGCGGATCAGCGAGTAGCCGTTGGAGTGCGGGCCGGAGGAGGGCAGGGCGATCAGGGCATCACCGGTGGCGACCTTGGAGCCGTCGATGATCTCGGCCTTTTCCACCACGCCGACGCAGAAGCCGGCCAGGTCGTAGTCCTCGCCCTCGTACATGCCTGGCATTTCGGCGGTTTCACCACCGACCAGGGAGCAGCCTGCCAGCTCACAGCCGGCGCCGATGCCGGTGACCACGGTGGCGGCCACGTCGACGTTGAGCTTGCCGGTGGCGTAGTAGTCGAGGAAGAACAGCGGCTCGGCACCGCAGACCACCAGGTCGTTGACGCACATGGCCACCAGGTCCTGGCCGATGCTGTCGTGCTTGTTCAGGTTCAGCGCCAGGCGCAGCTTGGTGCCCACGCCGTCGGTGCCGGAGACCAGAACCGGCTGCTTGTAGCCGGCCGGGATCTCGCAGAGGGCGCCGAAGCCGCCCAGGCCACCCATGACTTCAGGGCGTGCGGTGCGCTTGGCCACGCCCTTGATGCGTTCGACCAGTGCTTCGCCGGCGTCGATGTCTACACCGGCGTCCTTGTAGCTCAGGGAGGGTTGCTTGCTCATTGATCCAGGCCTTTAGGAGGGAGGGATTCGGGAAAACGACCGCGACGGCCAAGGCCGGCTCGAAGGGCGGCGGCTGCCTGTACGTCACTGGTCTGCGAAGGCGCGCGATTTTATCAGGGTTGCCGGGCAGCGGCCATCCTCAGGCCGACGGGCAGGGCGTGAATCTGGCAAAAAACATCCTTTCACAGGCTGTGACTGGTTGCCGGGCCGGTGCCTGTATAAGGTAATAGGAAAGGCGGCGGGCCGAATCGGCTGGCGCGGCGGAGCGTTTTCGCCGTGCCGGGGTCAAACCGGCACATTGGGTATCCGACGCCCCTTGGACATCTGGACAGGAATCCTTCATGCGTTTTCTCAATCACCTGGCGGTCGCTTGCCTGGTCGTGGGCAGTGCCGTTGCACAGGCCGAAACCGTCTCCGGGCTCTACCAGGTCCGTGAGCCTATCGACGGGCAGGGTAGCGAAGCACGCGCCCAGGCCACCAGCAAGGCTCTGGACACCCTGGTACTGCGCCTGACCGGCGACCCCAAGGCAGCCCAGAGCCCGGGCCTTGCAGCATTGCGCAAGGACCCGCAGCAAATCATCAACCAGGTAGGCACTGAGGCAGGTCCGCCCGAGGCCTTGGTGGTGGAATTCGACCCTGGCAGTACCGAACGCGCCCTGCGCCAGGCCGGCCTTGCCCTGTGGGGCAGCAACCGGCCGTCGGTCCTCGGCTGGTGGCTGAACGACAGCGTCGAAGGCAGCAACCTGGTAGGCGACGGGCAGTCCGCCGCCGGGCCGTTGCGACGTGCCGCCCAGCACCGAGGCCTGCCGCTGCGTTTGCCGCTGGGCGACCTGCAAGAACAATTGGTGGCCAATGCCCAGCAATTGGAGGGCAACGACCCGGCCCCCTTGCGTGAGGCGTCCGAGCGTTATAACGCCGATGCCATGCTGGCGGTGCATGCCCAGGAAACGGACGGCAAGTGGCAGGGTAAGTGGCAACTGTGGCTGGGTGACCAGCGCGAGCAAGGCAACGTCGAGGCAGCCGACCAGGCTGCCCTGGCCGATGCGGTGATGCTGGCGGTCAGCAGCCGCCTGGCACCGCGCTACGTCACCCGCCCGGGTGCCAGCAGCCAGTTGCAGCTCCAGGTGCAGGGCATGAACCTGCCGCGCTATGCCGAGCTCAGCCGCGTGCTCGAGCCCTACGGCCCACGCCTGCGCCAGGCTGAAGGCGATACCTTGACCTACAGCGTCACTGGCAACCGCGAGCAACTGCGCGCCCAGCTGGGCCTGGCCAAGCTCCAGGAGCTGCCGCCTGAGCAGGCGCCTGCGCCGCAGCCCGATGCTACCGCGGCGTCGCAGCCACCGGGCACGCCCCAGCCGGCGGCGCCCAAGCCGTTCGACGGCCTGCGCTTTCGCTGGTAAGGAGTGCCACGCATGATCGATATGCGCCGTTGGGCGTGGCTGGGTGTGGCGTTGCTGGTCGCCGTGCTGCTCTATTGCCTGCATAACATCCTGTCGCCGTTCCTGGTCGGCATCCTGCTTGCCTACCTCGCCGACCCCCTCGTCGATCGCCTGGAGCGCCTGGGCCTGTCGCGGACCTGGGGCGTGGTGGTGGTGTTCAGCCTGTTCGCCTTGCTGTTCCTGGCCCTGCTGCTGGTGTTGGTACCGATGCTGGCCAAACAGCTGGTGCGCTTGTACGAACTGGCCCCGCAGATGCTCGATTGGCTGCAGCATGTGGCGCTGCCCTGGGTGCAGGGCCGGTTGGGCCTGGCCGATGGCTTCTGGAAGTTCGACAAGATCAAGGCCGCCATCGGCGCGCACATGGGCCAAACCACTGACATCGTCGGTGTGGTGGTGTCCCAGGCCACGGCCTCGGGGCTGGCCTTGCTCGCCTGGCTGGCCAACCTGGTGCTGATTCCGGTGGTAGGTTTCTATTTGCTGCGCGATTGGGATCTGATGATGGCCAAGCTGCGCAGCCTCTTGCCACGCAATCGCGAAACCCAGGTCATGGGCCTGGCGGGGGAGTGCCATGAGGTGCTGGGCGCCTTCGTTCGCGGCCAGTTGCTGGTGATGCTGGCGCTCGGCTTGATCTATGCAGGTGGGCTGATGCTGGTGGGCCTGGAGCTGGGGCTGCTGATCGGCCTGTTGGCCGGGCTTGCGGCCATCGTGCCGTATATGGGGTTCATCATCGGCATCGGCGCGGCATTGATCGCGGGCCTGTTCCAGTTCGGCGGCGATCCTTATGCCATGCTCGGCATCGTCGCGGTGTTCATGGTCGGCCAGGCGCTCGAAGGTATGGTGCTGACGCCATTGCTGGTGGGCGACCGCATTGGCCTGCACCCGGTGGCGGTGATCTTCGCGATCCTGGCCGGTGGCGAGCTGTTCGGCTTCACGGGTGTGCTGCTGGCCTTGCCGGTGGCTGCGGTGATCATGGTATTGCTGCGGCATGTGCATGACCTCTACAAGGAATCGGACATGTATGCCGGGGATATCGACCCGAAGCTTTAGAAGAGTAGGGGCCGCGTCGCGGCCCTTGCCATGCAACCGTGCCGGCAAGGCCAGAACATCATGCAACCCATTGATTTTACTTGCCCTATTACCCTCACAGATTGTGCCGCCCGCGTTGCGGGTATAGACTTTGCACACTGTTCACCAAAGGCCCCCTGTGGTCCTCGCGACCGCCCGCCAGCATGAAACCGATCCAGTTGCCCCTGGGTGTGCGTCTGCGCGATGACGCCACCTTCATCAACTACTATCCGGGCGCCAATGCCGCGGCATTGGGTTACGTCGAGCGGCTTTGCGAAGCCGACGCCGGCTGGACCGAGAGCCTCATCTACCTATGGGGCAAGCAGGGTGTTGGCCGCACGCACCTGCTCCAGGCCGCTACCCACCGTTTCCAGCAACTGGGCGAACCAGCCGTCTACCTGCCCCTGGCCCAATTGCTCGACCGTGGCGTGACGTTGCTCGATTACCTGGAGCAATACGAACTGGTGTGCATCGACGATCTGCACGTGATCGCCGGCAAGGCCGATTGGGAAGAGGCCATGTTCCACTTGTTCAACCGCCTGCGCGACAGTGGCCGGCGGCTGTTGCTGGCGGCGTCCAGCTCACCGCGCGAGTTGCCGATCAAATTGCCCGACCTCAAGTCGCGCCTGACCCTGGCGTTGATCTTCCAGATGCGCGGCCTGTCCGATGAAGACAAGCTGCGCGCCCTGCAACTGCGCGCTTCACGTCGCGGGCTGCACCTGACCGATGAGGTCGGCCATTTCATCCTCACCCGTGGCGCTCGCAGCATGAGTGCGCTGTTCGACCTGCTCGAGCGTCTCGACCAGGCTTCCCTTCAAGCGCAGCGCAAGCTGACCATCCCGTTCCTCAAGGAAACCCTGGGTTGGTAACCCCCTGAAAACAGCGCCCCAGAGCCTGAAAACAGAAAAGTCACATTTTTTTCGATAAAATTTGCAAATGGCCATGATAGAGGGCATAGTTTCCCCCTTCTAAAGGATTACAGACACGGTCGTGCCCATGCTGACGCGCTTCGCACCCCTCGTGCCACTTGCACTCGTGACCCTGCTTTTTGGCTGCGCCTCCCAAGGCCCTGTTTCCCAGCCACAGGATCAACAATCGCTCGCGGCGCATACCGCCGAGCTGATCAAGCCATCTGCCTCTTCCGTTTTCGGTGAAGCGCCGCTGGCCACTGAAGAAGACCTGGAAGCCTTTTCCAGCAACAGCAAGCCCTATGAGCTGCCGGCCCTGGCCGACAGTATCCTGGAGCGTGGCATGTCGCTGATCGGCACCCGTTACCGTTACGGCGGTACCTCGGAGAAGTCCGGTTTCGATTGCAGTGGTTTCATCGGCTACCTGTTCCGTGAGGAAGCGGGAATGAAACTGCCGCGTTCGACCCGCGAGATGATCAACGTCGACGCACCAAAGGTTGCCCGCAATAAACTCAAGCCAGGCGACCTGCTGTTCTTCAGCACCAATGGCCGTGGCCGTGTGAGCCATGCCGGCATCTATCTGGGTGACAACCAGTTCATCCACTCCAGCAGCCGCCGCAGCGGTGGCGTGCGCATCGACAGTCTGGGCGATCGCTACTGGAGCAAGACGTTCATCGAGGCCAAACGCGCCCTGGCCATGGCACCGACCACGATCTCGCGCAACTGATATCAAAATGCTGTACCCTCCGCGGCGGCGATGCTGAAAAGCTCGCCGCCGTGCGCATTTATAGAAAGCGTCTAATCTAATTCCTCAACTCTTTTGGCTTCGGCTGCGGCCGGACGGTTCCAGACAGGATGTTCTGACCATGGCGATGTTGGCGCGCTTCGCATTCCTTTCCCTGGCGGCACTGCTCGCGGCCTGCTCCAGCCGAGCTCCGGCGCCTGCACCGGTGGCCAAGCCGGTGGTGACCTTCAACCAGCAACCTGCTTTTTCCCCAGTGGCGGAGGATGTGTTGTTCCGCGCCATCGGCTTGGTGGGCACGCCTTACCGCTGGGGTGGCAACACGCCGGACTCGGGGTTCGATTGCAGCGGGTTGATCGGCTATGTGTACCGGGACGCGGCGGGAATCAAGCTGCCGCGTTCGACGCGGGAGATGATCGTGATGCGCGCGCCTAACGTGGATATCAATGCGTTGCAGTCGGGTGACCTAGTGTTCTTTGCCACAGGCGGTGGGTCGCAGGTCAGCCATGCGGGGATCTACGTGGGGGAGGGGCGGTTCGTGCATGCGCCGTCCAGCGGCGGGACGGTGCGGTTGGATTATCTGTCCAACAGCTACTGGGCGCGGGCTTACCTGCAGGCCAAGCGGGTGTTGTCGGCAGGGCACCTGGCGCAAAATCCCTGAGGTTTGGTTCTGGGGCCAGCAACTGTTGAAATTGGCGCAAGTATCGGATGGCGCCTGGGCTGGTGAGTGAGATTGGCGGTGAACTCACGGGCCAATCGCGGGACAAGCCCGCTCCTACAGGGGGACCGCGCAATTCTTGCGCCCGCGCCGTCCTTGTGGGAGCGGGCTTGTCCCGCGATTAGGCCAGAACAGCCAACCAATTCAGTCTATTTTTCGCCGCGCCCCACCGGGAGCAATGCCGGAGCGAGGGAACCCCGGCGCGCAGCGTCGGGGCCGGATGCAGGAGCCAGCGGTTTTTGCCTACTTTTGCCCGCGTGCAAAAGTAGGTCGCCGTAAAGGCGAAAAGCGTTAGTGGCGCCACCACCAAAAAACGAACCCCGCACGATCCAAAAAACCAAACCCAAACCCTCAAGACCCCCGACTAACCCGCCAAACCACATCCCCCACATCATCCGCCACCAAAACCCCACCCCGCCCATCATTGACCACCCCCACTGGCCTCCCCATCGCCTTCCCCTCACCATCCACAAACCCCGTCAACACATCCACCGGCTTCCCGGCAGGCCTCCCCTCATCATTGAACGGCACGAAAATCACCTTGTACCCACTGTGCGGCTTGCGATTCCAAGACCCATGCTGCCCCACGAATGCCCCCTGCTCGAACGGCGCCGGCAGCCCCCCCGGCTGGGCGAACTCAAGCCCAAGCGACGCCGTATGCGGCCCCACCGCATAATCCGGCACGATGGCCTGTGCGACCTTCGCCGGGTCCTGCGGCTCGACCCGCAAGTCCACATGCTGCCCGTAGTAGCTGTACGGCCAGCCATAGAACCCTCCATCCTTGACCGATGTGATGTAGTCCGGCACCAGGTCGCTACCGATCTCGTCACGCTCGTTGACGGCCGTCCACAACACGCCCGTGCGCGGTTCCCAGGCCAACCCGTTGGGGTTGCGCAGGCCCGACGCGAAGATCCGATGTTCGCCATTGGCCGGGTCGACCTCCCAGATCGCCGCCCGGCCCTGCTCCTTGTCCAGCCCGTTCTCGCCCACGTTGCTGTTGGAACCGACCGTGACATACAACTTCTTGCCGTTACGGCTGGCGATCACGTTCTTGGTCCAATGGTGATTCAGCGGACCCCCAGGCAGGTCTATCACCTTGCGGCCTTCCTGGCGTAGCTGCATGGCGCCCGGCTCATAATGAAAACGCAGCAACCGATCGGTATTGGCGACATACAGGTCCTTGCCCACCAACGCCATGCCGAACGGCGAATTGAGCCCTTCGATGAACGTCGTCCGAATCTCTGCCACACCATCGTGATCGGCGTCGCGCAGCAGGGTGATGCGATTGGCACTGGGCACGCCAGCGCCGGCGCGCTCCATGACCTTGCGCATCACCCAGCCGCGAATCCCCTTGCCATCCTCAGGCTTGGGTGGGGCATTGGTCTCGGCTACCAGCACATCGCCATTGGGCAGTACATACAGCCAGCGCGGGTGGTCCAGCTGCCTGGCAAAGGCAACGACTTGCGTACCGGTCGCCGACTTTGGCGTGGCACCTTCCGGCCAGCCGGTCGCGGGCGCGATATTGATGGTGGGGAGCAGCGTCTTGCGCGGCTCCGGCAGTTGCGGCGAAGGGCCGCTGCCATCGCTCACATCCAGGCGAGCGGACTCGCCGCAGGCGCCGAGGCTCAAGACCAGGGCCAGCAGTATCGAAGTTCGCATCCTGTCCATGCTCAGAATCCTCAGCGGAGCTTGTGAAAATTGAGAGTCGGATGCGTTGGAGTAGGTTCATTCGCTGCGTGCAGATCTATCTACCACCGGCCGAATGGGGCATTGGCAACCATGGCGGGCTCTAGATCACCAGGGCCTTCTTCCCATGCGCAACATCCAACAGACATTGCTGCACAACCTCCAAGTACTCGATACCGGGCGCGCGCTGACACGGCTGACTGACGATTTCCTGGACCATTTCCCCGACCCCTATCGACTCGCCCAGCGTCACGCCGAACAGGTCCTGCGGCGTCATACCGGCAAGGACTGGGATCCGGACCAGGTCTGGTGGCACCAGTTCACCGATGCGGCGTCCAGCAGTCGGAGCTTCACGGGTTGGGCTCATTACCAACGCCCCATCAAGTCTCAGCGCTTCACCGAGCTGATGATCGAGCGCTTCGATGTGGGCTTTCAAGACGCCACGGACGAACTGGACCTGTATGGCGGATTCTATTCCCAGGGCCCGCATGCGCAGCGGTTCGACGAGCGCAACGAAGTGCCCATGCTCGCCCGGGATGTCCAGAAGGACTTTTGGAAACTGGACTTCGCCCAGGTCGTGCGTGACGACATCGAGAGGTTCTGGAGAGCGCGCGCCGACGATTTCCGGGTGCTGGCCAAGATCAGCCTGCTGGCCCAATGCAAGGAGGCCGAGCAGGACGGAAGGATCACAGCGCAGGATGCCCCGCAAGTGCGCGCCCTCGTCTCGAGCGTGCTCGCGCGCTCCGGGCGAACCCCGACGCTGGAGGAGCTGCGCCAGGTAGCCGGGGAGGGGGAGGTCACCATCACCGTCTATCGCCCGCGCGTGGGTAGAGCTTGCCTGTATATCCTGCGCCCTACCGGCGGGCGCGTGTGGCTATACATGCCCTACGACGAGCAGGCCTTGCGCGGGTTCGCCTCCGAGCAGGCCATGGCGCACTGGTTGCGTGGTTGGGCGGGCACTGCCGAGGGCATGCGACGATTGAGGGCGGCGGTGATCTTCGACGAGCATCTGGGCGATGGGCGCGAGGCGGCCGCGGATGCCCTGCAGCAGCTCGCCAACAGCCCGAGCGATGCTGCGGCCCTGAAACTGCTCCAGCAATCCAGTACGGCGGGCAACAGTCAGCTGTTTTCCCAATTGCAGGAAGATGCCAGAAGCGACATGCGCCACAACGCCCAGCTGATGGTCGACAACCGGCAATTGCGCAAGGCCATGCTCACCGGTTATCTCGCGGCCTTCATCAAAGTTGGCGCTTTGCTGGTGCCATTGTCGCCCGGTATCAGCCTGGCACTGCTGGCGGCGTCGGTGACCAAGCTCTGGCTGGACGTGGATGCGGCTACCCATGCACGCAGCCGTATGGCGCGGCAAGGGGCCTTGCGCGCCGCCATCGTCGATTCGATTTTCGCCGCATTGAACATGATCGAGCTCGGCTTCGGCGCCAGCCATGCCGCTTTGGCCTACCGAGCGCCGTTCCATGAAACGGACGTGTCGCTGGGCAGCTGGCAGCCAGTTGCGCAGCCCCAGGGCTTGCTCGAAGCCCAGGAGGCTAATGACATCCTGGATGGCCTGCAACAAGGCAGCCAGGCGCTGCGTGGCATCCGCCTCGATGCCACGGGAGGATGCTGGATCGAACTGCAGGGCCTGCCGTATCGCGTGCGCTATGGCACCGAGTTGAAAACCTGGCTCATCGTGCCCCCCGACAACCCGTTCGCCTTCGGGCCGATACGCCCTGTACGCCTGAACGATGCGGGGGAATGGGAGTTGCTGGGCGCGCCTCGCCTGGCGGCGGGCGCGCCAGGAGACGGGCTTGCCCAGCAGTCGTCGGCCTTTTGGGATGAGTACATGCTCACCGATGAACAGCGCAGCGAGACCTTGTCGGACGCCGCCTTGGCGCGCCAGGAACATCTGCTCGAGCAGGCCGGCATACCTGAACTTGCGAGCGACGCCGAACCGTTGGTAGACGATGAAGGGTTCGACTACATCGACGACCATGGCGCCGCTACCTATACCTACAAACACGATGGCCTTTTCAGAAACCACCTGATCGATATCTACACCGCGGATGACGCCATCAATGATTACCTGCGCCAGGGGCAGCGGCATTTCGACTATGCCGACGAGGTCAGCTATCTGGACAAGCTGGCCGACTCCCTGGAGCAGCTACCCGCCGACGCCCAGGTGCCTCTGTACCGGGGTGGTTGCGGTGAGCGCGGTACCAGTGGTGTGCACTTTCGCAGTGGGCGCTTCAATACAGGTGACATTCTGGTCAATACCGACCTGACGTCCTTCACTGAAAACCCCTACATCATTCGTAAATTTTCGGCCGATCCGGACAAGCTTTCGACCCGGGGCCTGGAAGGGGTTTTCGACGATACCTCCGTGGTGTTCGAGCTGCCGGCTGGCCGCTACCACAGTGGCAAACAGATCGGGCCGTTCTCTGCGCATAAATATGAAGTCGAGACCCTTTTCCTGCCAGGGGCGTACTTCCAGATCGATGAAATCACCGAGGTCATCGGCGTCGATTACCGATTCGTCAAGGTCAGGCTCAACCAGGTGAGCAAGCCTCGAAGCGGCGCGGTGTATGACTTGCGCAGCGGTGAGTCGTTCGACAGAAGCGCCTATGTCGAGCGTTTGGGCGCGCCTCACCTGGTGGATCGCTTCTTTCCTTTGTCGACAGCCCCTGCATCATTTGACGCTCCCGGTCCAACCCTCTAACCTTCGCGACGTGTTTCAGGTGCCCTGCCAGCCAACGCTGGGCAGGGTGAAACTGGGAAGCCGGTGGGCGCCAGCGAAGGCGCGATTCCGGCGCTGCCCCCGCAACGGTAGGTGAGTCAAAGGCCGCGCAGGGCCACTGGGTGCATGCACCCGGGAAGGCGCGCGGTCCACGGGCCCAAGGCCCTGCTCACGAGCCCGGAGACCGGCCTGTCACTGCCAACGGCATCACGGAGGGTGATGCGCGGTGCACTGTGGCGCGTCTGCCACGGCTCCTGCGCGTTCTCCGGCTGCCTGCCTATCGACCTGTCCTCGCCCTGTGCGCGGCGACAGCCTGCGGAGAACCCTGATGAGCGAAACCACCGAACGCGACGAGCGTCACCTGGCGCGTATGCAGCGCAAGAAGGCGATCATCGACGAGCGTATCGCCAATGCCCCCAACGAATGCGGCCTGCTGCTGGTGCTTACCGGCAACGGCAAGGGCAAGAGCAGCTCGGCCTTCGGCATGCTCGCCCGTGCCCTGGGCCACGGCATGCAGTGTGGCGTGGTGCAGTTCATCAAGGGGCGTAACAGCACCGGCGAAGAGCTGTTCTTCCGCCGCTTCCCTGAACAGGTGCGCTATCACGTGATGGGCGAGGGCTTCACATGGGAAACCCAGGACCGCCAGCGTGACATCGCCGCCGCCGAAGCCGCCTGGGCAGTTTCGCGCCAGATGCTGCAGGACCCTTCGGTGCAGTTCGTGGTGCTCGATGAACTGAACATCGCCCTCAAGCACGGTTACCTCGACCTCGACCAGGTACTGGCCGACATCCAGGCGCGCCCGCCGATGCAGCACGTGATCGTCACCGGCCGTGCCGCCAAGCCGGAAATGATCGAGCTGGCCGACACCGTCACCGAGATGGGCGTGGTCAAGCATGCCTTCCAGGCCGGTATCCGCGCGCAGAAGGGCGTGGAGCTATGAGCCAACCCCGGCATTGCCCGGCGGTGCTGATCGCAGCACCGGCTTCCGGCCAGGGCAAGACTACGGTCACCGCTGCCCTGGCGCGTCTGCATCGCAACCTGGGCCGCAAGGTTCGGGTTTTCAAGTGCGGGCCGGACTTCCTCGACCCGATGATCCTCGAACGCGCCAGCGGCGCGCCGGTGTACCAGCTCGACCTGTGGATGATCGGTGCCGAGGAAAGCCGGCGCCTGCTCTGGGAGGCGGCGGGCGAGGCCGACCTGATCCTGATCGAAGGGGTCATGGGACTGTTCGACGGCACTCCGTCCAGCGCTGACCTGGCACGTCATTTCGGCGTGCCGGTGCTGGCGGTGATCGACGGCACGGCCATGGCCCAGACCTTCGGCGCCTTGGCCCTGGGCTTGGCGCGCTACCAGGCCGACCTGCCCTTTGCCGGGGTGCTGGCCAACCGGGTCGGCAGCCTGCGCCACGCACAATTGCTCGAAGGCAGCCTGAGCGAGGGCCTGCGCTGGTACGGCGGCTTGTCCCGTGAGCGCGGCATCGAGTTGCCCAGCCGCCACCTGGGGCTGGTCCAGGCCAGCGAACTCAACGACCTGGACATGCGCCTGGACGCTGCCGCCGATGCCCTGGGGGCCAGCTGTGACGCCACCTTGCCGCCACCGGTGGCGTTCGACGCACCTGTGTCGGCGGCCAGCGCCGCGAGTTTGGCCGGTGTGCGCATCGGCGTCGCCCGGGACGAAGCATTCGCCTTTACCTATGGGGCCAACCTCGATCTGCTGCGCAGACAGGGCGCGCAGCTGGTGTTCTTCTCGCCGGTCCATGATGCTGAGCTGCCGCCCGTCGACAGCCTCTACCTGCCCGGCGGCTACCCGGAGCTGCACCACCGTGCTCTGGCCGGCAACGCCCCGATGCTGGAGGCGATCCGCGCCCACCACGCCCAGGGCAAACCCGTGCTGGCCGAATGTGGCGGCATGCTCTACCTGCTCGACGCCCTGACCGACGTGGCCGGCGAGCGGGCCGAACTGCTCGGCCTGCTGCCGGGCGAGGCGGTGATGCAAAAGCGCCTGGCAGCCCTGGCGCTGCAAGCGGTGGAGCTGCCCGAAGGCACCCTGCGCGGCCATACCTACCATCATTCGCTGACCACCACGGCGTTAGAGCCGATCGCCCGCGGGCAGAGCCCCAACGGCGGGCGCGGCAACGAGGCGGTGTATCGCATCGGCCGCCTGACCGCGTCCTACGTGCACTTCTATTTCCCCTCCAACCCCGACGCGGCGGCGGCGCTGTTGCGACCATGAGCGAGCACGCCTTCTCCGATGCCGAGCGCGCCGCGGTTTACCGGGCCATCGGTGAGCGTCGCGACATGCGCCATTTCGCCGGCGGCGAGGTGGCGCCCGAGTTGCTTGCCCGTCTGCTGGCGGCGGCCCACCAGGCCCCTAGCGTCGGCCTGATGCAGCCGTGGCGCTTCATTCGCATCAGCGAACGAACCCTGCGTGAGCGTATCCAGGCGCTGGTGGAGCAGGAGCGCCAGCGTACCGCCCAGGCCCTGGGCCAGCGCTCCGATGAATTCATGAAGCTCAAGGTCGAAGGCATCCAGGACTGCGCCGAAGTGCTGGTGGCCGCGCTGATGGACCACCGCGAAGCCCACGTTTTCGGCCGGCGGACCTTGCCGGAAATGGACCTGGCCTCCCTGGCTTGCGCCATCCAGAACCTGTGGCTGGCGGCCCGCGCGGAAGGCCTGGGCATGGGCTGGGTGTCGTTGTTCGACCCCCAGGCCTTGGGCCTGCTGCTGGGCATGCCGGCGGGCGCCAAGCCGGTGGCGGTGCTGTGCCTGGGCCCGGTGGTCGAGTTCTACCCGGCGCCGATGCTGGTGCTGGAGCAGTGGGCGCAGGAGCAGCCTTTGAGCGAAATGCTCTTCGAGAACCAATGGGGAGAACGCCGATGAGCGTGGCCTTGCTGACCGTGGCCGGGGTGGCCCTGGATGCCTTGCTGGGTGAACCGAGGCGCTGGCACCCGCTGGTGGCCTTCGGCAACTTCGCCTCGCGCCTGGAACAGCGCTTAAATGCGGGCGGGCGGGGCTGGCGCAGCCACGGCGTCAGCGCCTGGTTCCTGGCCGTGGTGCCGCTGACATTGCTGGCGCTGATCCTTTCCTGGCTGCCGGGTATCGGCTGGCTGGTGGATGTGCTGGCGCTGTATTGCGCCCTGGGCCTGCGCAGCCTGGGCGAGCACGTGCTGCCGGTGGCCGAGGCCTTGCGCCGTGGTGACCTGGGCGAGGCACGCCGGCGCGTGGGTTACCTGGTCAGCCGCGAAACCCGCGAGCTGGACGAGCCCGCCGTGGCGCGCGCGGCCACTGAGTCGGTGCTGGAGAACGGCAGCGACGCGGTGTTCGCCGCCTTGTTCTGGTTCGTCGTGGCCGGTGCGCCCGGGGTGGTGCTGTACCGTCTGAGCAATACCCTCGATGCCATGTGGGGTTATCGTAATGCACGGTTCGAGCGCTTCGGTTGGGCTGCGGCACGGATTGACGATGTGCTCAACTACCTGCCCGCCCGGTTGGTGGCACTCACCTATGCGCTGTTGGGCAAGACCCGCCTGGCCCTGGCCTGCTGGCGCAACCAGGCGCCGCTGTGGGACAGCCCCAACGCCGGCCCGGTGATGGCTGCCGGTGCCGGCGCCCTGGGCGTCGAACTGGGTGGCCCCGCGGTGTACCACGGCGAGTTGCATGAGCGCCCGCGCCTGGGCGAAGGCCCCATGGCCGATGTCGACGCCATCGAGCGGGGCTGGAGCCTGGTCCAGCGGGGCGTGTGGCTATGGCTGTTGCTGATCTGCCTGGGAGCCTACTGGAATGCTTGAACACGGTGGTCGCCTGCTGCGTGCGGTGCGCCGATACGGCATCGCCCGCGAACATTGGCTCGACCTCTCCAGCGGTATCGCCCCCTGGCCCTATGCAATCCCGCCGATCCCGCTGGACGCTTGGGCGCGCCTGCCGGAGATCGAGGACGGCCTGGAGCAGGCTGCGCGCGCCTATTACGGCGCGGCTGAACTGTTGCCGGTCGCCGGCTCCCAGGCGGCGATCCAGGCCTTACCCTGCCTGCGCCCGGCCGGGCGGGTCGGCGTGCTCTGGCCGTGCTATGCCGAGCATCCCCATGCCTGGCGACGGGCAGGGCATTCATTGGTCGAACTGGACGAAGCGCAGGTCGAGCAGAGGCTCGACAGCCTGGATGTGCTGGTGCTGGTCAACCCCAACAACCCCACGGGGCGGCGCATCGAGCGCGAACGCCTGCTCGACTGGCATGGCCGGCTGGCGCGGCGTGGCGGCTGGCTGGTGGTCGATGAGGCCTTCATGGACAACACGCCCGCCCACAGCGTGGTCGAGTGCGCCACGCGCCCTGGGCTGATCGTGCTGCGCTCGTTTGGCAAATTCTTCGGCCTGGCCGGCGTGCGCCTGGGCTTCGTGATGGCCGAGCAAGCATTGTTGCAGCGTCTGGCCGACCTGCTTGGGCCCTGGACCATCAGCGGGCCCACCCGGGTGCTAGGGCAGGCCTGTTTCCGCGACGGCGCGGCGCATGCGCTGCAAATCGCCCGCTGCGCCCAGGCCAGCCAACGCCTGGCTGCATTGCTGGTCGACGCTGGCCTCTCGCCCCTTGGCGGCTGCGACCTGTTCCAGTACGTGCGCAGCGAGCGGGCCGCGCACCTGCAGCATTTTCTCGCCCACCGCGGCATCCTGGTGCGTCTGTTCGAGCAGCCAGCGGCCGTGCGCCTTGGCCTGCCTGCCAGCGCTGCGGATGAGCAGCGCCTGCGTCAGGCCCTGGCGGACTACCAGAAGGAATCGGCATGACCACGCTCATGGTGCAAGGCACCACCTCCGATGCCGGCAAGAGTACGCTGGTCACCGCCCTGTGCCGTTGGCTGTTGCGCCAGGGTATCGGTGTGGTGCCGTTCAAGCCGCAGAACATGGCGCTCAACAGCGCGGTGACCGCCGACGGCGGCGAGATTGGCCGCGCCCAGGCGGTGCAGGCCCAGGCCTGCCGGCTGGCGCCGCACACCGACATGAACCCGGTGCTGCTCAAGCCCAACAGCGACACTGGGGCGCAGGTGATCGTCCACGGCCGTGCAGTGACCTGCATGAATGCCGTGGCCTACCACGACTACAAGGCTATCGCCATGCAGGCTGTGCTGGCTTCCCATCAGCGCCTCAGCGCCGCCTACCCGGTGGTGATGGTCGAGGGCGCGGGCTCGCCGGCGGAAATCAACCTGCGTGCCGGCGATATCGCCAACATGGGCTTCGCCGAGGCGGTGGACTGCCCGGTGATCCTGGTGGCCGACATCAACCGTGGTGGGGTCTTCGCCCACCTGGTCGGCACCCTCGAACTGCTGTCGCCGAGCGAGCAGGCGCGAGTCAAGGGCTTCGTCATCAACCGTTTCCGCGGCGACATCGCCTTGCTGCAACCGGGCCTGGATTGGCTGGAACAGCGCACCGGCAAACCGGTGCTGGGCGTGCTGCCCTACGTCACCGACCTGCACCTGGAAGCCGAGGATGCCATCGATGTACGCCAGGCAACCCAGCAGGGGCGCTTGCTCAAGGTGATCGTGCCGGTGCTGCCGCGCATCAGCAACCATACGGACTTCGACCCGTTGCGCCTGCATCCGCAGGTCGACCTGCAGTTCATCGGCCCAGGCCAGCCGATCCCGCCGGCCGACCTGATCATCCTGCCGGGCTCCAAGAGCGTGCGCGGCGACCTGGCGCAACTGCGCGCGCGTGGCTGGGACGCCGCCATTGCCCGGCACCTGCGCTACGGTGGCAAGCTGATCGGCATCTGCGGCGGCCTGCAGATGCTCGGCCAGCAGGTGCACGACCCGCTCGGCCTGGAAGGGGAGGCCGGCTCCAGCCCTGGGCTGGGGCTGCTGGACTACGCCACCGTGCTGGAGGCCGAAAAGCAGTTGCGTAACGTCTGCGGCACCCTGGGCCTGGAGCAGGCTGCGGTCAGCGGCTATGAAATCCATGCCGGCGTCACCCGTGGCCCAGCCCTGGAACGCCCGGCGGTTCAGCTGGCCGATGGCCGCTGCGATGGCGCGATCAGTGCCGACGGCCAGATCCTCGCCACCTATCTGCACGGCCTGTTCGAAGGCAGCCACTCGTGCGCCGCGCTGCTGCGTTGGGCCGGGTTGGACGATGCCCAGGTCATCGACTACGAAGCCCTGCGCGAACGGGACATCGAGCGCCTGGCCGACCTGGTGGAACGCCACCTGGACACCACGCGCCTGCGTGAACTGTGTGGAGTCGCCTGACATGCGCAACCTGATCCTCGGCGGTGCCCGCTCCGGCAAGAGCCGCCTGGCCGAACAGTTGGCCGTGGCCAGCGGCCTGCCGGTCACCTACATCGCCACCAGCCAGCCGCTGGATGGCGAGATGAACGAACGTGTGCAGTTGCACCGCCAGCGCCGCCCCGCCGAATGGGGGCTGCTCGAGGAGCCCCTGGCCCTGGCCGCGGTGCTGCGCGCGCACGCCGATACCGGCCGCTGCCTGCTGGTGGATTGCCTGACCCTGTGGCTGACCAATCTGCTGATGCTCGAAGACGACCAGCGCCTGGCCCAGGAGCGCGATGCACTGCTCGACTGCCTGCAGACCCTGCCCGGCACCCTCATCCTGGTCAGCAACGAAACCGGCCTGGGCGTGGTGCCCATGGGCGAGCTGACCCGCCGCTATGTCGACCTGGCCGGCTGGCTGCACCAGGCCGTGGCCGAGCGCTGCGAACGTGTGGTGCTGACGGTCGCCGGCCTACCTCTCATGCTCAAAGGACCTGCCCTATGAACCAACCCTGGTGGCGCGCCCCCTGCCAACCGTTCGATACCGCTGCCATGGAGCAGGCGCGTGCCCGCCAGCGACAGTTGACCAAGCCGGCGGGCTCGCTTGGCCAGCTGGAAGGCCTGGCCGTGCATCTGGCCGGCTTGCAGGGCTGTGAACGGCCATCCCTCGAGCAGGTCGCCATCGCGATCTTCGCCGGTGACCATGGCGTGGTGGAGGAGGGCATCTCGGCCTATCCCCAGGCCGTGACCGGGCAGATGCTGCACAACTTCGTCGGCGGTGGCGCGGCGATCAGTGTGCTGGCGCGCGAGCTGGGCGCCAGCCTGGAAGTGGTCGACCTGGGTACGATCGATCTTGGCCTGGCATTGCCAGGCGTACATCATCTGCGCCTGGGCGCCGGTACCGCCAACTTCGCCCGCCAGCCGGCGATGACCGACGCACAGCTGCAGGCAGCCCTCGGCGCCGGGCGTGACAGCGCCCAGCGTGCGGCCGAACAAGGTGCCCGGCTGTTCATCGGTGGCGAAATGGGCATCGGCAATACCACCGCGGCCGCGGCCGTGGCCAGTATCCTGCTCGGCTGTCAGGCCCGTGAGCTGAGCGGCCCGGGCACTGGCCTGGACCCGGTCGGCGTGCGCCACAAGGCCGAGGTGATCGAGCGTGCCCTGGTGCTGCACGGGCTGCGCGCCGACGACCCGTTGCAGGCGCTGGGCTGTGTCGGCGGCTTCGAGATCGCCGCTTTGGCAGGTGCCTACCTGGCCTGCGCGCAACAGGGGGTGGCCGTGCTCGTGGATGGCTTCATCTGCAGCGTCGCCGCCCTGG
Organism: Pseudomonas sp. NY15372; assembly: GCF_048068215.1. Taxonomy (NCBI): domain Bacteria; kingdom Pseudomonadati; phylum Pseudomonadota; class Gammaproteobacteria; order Pseudomonadales; family Pseudomonadaceae; genus Pseudomonas; species Pseudomonas sp. NY15372. The sequence goes on from NZ_JBLUPY010000024.1 coordinate 55,560, forward strand.
TGGCTGTGCACCTGAATCCCCAGTGCCGCCCTTGGCTGCTGTTCGCCCATCAGGGCGCGGAGCCCGGCCACCGGGCAGTGCTCGAAGCACTGGAGGCGAGCCCGCTGCTGGCCCTGGGCCTGCGCCTGGGCGAAGGCAGCGGGGCCGCGCTGGCGGTCCCGTTGATGCGCCTGGCCTGTGCCCTGCACGGGCAGATGGCGACCTTTGCCGAGGCTGCCGTGGCGGATCGCCCGGCATGATCGTCGACCTGCTGCGCCACGGCGAGACCGAGCAGGGTGGTGGCCTGCGTGGCAGCCTGGACGATGACCTGACCGAGCGCGGCTGGGCACAGATGCACGCGGCGGTGGCCCAGGCCGGCCCTTGGGACGTGGTGGTGAGCTCGCCGTTGCGCCGCTGTGCCCGGTTCGCCGAGCAGCTCGGTGCCCAGCTGGCCTTGCCCGTGCAATGCGAGGTGGGGGTTCGTGAGCTGCATTTCGGTGACTGGGAAGGGCGCAGCGCCGCGCAGATCATGCAGGACCAGGCCGATGCGTTGGGCTGCTTCTGGGCCGACCCATATGCCTTCACCCCGCCCAACGGCGAGCCGGTGGGCGAGTTCGCCGAGCGGGTGCTGATGGCTATGGAGCATCTCGGTCGCCAGCATGCCGGCAAGCGCGTGCTGCTGGTCACCCATGGTGGAGTGATGCGCCTGCTGCTGGCGCGGGCCCGGGGCTTGCCGCGCGAACAACTGTTGCAGGTGGAGGTCGGGCATGGGGCGCTGGTGCGCCTTGCCCTGGCGGCCGATGGCCAGCTGCGCGAGGAGGCCTGACATGTCGCCCTTCTGGATCGCGCTGCAATTTCTCAGCAGCCTGCCGGTGCGCCTGCCAGGCATGCCCGAGCCTCGGCAGGTGGGCCGTTCGCTGCTCTACTATCCCTTGGTTGGCTTGCTGTTCGGCCTGGTGCTGTGGATGGCCAGCCATCTGCTGCAAGGCGCCGCTGCGCCTTTGCATGCGGCCTTGTTGTTGGCGCTATGGGTGGTGCTCAGCGGTGCCTTGCACCTGGATGGCCTGGCCGACAGTGCCGATGCCTGGCTAGGCGGTTTCGGCGACCGTGAGCGTACCCTGCGAATCATGAAGGATCCGCGCAGCGGCCCGATCGCCGTGGTCACGCTGGTGCTGGTCCTGTTATTGAAATTCTGTGCGTTGTGGGTGCTGGTGCAGCAGGATGCCGGCGGGTCGCTGGTGCTGGCGCCGGTGGTGGGGCGCGCGGCACTGCTCGGGTTGTTCATGGCCACCCCTTATGTGCGCCGGGGGGGCCTGGGGCAGGCGCTGGCCGATCACCTGCCGAAAGAGACCGCTGCCTGGGTGCTGGCGGGCTCTGCGCTGGCTGCGGTGGTACTCGGCGGGTGGCAGGTGTTGGGGGTATTGCTACTGGCGGTGCTGGTCTTCGCATGGGGACGCCACCTGATGTGTCGGCGCTTGGGGGGGACGACGGGGGACACGGCGGGTGCGTTGCTGGAGTTGGTGGAACTGGCGGTGGTGCTTGGGTTGGCATTGCTGTGAAGGATCGAGTCCAGCCCCATCGCCGGCAAGCCGGCTCCACACAGAGGGTCAGCACTGGCCGTTTGTTCTTTGCTCGACAGCGCAGCCCAAAGGGCTGGGTGACCTCCCGCAACAAGCGTACACAGGGCCTGTGGGAGCGGGCTTGCCCCG
>NZ_JBLUPY010000025.1:0-57115 GCF_048068215.1 Pseudomonas sp. NY15372
GCAAGCCCGCTCCCACAGGCCCTGTGTACGCTTGTTGCGGGAGGTCACCCAGCCCTTTGGGCTGCGCTGTCGAGCAAAGAACAAACGGCCAGTGCTGACCCTCTGTGGGAGCCGGCTTGCCGGCGATGGGGGCGCCGACCATCCAGATCCGGTGGCGCCAAGGTGTGCGCCGTCGCCGCTCTTCGCTATAATCGCCGCCTTGCTGTGCCCAGCGCGTGTACATGTTCACCTGGGCGCCTGAAAAACCTCGGCTTCACTAGGGCCTGAAAGGATCACCATGTTCGAAAACCTGACCGACCGCCTGTCACAGACGCTGCGCCATGTCACCGGCAAGGCCAAGCTGACCGAAGACAACATCAAGGACACGCTGCGCGAAGTGCGCATGGCCCTGCTCGAGGCCGACGTCGCCCTGCCGGTGGTCAAGGATTTCGTCAACAGCGTCAAGGAGCGTGCGGTCGGCACCGAGGTGTCGCGCAGCCTGACCCCAGGCCAGGCATTCGTGAAGATCGTCCAGGCCGAACTCGAAGGCCTGATGGGCGCCGCCAACGAAGACCTGGCGCTCAATGCCGCTCCGCCCGCGGTGGTGCTGATGGCCGGCCTGCAGGGTGCGGGCAAGACCACCACCGCCGGCAAGCTGGCGCGCTTCCTTAAAGAGCGCAAGAAGAAGAGCGTGATGGTGGTGTCGGCCGACGTCTACCGTCCGGCGGCGATCAAGCAGCTGGAAACCCTGGCCAACGACATCGGCGTGACCTTCTTCCCGTCCGATATCAGCCAGAAGCCCGTGGCCATCGCCGAGGCGGCGATCCGCGAGGCCAAGCTCAAGTACATCGACGTGGTCATCGTCGACACCGCCGGCCGTCTGCACATCGACGCCGACATGATGGACGAGATCAAGGCCCTGCACGCCGCGGTCAAGCCGGTCGAGACCCTGTTCGTGGTCGATGCCATGACCGGCCAGGACGCCGCCAACACCGCCAAGGCCTTCGGCGACGCGCTGCCGTTGACCGGCGTGGTGCTGACCAAGGTCGACGGCGACGCCCGTGGCGGTGCCGCACTGTCGGTGCGCGCCATCACCGGCAAGCCGATCAAGTTCATCGGCATGGGCGAGAAGACCGAGGCTCTGGAGCCGTTCCACCCGGACCGTATCGCCTCGCGCATCCTCGGCATGGGCGACGTGCTCAGCCTGATCGAGCAGGCCGAGCAGAACATCGATAAGGCCAAAGCCGACAAGCTCGCCAAGAAGCTCAAGAAGGGCAAGGGCTTCGACCTCGAAGACTTCCGCGACCAGCTGCAGCAGATGAAGAACATGGGCGGCCTGGGCGGCCTGATGGACAAGCTGCCGAGCATCGGCGGGGTCAACCTGTCGCAGATGGGCAATGCCCAGGGCGCGGCTGAGAAGCAGTTCAAGCAGATGGAGGCGATCATCGACTCCATGACCCCGGCTGAGCGTCGCGACCCGGAAATCATCAGCGGCTCGCGCAAACGCCGCATCGCCCTCGGCTCCGGCACCCAGGTGCAGGATGTCGGCCGGCTGATCAAGCAGCACAAGCAGATGCAGAAGATGATGAAGAAATTCTCCGCCAAGGGCGGCATGGCCAAGATGATGCGTGGCCTGGGCGGGATGCTGCCGGGTGGCGGCATGCCGAAGCTGTAACGTCATTCAGGGTGGCTGCCTTTGATAGGGCAGCCACCCGGAACCCCCGCCTTGGCGGGAACTGATGTCGCGAAATTCGCGGCTTAACTGGCAGATCTGAACGGCGCGGCAGGCCCTCGCCGAAAAAGGCATTTGCAAATGTCCGTGTATTCCCCGAGAATATGCGGCCTTTTGGGCACCCTGTGCCCATTTGGGCATTCAGATTTGCAGCACCGACTATAGGAACGATGTTCACATGGTAACCATCCGTCTTGCCCGTGGCGGCTCGAAAAAGCGCCCATTCTACCACCTGACCGTGACCAACTCGCGTAACGCCCGTGACGGCCGTTTCGTTGAGCGCGTTGGCTTCTTCAACCCGATCGCATCGGGCGCCGAAGTCAAGCTGTCGGTCAACCAGGAACGCGTCAACTACTGGCTGAGCCAGGGCGCGCAGCCGTCTGAGCGTGTTGCTCAGCTGCTGAAGGACGCTGCCAAGGCCGCTGCCTGAGCAGTATGAACGCGACGCCAGAAAACGCTGACGCCCTCATTGTCGTCGGCAAGATTTTTTCGGTTCACGGCGTTCGCGGCGAGGTGAAGGTGTACTCCTTTACCGATCCGATTGAAAACCTGTTGGATTATCCGCGCTGGACGCTTCGGCATGAAGGCAAGGTAAAGCAGGTCGAGCTGGTCAACGGTCGTGGCTCCCAGAAGGGCCTGGTCGTGAAATTGAAAGGCCTCGACGATCGTGACGAAGCACGTCTTCTGAGCGGTTACGAAATCTGCATCCCGCGGAGCCTTTTGCCCAACCTGGCAGCTGACGAGTACTACTGGTACCAGTTGGTGGGCCTGAAGGTCATCAATCAGGACGAACAGCTGTTCGGCAAGATCGATCACCTGTTGGAGACCGGTGCGAACGATGTAATGGTGGTCAAGCCTTGCGCAGGCAGCCTGGATGATCGCGAGCGTCTGTTGCCCTATACGGAGCAATGCGTGCTGGCAGTCGACCTGGAAGCAGGCGTGATGCGAGTCGAATGGGACGCGGATTTCTAGACGATGGGTAACCTTCGCGTAGAGGTCGTCACCCTGTTCCCCGAGATGTTCTCGGCCATCACGGAGTACGGCATTACCAGCCGCGCGGTGAAACAGGGGTTGCTGCAAGTGACCTGCTGGAACCCGCGGGACTACACCACGGATCGCCACCACACGGTGGATGATCGGCCTTTTGGCGGTGGTCCTGGCATGGTGATGAAGATCAAGCCTCTGGAAGATGCCCTGGCCAGCGCCAGGCAGGCGACCGGAGCATCGGCGAAGGTGATCTACCTCTCGCCACAAGGCCGCAAGCTGACCCAGCAGGCGGTCGAAGGCTTGGCACAACAGGAATCGTTGATCCTGATTGCCGGCCGTTATGAAGGCATCGACGAGCGTTTTATCGAGGCTCATGTCGATGAAGAGTGGTCGATTGGCGACTATGTGCTTTCCGGTGGCGAGCTGCCGGCCATGGTACTGATCGATGCGGTTACGCGACTGCTGCCCGGAGCTTTAGGGCATGTGGACTCGGCGCAGGAAGATTCCTTCACCGATGGTCTGCTCGATTGCCCGCACTACACCCGACCGGAGGTGTATGCGGATCAGCGCGTTCCCGACGTGTTGCTTAGCGGCAACCATGCACACATCCGGCGTTGGCGGTTGAAGCAGTCCCTTGGTAGGACCTTCGAACGACGCGCCGATCTTCTGGAAAGTCGCTCGCTTTCTGGAGAAGAGAAGAAGCTGCTCGAGGAATACCTCCGCGAGCGGGACGATAGTTAACGTATCGATGGTGGATCGAGTTATCCGCCTTAGGAGCACAGCATGACCAACAAGATCATCCAGCAGCTCGAAGCCGAGCAGATGAACAAGGAAATCCCTGCCTTCGCACCAGGCGACACCGTTGTCGTCCAGGTCAAAGTGAAGGAAGGTGACCGTTCCCGTCTGCAGGCATTCGAAGGTGTCGTTATCGCCAAGCGTAACCGTGGCCTGAACAGCGCTTTCACCGTGCGCAAGATCTCCAGCGGCGTTGGCGTAGAGCGTACCTTCCAGACCTACAGCCCGCAGATCGACAGCCTGTCCGTGAAACGTCGTGGTGACGTGCGTAAGGCCAAGCTGTACTACCTGCGCGACCTGTCCGGCAAAGCCGCTCGCATCAAGGAAAAACTGTCCTGAGTGCAGTTTGACCGGTGGCCGAGGCCACCTTGCGAGAAAAAAAGCAGCCTTCGGGCTGCTTTTTTGCTTTCTCAATGATTGGCCATGTCCGCCTCGACGACCGCTTTGGCCTCCCGGTCGGCTTCCACCAGCGCTACCAGTGTCCAGCCCGGTTGGGGCTTGAGGGATGAATCCGGGCTGGCCACATGCACCCAGCCATTGGCATCGCGGGCGAACAGTACGGTGGCCCGATCACCATGTAGCGCCTGGTAGTCCTGCCAGGAAAAGCCCTCGGTCAGGTGGGTACTGTACAGCTCGGCCCCCTGGTGCAGGCGGTTGGCCAGTTGCCCATAGGTCATAGGGCTCGCTCCCAGCAGTTGGCCGCGATGTTCCTCGCTGGCGCGGTGCTTGTCGCTGCGCTGTTTCTCCAGGCCGCTGGCCAGCACGAACAGGCGGTTGTGGCCGAAGTCGTGGCGAAAGCGCGCGCAGGCCAGGGCATTGAGCTCGCCTGCCGGCGACAGGCCGAGCAGGTGGCCAAGGCCGACCAGGTCAAGGTGGGCATCGGCGTGCTGGGAGGCGGGGTTGCCGAAATAGGTCGGCAGCCCGTCCATGCGCGCGGCGCGGATGTTTTCCCAGCTGGAATCGGTCAGCAGCACTCTACTACCCAATTGTTGCAGGGCTTTGGCGACGGCGCGTGCCGGCGGGTTGGCGCCGACGATGAGAAAGCCGCTGGGCGCAGGTTCGGCGACCTTGAGCAGGCGGGCCAGGGGCCTGGCGGTGGCGCTCTGCAGCACCACGGTGCCGATGATCACGGCGAAGGTCAGCGGCACCAGCAGCAGGGCGCCCTCATGGCCTGCCTCATCCAGGCGGATGGCGAAGATGGCCGAGACCGCTGCGGCGACGATACCCCGCGGGGCGATCCAGGCCAGCAGCAGGCGTTCGCGCCAGCCCAGGCTTGAACCCCAGGTGGAGAGCAGCACATTGAGCGGGCGGGCCAGCAACTGGATCACCAGCAGCAATGCCAGTACCGCCGGGCCCAGGGCCAACAGTGCATGCAGGTCGAGGCGGGCGGCCAGGAGGATGAACAGGCCGGAAATCAACAGCACGCTGAGGTTTTCCTTGAAGTGCAGGATCTGCCGTACATCCACCCCTGGCATGTTCGCCAGCCACATGCCCATCACCGTCACCGCCAGCAGTCCGGACTCATGGACGATCTGGTTGGCGGCGATGAAGATGCCCAGCACCGCGGCCAACGATGCCAGGTTGTGCAGGTACTCCGGCAGCCACTGGGCGCGCATCACCTGCCCCAGCAGCCAGCCGCCGGCGGCGCCCAGCGCACTGCCGCAGAAAATCACCCCGCCGAAGGTCACAAGGCTCTGGCTCAGCCCCTCGCCATCGGTGCGGGCGATGATGAAGCTGTAGACCACCACCGCCAGCAAGGCACCGATCGGGTCGATGACGATGCCCTCCCAGCGCAGGATGTTGGCGATCGCCGCCTTCGGCCGCACCACGCGGAGCATGGGCACGATCACTGTCGGGCCGGTCACCAGGGTCAAGGTGCCGAACAGGATCGCCAGCGGCCAGTCGAAGCCCAGCAGCCAATGGGTGGCCACGGCGATCACCACCCAGGTGCTCAGCGCGCCCAGGGTCACCAGTCGATGCACCACGCTGCCGATCTCGTGCCATTGGGACAGGTGCAGGGTCAGGCTGCCTTCGAACAGGATCAGGGCCACCGCAAGGGACACCAGGGGCATCAAAAGCGGGCCGAACAAGTCTTGCGGCGACAGCCAGCCGAGCACGGGGCCGGCGAGGATCCCGGACAGCAGCAGGAACAGGATGGCAGGCAGTTTCAGGCGCCAGGCCAGCCATTGGCAGGCCAGTGCGGCGGCGCCGATGCCACCGAAACTCAAGAGAATCTGCTGTTCGCTCATGCGGGCTCCCTATGCCGACGTTGTTATGAAAGACTAAGCGCCAATTCGTCGTTTGCCACCGAGTTTTCATGTCCGCCCTCGACCACCCCCTGATCGACCAGTTCCTCGATGCCCTATGGCTTGAAAAAGGCCTGTCCGACAACACCCGCGCCTCCTACCGAAGCGACCTGGCCCTGTTCAACGGCTGGTTGCAGGCGCGCGGCGTGGCGCTACCGGACGTGGGGCGCGAACTGATCTTCGATCACCTGGCCTGGCGCGTCGACCAAGGCTACAAACCACGCTCCACGGCGCGCTTTCTTTCCGGGCTACGCGGCTTCTTCCGTTACCTGCTGCGCGAGCGGCTGGTCAGCGTCGACCCGACCTTGCAGGTCGACATGCCGCAGTTGGGCCGACCCTTGCCCAAATCCCTCTCCGAGGCCGATGTCGAGGCGCTGCTCAAGGCGCCGGATCTGGGCGAGGCCATCGGCCAGCGCGACCGGGCCATGCTCGAGGTGCTCTATGCCTGTGGGCTGCGGGTCACCGAGCTGGTCAGCCTGACCCTCGACCAGGTCAACCTGCGCCAAGGCGTGCTGCGGGTCATGGGCAAAGGCAGCAAGGAGCGCCTGGTGCCGATGGGGGAGGAGGCGGTGGTGTGGCTGGAGCGCTACCTGCGCGATGGTCGCAACGAACTGCTCAACGGCCGCCCCAGCGATGTGCTGTTCCCCAGCCAGCGGGGCGAGCAGATGACCCGGCAGACCTTTTGGCACCGCATCAAGCACCAGGCGCGGGTGGCCGGGATCGACAAGCCGCTGTCGCCTCATACCCTGCGCCATGCCTTCGCCACCCACCTGCTCAACCATGGCGCTGACCTGCGCGTGGTGCAGATGCTGCTGGGGCACAGCGACCTGTCCACCACGCAGATCTACACCCACGTGGCCAAGGCGCGCCTGCAACAGTTGCATGCCCAGCATCATCCGCGTGGATGAATGATTTTCATGTTCCGACCTGTGGCCTGTGAGGGCTGATTTAGCGCCTACCGGTTGTGGTAGGCTTGGACGGTTTCCAAGGGCCGCACGGTCGACGCCCGCTTGCCGCATGTCGACGCCCTCCGGCCCCGTCCGCCTTCAGGAGTACCCCATGCGCGTGACCCATCTTTTCGCCGCCGCCGCCCTGGCGCTGGCCAGCACCTTTGCCGTGGCTGCGGCCAGCGACGCCAGTGCCGGCGCCGAGCAGGCGATCCGCAACACCCTCAAGACGCTTGAGCTGGAAGTCCCGATCGAAAGCGTGGCCAGCAGCCCGGTCAATGGCCTCTATGAAGTCAAGCTTCAGGGTGGTCGCGTGCTGTATGCCAGCGCCGACGGCCAGTTCGTGATGCAGGGCTACCTGTACCAGATCCAGGACGGCAAGCCGGTCAACCTTACCGAGAAGACCGAGCGCCAGGGCATCGCCAAGCTCATCAACGGCATTCCGACTGCCGAGATGGTGGTTTATCCTGCCAAGGGCCAGACCAAGTCGCACATCACCGTCTTCACCGACACCACCTGCCCGTATTGCCACAAGCTGCACGCCGAAGTGCCCGAGCTCAACCGTCGCGGTATCGAAGTGCGCTATGTCGCCTTCCCGCGCCAGGGCCTGGGCTCGCCGGGTGACGAGCAGTTGCAGGCGGTCTGGTGTTCCAGCGACCGTCGCGCGGCACTGGACAAGATGATCGATGGCAAAGAAATCAAGGCCGCCAAGTGCGCCAACCCGGTCGGCAAGCAATTCCAGCTGGGCCAGTCGATCGGCGTCAACGGCACGCCTGCGATCGTCCTGGAAAGTGGCCAGGTGATTCCGGGCTACCAGCCGGCCCCTCAGGTGGCCAAGCTGGCTCTGGCGCAAGGCAAGTAATTCAAACAGTACGCCGTCTTCATGGGGAGACGGCACGTTTCACGGTCGGCGCAGGTGCCGGCCGTTCAATGGGGAGTTCACAGTGAAACCGGTCAAAGTAGGCATCTGTGGGTTGGGGACCGTCGGTGGCGGAACCTTCAATGTACTTCAGCGCAACGCCGAGGAGATCGCCCGCCGTGCCGGGCGCGGTATTGAAGTGGCACAGATCGCCATGCGCTCGCAGAACCCGAACTGCCAGATTACCGGTACCCCCATTACCGCTGATGTGTTCGAGGTCGCGAGCAACCCGGAGATCGACATCGTCATCGAGCTGATCGGCGGCTACACCATCGCCCGCGACCTGGTGCTCAAGGCCATCGAGAACGGCAAGCACGTGGTCACTGCCAACAAGGCGCTGATCGCCGTGCATGGCAACGAGATTTTCGCCAAGGCCCGCGAGAAGGGCGTCATCGTCGCCTTCGAAGCCGCGGTGGCTGGCGGCATCCCGGTGATCAAGGCGATCCGCGAAGGGTTGTCGGCCAACCGTATCAACTGGCTGGCGGGCATCATCAACGGCACCGGCAACTTCATCCTCACCGAAATGCGCGACAAGGGCCGTGCCTTCCCCGAAGTGCTGGCCGAAGCCCAGGCCCTGGGCTACGCCGAAGCCGACCCGACCTTCGACGTCGAAGGTATCGATGCGGCCCACAAGCTGACCATCCTGGCGTCCATCGCCTTCGGTATCCCGCTGCAGTTCGACAAAGCCTACACCGAAGGCATCACCCAGCTGACCACCGCGGACGTCAACTACGCCGAGGCCCTGGGTTACCGCATCAAGCACCTGGGCGTGGCCCGCAGCACCGACGCCGGTATCGAGCTGCGTGTCCACCCGACGCTGATCCCCAACGACCGCCTGATCGCCAACGTCAACGGTGTGATGAACGCCGTGATGGTCAATGGTGATGCCGCCGGCTCCACCTTGTACTACGGCGCCGGTGCCGGCATGGAACCGACCGCTTCCTCGGTCGTTGCCGACCTGGTGGACGTGGTACGCGCCATGACCTCCGACCCCGAGAACCGCGTGCCGCACCTGGCCTTCCAGCCAGACTCGCTGTCGGCCCACCCGATCCTGCCGATCGAGGCCTGCGAGAGCGCCTACTACCTGCGCATCCAGGCCAAGGACCACCCAGGCGTGCTGGCCCAGGTGGCGAGCATCCTGTCCGAGCGCGGCATCAACATCGAGTCGATCATGCAGAAGGAAGCCGAGGAACAGGATGGCCTGGTGCCGATGATCCTCCTGACCCACCGTGTGGTAGAACAACGCATCAACGACGCCATCGTCGCCCTGGAAGCCTTGCAGGACGTGGTCGGCAAGGTCGTGCGCATCCGCGTCGAACAGCTCAATTAATGTCAGAGGCGGGCCGCGACGGCGGCCCGCACCCAGAACCGAAGGTTTGCTCCCATGCGCTATATCAGTACCCGCGGCCAGGCACCGGCCCTGAACTTCGAAGATGTCCTGCTGGCCGGCCTTGCCAGCGATGGCGGCCTGTACGTGCCGGAAAACCTGCCACGCTTCACCCAGGAAGAGATCGCCTCCTGGGCCGGCTTGCCGTACCACGAGCTGGCCTTCCGGGTGATGCGCCCGTTCGTCGACGGCAGCATCGCCGATGCCGACTTCAAGAAGATCCTGGAAGAAACCTACGGCGCCTTCGCCCACGCCGCCGTTGCGCCGCTGCGCCAGCTGGGCGGCAACGAATGGGTCATGGAGCTGTTCCACGGCCCGACCCTGGCCTTCAAGGATTTCGCCCTGCAGTTGCTCGGCCGCCTGCTCGACCATGTACTGGCCAAGCGCGGCGAGCGCGTGGTGATCGTCGGCGCCACCAGCGGTGACACCGGTTCCGCGGCCATCGAAGGCTGCCGCCGTTGCGACAACGTCGACATCTTCATCCTGCACCCGCATCAGCGCGTGTCGGAGGTGCAGCGTCGCCAGATGACCACCATTCTCGGCGACAACATCCACAACATCGCCATCGAAGGCAACTTCGACGATTGCCAGGAAATGGTCAAGGCCAGCTTCGCCGACCAGTCGTTCCTCAAGGGCACGCGCCTGGTGGCGGTGAACTCGATCAACTGGGCACGGATCATGGCCCAGATCGTCTACTACTTCCATGCAGCGCTGCAGCTGGGCGGCCCGGCCCGCTCGGTGGCCTTCTCGGTGCCGACCGGCAACTTCGGCGACATCTTCGCCGGTTACCTGGCGCGCAACATGGGCCTGCCGATCAGCCAGCTGATCGTGGCGACCAACCGCAACGATATCCTGCACCGCTTCATGAGCGGCAACCAGTACGTCAAGGATGCCCTGCACCCGACCCTGTCGCCGTCGATGGACATCATGGTGTCGTCGAACTTCGAGCGCCTGCTGTTCGACCTGCATGGTCGCAACGGCGCGGCCATCGCCCAGCTGATGGAGCGCTTCAAGCAGGGTGGCGGCTTCAGCGTCGAGCAAGACCGCTGGACCGAGGCCCGCAAGCTGTTCGATTCTCTGGCAGTGACCGACGAACAGACCTGCGAGACCATCGCCGAGGTATTCGCCAGCACCGGTGAAGTGCTCGACCCGCACACCGCAATTGGCGTCAAGGCCGCCCGCGAATGCCGTCGCAGCCTGGACACGCCGATGGTGGTGCTGGGCACGGCGCACCCGGTCAAGTTCCCCGAGGCGGTGGAAAAGGCGGGCGTGGGCAAAGCCCTGGAACTGCCGGCGCACCTGAGCGACCTGTTCAGCCGCGAAGAGCGCTGTACGGTCCTGGCCAACGACCTGAAGACCGTCCAGGCCTTCGTCAGCCAGCACGGCAACCGCGGCAAGCCGCTCTGAGGTCATCGCGGGACAAGTCGGAGCGCCGCACCGCCGTTCCCACAGGGCCCCGCTCTTCGGTAGGAGCGGGTTTGTTGTGGGGGCGGCGGTTCGACTTGTCCCGCGATCACCAGCAACGCCGGTGCCATATGCCTTGGGGCATGTTTCGCCTGTAGACCCGTTCTTATTTGAGGTCGCCGCTCGGACGTTTCTATACTAGCTTCAGATTTTTCTTACATAGCTTTCAGCATGACGCCATTAGAGTGACTTGCCCATTCACCCCGGGCGGGACATCTCAGGAGCAGTTCATGCAATGGCTCAACGTGCTGATTCACGCACGACCTTCCCACGACATTTCTCTGCACCAGGCATGCAATGCCCACGGCGTCTTCAACGTACGGGTCGCCCAGGACCTGCTCGAGGCCAAGTCCTGCCTGGCGCAACGTGGTACGGTCGACCTGTTGATCCTGGACAATGCCATGCCCGTACGGGACGGGCGGGTCCTGCTCAGGCAGGTGGATCGCGCGCAGCGTCCCTGTGCGTTGCTGTTCGTCGGCGAGCCGGCGAGGCAGGGCGAGAGCCTGGCCCGTGAAGCCCGGCGACAGGACCTGAAGGTCGTCGGTGAGTTGTCCTGGCCGTTGTCGATGCCAACCTTGCAAAGAGCGCTGGAGTGCCTGGCGCTGCCGGCCGGCCTATCCCTCTGAGGCCGTGGTCAAACTGTCATGTCCGCCGCGCATGCTCAAGGTGACCGGCGCTGTGTGACGAACTTTCCACTGCGCCTGGTGGTCAGTTCCGATAGGTTCCACGAACAGCGAGTAAGCCGGATGGAAAGAATCTGCAAACTGCTCAACCATGCCCTGACCCCTTACCAGGCCCAGCTTGGCGAAACCGACGCCAGCGGCAACCGCCAACTCACCGTGGTCGACCAGCAAGGGGAAGTGACCCTCAAACGTTCCGTGAGCCAACGCCAGTTGCAGGACCAGCGGCTGCTGGTCGACCTGGTCGATGGTCTGCACCGGGACCTGCAGATCGCCGAAGGCCGCCTGCAACCTTGCGTGATCGCGGCCTTGCAGCACCAGCGAACATTCCAGGGAACCTTCGCCTGAACGGGTCATCAGAACCAGTAGGGGTGGTGTGACAGCGCTTTGCTCCGGTGCTGCGGGCTGCCCCTGGAGGTCACATTGGACTTCGCTTGACCCCGGACGATTCTTCCCCAGCGTTCGGGGTTTCTTTTTTTTATACCGTCAGCCTTGAGAAGTGTTTGTCGTGAAAGATTCGGCGCCTGTTCGATCGCGCGCCGCGCTAGTCTTGGCGATCTTCGAAAAAGTGCCTGCTGTGTTCCAGATAGTCCCGTTGTTGCTCCGGGTCCAGCCATCGGGCATACAGCGCAGGGAGGACGTCCCGGCGCAGGTGCGCCAGTAGTTGGTCGATATGGCGGATGGCTTCGCGCCCAAGCGGTGTGTCGGAGCAGCCGACATGCAGGAACTGGTAGCGGGTCACACCCTGGATGGGATGGAACGCATAATCGTCCAGCGGCCAACCCTGCGCCTGGATCAGGTAGCGGATTTCCGGCCAGTACCCCAGCACCAGTTGCAGGCGCCCGAGCTGCTGCATCTGCAACAGGTTGGTGGTGGCTTCGTTACCGTAATGGCGGCTCACGGCGGTGTCGGGCAACTGGCGTAGCATATCGTCGACCTGGGGGCTGTAGCTGCGTTCGGCGACGATGCCAAGCTTGAGGCGGGGTTCGGCGAGCAAGCGCTTGAGGTCGACTTGCTGGCCATCGAGAAGGGGCGCCAGCATGGCCTGGTCCTGCTTGCGCACCACAACGCCGCTGCTCAGCACGCCCAGAGAAGGCGTTGAAAAATGCACGAACTTGGCCCGTTCCGGCGTCCACAGCAATGTCGGGTCGCAGGTGAAGCTGGGCTCCTGGAGCATCTGGATGCCCCGGGCACGATTGACCCGGATGATGCTGTGGTCGTATTCGGGCATCTGCGCGATCAACTGAGGCAGCAAGCGGTCGATAACGCCCTGGCCTTGGGCCACACCATCGAAGATGGTGAAAGGCGGCAGGTCGCGTATCAGCCACATCAGGCGTTCCTTGGCGTTGGCCATGGCGGGCAGCAGTCCGCACAACAGGACCAGCAGGCCAAGTGCATGTCGGACGGCCTTGGGCATCGGCGTGCCGTCAGACCGCACCGGCTTCGCGCAACCGGCGGATGGCTGGCGTGTCGTAGCCCAGGCGGCCGAGCACCGCCTCGGTATGTTCGCCCAGGGCCGGGCCGACCCATTCGGCGGAGCCGGGGGTGTCCGAGAGCTTGGGAACGATGCCAGGCATCTTGAACGGCTTGCCATCGGGCAGCTTGGCCTGGAGGAACATTTCGCGGGCCAGGTACTGCGGGTCGTTGAACATGTCTTCGGCCGAATAGATCCGGCTCGCCGGTACCTCGGCCTCGGTCAGCACCTGCATCACCTGCGCCAGCGGCAGGCTGTTGACCCAGCGGTCGATGACACCGTAGAGCTCGTCGCGGCGCAGGTCCCGGCCGTCATTGGTGGCCAGGGCCGGGTCGATGGCCAGGTCATCGCGGCCGATGGCCTGCATGAAGCGCTTGAAGATGGCATCGCCATTGGCACCGATCTGTACGTGCTTGCCATCGGCGCTGGTGTGGATGGAAGAGGGGGTGATGCCCGGCATGATGTTGCCGGTGCGCTCGCGGATGAAGCCGAACACATCGAACTCCGGCACCATGCTTTCCATCATGGCGAAGATGGCTTCGTACAAGGCCACGTCCACCACCTGCCCCTGGCCACCGTTGACCTCTCGGTGACGCAGGGCCATGAGCGCGCCGATCACGCCCCACAGGGCGGCGATCGAGTCGCCGATGGAGATCCCGGTACGCACTGGCGGGCGGTCCTCGAAACCTGTGATGTAGCGCAGGCCGCCCATGGACTCGCCCACGGCGCCGAAACCGGGCTGGTCTTTCATCGGGCCGGTCTGCCCGAAGCCCGACAGGCGCACCATGACCAGGCGTGGGTTGAGCGCATGCAGCACATCCCAGCCCAGGCCGAGCTTCTCCAGCACGCCGGGCCGGAAGTTCTCGATCAGGATGTCGGCCTCGGCCAGCAGCCGCTTGAGGATCTCACGGCCATCGGGGTGCTTGAGGTTGAGCGTCAATGACTGCTTGTTGCGTGCCTGGACGAACCACCACAGCGAAGTGCCCTCGTACAGCTTGCGCCATTTGCGCAAGGGGTCGCCGCCATCGGGGGATTCCACCTTGATGACCTCGGCGCCGAATTCGGCACAGATGCGCGAGGCGAAGGGGCCGGCGATCAGGGTGCCGAGCTCGATCACTTTCAGGCCGGCGAGGGGTTTGCTGGACGTGGGCATGGGGCATCCGTGGCGACTGGGTTGATGCGTGGTTTTATCATAGGTCATCGGTTGCAGGTACTGTCGCGGCACAACGAAGGGCGGGATCGGTTAGACTGTGTGACTTTTATTTCGCAAGAAGCCCCCGCCCATGGCCCAGCCGTCCACCACCTACAAGTTCGAACTGAATCTGACCGACCTCGACCGCGGCGTGTACGAGAACGTCCGCCAGACCATCGCCCGCCATCCTTCGGAAACCGAGGAACGCATGGCCGTACGCCTGCTGGCCTATGCCCTGTGGTACAACGAGAACCTGTCGTTCGGCCGTGGCCTGTCGGACGTGGATGAGGCCGCCCTGTGGGAAAAGAGCCTGGATGACCGCGTCTTGCATTGGATCGAAGTCGGCCAGCCGGATGCCGAGCGCCTGACCTGGTGCTCACGCCGTACCGAGCGCACCAGTCTGCTGGCCTATGGCAGCCTGCGGGTATGGCAGAACAAGGTGGTCGATGCGGTCAAGGGCCTGAAGAACCTGAGCATCGCCGCGGTGCCCCAGGACGTGCTGGAAACCCTGGCCACCGACATGCCCCGTTCGATCAAGTGGGACGTGATGATCAGCGAGGGCACGCTGTTCGTGACCGACGACCGTGGCCAGCACGAAGTGCAGCTGGAGTGGCTGCTCGGTGAGCGTGGCTGACCTGTTCCCAACCTGACTGCCGAAGCCCCCATGCGTATCGAACCTCGTCCCCTGCCACCGAGCCTGCCTTTTCTCGGGAACCTCCCGCCCTTGCTGACCCGCCTGTACGCCGCCCGTGGCGTGCAGTCGGAGGCCGAACTGGACAAAAGCCTGGCGCGGCTGTTGCCCTACCAACAGCTCAAGGGCATCGACGCGGCGGTGGACCTGCTGGTCGAGGCGCTCGACCAGCGCCAGCGCATCCTCATCGTCGGTGACTTCGACGCCGATGGTGCGACGGCCAGTACCGTCGGTGTACTTGGCCTGCGTCTGCTGGGCGCGGCCCATGTCGACTACCTTGTGCCGAACCGTTTCGAATACGGCTATGGCCTGACCCCCGAAATCGTCCAGGTGGCCCTGCAGCGCGAGCCGCAGCTGCTGATCACGGTGGACAATGGCATCTCCAGTGTCGAGGGTGTCGCCGCCGCCAAGGCGGCCGGCCTGAAGGTGCTGGTCACCGATCACCACCTGCCGGGCGAACACCTGCCGGACGCCGATGCGATCGTCAACCCGAACCAGCCCGGCTGCGATTTTCCCAGCAAGGCCCTGGCCGGCGTGGGGGTGATCTTCTATGTATTGATGGCCCTGCGCGCGCGCCTGCGCAGCCTGGGCCGCTATGACAGCCAAGCGCAGCCGAACATCGGCGAGCTGCTCGACCTGGTGGCCCTGGGCAGTGTCGCCGACGTGGTGCCCTTGGACGCCAACAACCGCATCCTGGTGCACCAGGGGCTGGAGCGTATCCGTGCCGGCCGGGCCCGGCCGGGGCTCAAAGCCATCCTCGAGGTGGCCCGACGCGACCACCGGCGCATCACCTCCACCGACCTTGGCTTCATTCTCGGCCCGCGCCTGAATGCGGCCGGCCGCCTGGACGACATGAGCCTGGGGATCGAATGCCTGCTCTGCGATGACGCGGCGCTGGCGCTGGACATGGCCCAGCAGCTCGATGGGCTGAACCAGGACCGCAAGTCCATCGAGCAGGGCATGCAGCGCGAGGCGTTGGCCCAGCTCAAGGACCTGCCGGTCGAGTCCATGCCCTATGGCCTGTGCCTGTTCGAAGCCGACTGGCACCAGGGGGTGATCGGCATCCTTGCGTCGCGGCTGAAGGAGCGTTACCACCGACCGACGATTGCCTTTGCTGACGCCGGCGAGGGGATGCTCAAGGGCTCGGCGCGCTCGGTGCCTGGGTTCCATATCCGCGACGCGCTGGATGCGGTGGCGGCGCGCCATCCGCATTTGATCAGCAAGTTCGGCGGGCATGCCATGGCGGCCGGCCTGTCGTTGCCGGCGGAGCACTTCCCGGCGTTTGCCGCGGCCTTCGACGAGGAGGTTCGCCGGCACCTTGGGGAAGAGGACCTGACCGGGCGCTTGCTGTCCGACGGCACGCTGGCGGTCGAGGAGTTCCACCTGGACCTGGCGCGCGCGTTGCGTCACGCAGGGCCTTGGGGGCAGCACTTCCCCGAGCCGCTGTTCCATGGAGTTTTCCAGCTGGTCGAGCAGCGGGTGGTGGGGGAGCGGCACCTGAAGGTGGTGCTCAAGAGCGAGTGCGGGTCGGTCAGGCTGGATGGGATTGCCTTCGGGATCGACCGGGAGGTCTGGCCGAACCCTACGGTGCGCTGGGTGGAGCTGGCCTACAAGCTGGATGTGAACGAGTTTCGTGGGCAGGAGAGTGTGCAATTGATGATTGCGCACATGGAGGCGCGGTAGTCCGGTCTGTTGGGTCAATCTCGACGCAAGTCGGACCACCGCTTCTTCGGATTTTCGAGCTCAGCGCTACCCCTGTAGGAGCGGGCTTGTCCCGCGATCGGGCCAGAACAGGCAACCAAGCACCCGGACGGCATCGGCCGTTCGACAGCAAACCAACATCCCTCACCCTCCCTATCTGGTCTAGTCTGAACACTACCGATACCGGACCAAGGCCTCACACAAGTGCCCGGACCGGCCAACCATTGGAGTCCCTGGGAGGTCCCCTCATGAGCCTGCTGCTTGAGCCCTACACCCTGCGTCAGCTGACCCTACCCAACCGCATCGCCGTCTCCCCCATGTGCCAGTACTCCGCCGCGGACGGCCTGGCCAACGATTGGCACCTGGTGCACCTGGGCAGCCGTGCCGTCGGCGGCGCTGGCCTGGTGATCACCGAAGCCACGGCTGTCACTCCCGACGGTCGCATCAGTGCCGAGGACCTGGGCCTGTGGAACGACGCCCAAATCCCCCCGCTGCAACGCATCACGCGCTTCATCACCGCCCAGGGCGCCGTGCCCGGCATCCAGCTCGCCCATGCCGGGCGCAAGGCCAGCACCCATCGCCCGTGGCTTGGCAAGCATGGCAGCGTCAAGGTCGAAGACGGCGGCTGGCAGCCGGTAGGCCCGTCGAAGATCGCCTTCGATCCGGAGCATACGGTGCCCCATGAGTTGTCCGAAGATGAAATCGCCGGCATCGTCCAGGCCTTCGCCGATGCTGCTCGCCGTGCGCTGGAGGCAGGTTTCAAGGTGGTCGAGGTGCATGCTGCCCATGGCTACCTGCTGCACCAGTTCCTGTCGCCGCTGAGCAACCAGCGCCGCGACCGCTATGGCAGCTGCTTCGAAAACCGTATTCGCCTGACCCTGGAAGTCACCGAGGCGGTGCGCAAGGTTTGGCCTCAGGAGTTGCCCCTGTTCGTACGGGTCTCGGCCACCGACTGGGTCGAAGACGGTTGGAACCCGGACGAAACCGTCGAGCTGGCCCGGCGCCTGAGGGCCATTGGCGTGGATCTGATCGATGTGTCCTCCGGCGGCACCTCGGTCAACGCCGAGATTCCCACCGGCCCGGGGTACCAGACTCGCTTCGCTGAACGGGTGCGCAAGGAGTCGGAGATCGCCACCGGTACCGTGGGCATGATCACCGAACCAGCCCAGGCCGAGCACATCCTGCGCACCGGGCAGGCCGACATCATCTTCCTCGCCCGCGAGTTGCTGCGCGACCCGTACTGGCCCTTGCACGCCGATGACGACCTGGGCGGCAACAAGGCCACCTGGCCGGCCCAGTACCAGCGGGCTACCAGCCGGGCCAACCCGATCCATGAGTCGGATTTGAGGGAGTAGCCCCGGTCAATCGCACCAATCCTAATCGCGGGGCAAGCCCGCTCCCACAAGGGCCTGATGGGAGACGGTTTGCCCGCGATTGGACCGGTAAAGGCAACCGGCATGTCTACCTTCAATGCTTGATCATCACATGCCGCACGCAGGTGTAGTCCTCCAGGCCATACATCGACATGTCCTTGCCATACCCCGAATGCTTCTGCCCGCCATGGGGCATTTCGCTCACCAGCATGAAATGGGTGTTGATCCAGGTGCAGCCATACTGCAAGCGCGCCGCCAGGCGATGGGCGCGGCCGGTGTCGCGGGTCCACACCGACGAGGCCAGGCCGTAGTCGGAGTCGTTGGCCCAGGCCAGGGCCTGGGCTTCGTCGCTGAAGCGCGTCACCGACACCACCGGGCCGAACACTTCGTGGCGCACGATCTCGTCGTCCTGCTGGGCGTCGGCCAGCACCGTGGGTTCGAAGAAGAAGCCATCGCCCGGTAGCACCTTGCCGCCCGTGACCAGGCGGATGTGTGGCTGGGCGATAGCCCGCTGCACGAGGCCCGCGACCTTGTCGCGGTGCTGGGCGCTGATCAAGGGGCCCAGTTCGGTATCGGCGGCGTCCTGCAGGCCTGGCTTGATACTGGCCACTGCCTGGCCCAGGCGCTCGACGAAGCGTTCGTAGATGCCGTCCTGCACATAGAGGCGGCAGGCGGCGGTGCAGTCCTGGCCTGCGTTGTAGAAACCGAACGTGCGGATGCCCTCGATGGCGGCATCCAGGTCGGCGTCGTCGAACACCAGCACCGGCGCCTTACCGCCCAGTTCCATGTGCATGCGCTTCACGCTTTCGGCGGTAGCACCGATGATGCGCGCGCCGGTGGGGATGGAGCCGGTCAGCGAGACCATGCGTACCTTGGGGTGGGTGACCAGTGGTGTGCCGACCGTCTGGCCACGGCCGAAGATGATGTTCAGCACCCCGGCGGGCAACAGGTCCTGTGCCAGTTCGGCCAGGCGCAGGGCGGTCAGCGGCGTCATCTCCGAAGGCTTGAGCACCACTGTGTTGCCTGCCGCCAGGGCTGGCGCGATCTTCCAGGCCAGCATCATCAGCGGGTAGTTCCAGGGCGCGATGGAGGCGACCACGCCCAATGGGTCGCGGCGGATCATCGACGTGTGCCCCGGCAGGTATTCGCCGGCCGCCGAGCCGCCCAGGCAACGGGCGGCACCGGCGAAGTAGCGGAATACGTCGGCGATGGCTGGGATCTCGTCACCCAGCGCCGCGGCGAACGGTTTGCCGCAGTTCTGCGACTCCAGCCGGGCCAGCTCCTCGCCATGGCGCTCGACCGTGTCGGCCAAGGCCAGCAAGGCTTGGGCACGGTCCTTGGGCGTGGTCTGCGACCAGGCGGCGAAGGCCTGGTCGGCGGCGCGCACCGCGGCGTCCACTTGGGCCTCGCTGGCTTCGTTGATCTGCGCCAGGGCGCTGCCCAGGGCCGGGTTGAGCACGGTCCAGGCCGGGCCTTCGCCGTTCACCAGGCGGCCATTGATCAGCATTCGGGTTTGCATGGGAGTCCTCCTAGGTCATTTGCCGCTGCCCGCAACGCTTTCGCCGCCACGGGTCAGGTAATAGGCGCCGAGAATCGGCAACATGGTCACCAGCATCACCAGCATGGCGACCACGTTGGTCACCGGTACGTCGCGTGGGCGGCTGAGCTGGTTGAGCAACCAGATCGGCAGCGTGCGTTCGTGCCCGGCGGTGAACGTGGTGACGATGATTTCGTCGAACGACAAGGCAAAGGCCAGCATACCGCCGGCCAGTAGGGCCGAGCCGAGGTTGGGCAGGATGATGTAGCGAAAGGTCTGCCAGCCGTCCGCGCCCAGGTCCATCGAGGCTTCGATCAAGCTCTGGGAGGTGCGCCGCAGGCGCGCGATGACGTTGTTGTAGACGATTACCACGCAGAACGTGGCATGGCCGACCACGATGGTGAAAATGCCCGGTTCTATGCCCAGTTGCTTGAAGGCCGCCAGCAAAGCGATGCCGGTGATGATGCCGGGCAGGGCGATGGGCAGGATCAGCATCAGCGAGATGCTTTCCTTGCCGAAGAAGCTACGCCTGTACAGGGCCGCTGCCGCCAGGGTGCCCAGCAGCAGGGCGATCAGGGTGGCCAGGCAAGCCACCTGCAGCGACAGCTTGATCGCCTCCAGCACGTCCGGGCGCGAGAAGGCCACGCTGAACCACTTCAGGGTGAACCCCTTGGGCGGGAAGCTGAATGCGGCGTCTTCGGTATTGAAGGCGTAGAGCAGGATGATCAGGATCGGAAAGTGCAGGAACAGCAGCCCACCCCAGGCCGCCAGGCGCAGGCCCAGCGAGGCTTTTTCAGAGTGCATCGAAGGCCCCCAAGCGTTTGACGATCGACAGGTACACGGCAATCAGCACGATGGGCACCAGGGTGAAGGCGGCGGCCATGGGCATGTTGCCGATCGCGCCCTGTTGGGCATAGACCATGCTGCCGATGAAGTAGCCCGGCGGCCCGATCAACTGCGGCACGATGAAGTCGCCCAGGGTCAGGGAAAAGGTGAAGATCGAACCCGCGGCAATGCCCGGTACCGCCAGTGGCAGTATCACCAGGCGGAAGGTCTGCCCAGGCCGGGCGCCCAGGTCGGCGGAGGCTTGCAGCAGCGACGGGGGCAGACGCTCCAGCGCGGCCTGGATCGGCAGGATCATGAACGGCAGCCAGATGTACACGAACACCAGGAAACGCCCCAGATGGGAGGTCGACAACGTACTGCCGCCAACGCCGGGAACGTCCAGGGCCGCCTGCAGCAGTGGCTCCAGGTGCAGCTGCTGGATGAACCACTGGGCCACGCCGCCCTTGGCCAGCAGCAAGGTCCAGGCATAGGTCTTGACGATGTAGCTGGCCCACATCGGCATCATCACCGCGATGTAGAAGAACGCCTTGGTCCGGCCACGGGTATGGCAGGCCATGTAGTAGGCGATGGGAAAGGCCAGTACCGCGCTGGCCAGGGTAACGGCGATGGCCATCACCAAGGTGCGCAGGATAATGTCGAAGTTCGAGGGGGCGAACAGTGCGGCGAAGTTGGCCAGGGTCAGGTCCGGCGTCACCGCCATGGTGAAGTCGTCGAAGGTGTAGAAGCCCTGCCAGAGCAGGCCCAGCAGCGAGCCGAGGTAGATCGCGCCGAACCAGGTCAGGGGGGGAGCCAGCAGCAACGCGAGGTACAGGTTGGGGCGCCGGTAGAGCAGGGTGCTGAGGCGGCGCGAAGGCCGGGTGTCGCGCTCCAGGGCCAGGCTCACTTTACTGCACCTCGCCAGGCAAGGTTTCCCGCAGTCCGGTCATCGCTGCCCGTGGCCAATGGGCCTGCACGCGCTGGCCGGGTTGCCAGGGAAACGGGTGCGCCTGCCATTGGTCATTGGCTTGGCTCACGGTCAGCAGCAGGCCATCGTCCAACTGCACGTCATAGCGTGTGGCGCTGCCCTGGTATTGAATGTCATGCAGCAGGCCGCTGACCTGGATGTCTTGGCTGGCATCGGCCTGGCCGCCGAGGCGGATATGCTCGGGGCGGATGGAGAACGGCGATGCATCCCCCGTGAGTCGCCTGGCCAGGTCGCCGCGGATCACGTTGGAGGTGCCGACGAACTGAGCGACGAAGGTGGTCGCTGGTTTCATGTAGAGGTTGCGCGGCGTGTCGACCTGCTCGATACGCCCGCGGTTGAAGACCGCGACCCGGTCGGACATGGACAAGGCCTCGGACTGGTCATGGGTGACGAAGATGAATGTAATGCCCAGTTGGCGCTGGAGTTTCTTCAGCTCGCCCTGCATCTGCTCGCGCAGCTTGAGGTCCAGGGCACCGAGGGGCTCGTCGAGCAGCAGCACCCGTGGGCGGTTGACCAGCGCGCGGGCCAGGGCCACACGTTGGCGCTGGCCGCCGGAGAGTTGTGCCGGCCGGCGTTCGGCGTAGCCGGCCAGGGCCACCATGGCCAGGGCTTCGTCAGCCCGTGCGTAGCGTTCGGGCTTGGCTACGCCCTTGACCTTCAGGCCATAGGCGATGTTGTCGCGTACATTCATGTGCGGGAACAACGCGTAGTCCTGGAACACCGTGTTGACGTCGCGTTGGTAGGGCGGCAGGCCGGCAGCTTCCACGCCGTGCAGGCGGATCGAGCCGCTGCCGGGCTGCTCGAAGCCGGCGATCAGGCGCAGGCAGGTGGTCTTGCCCGACCCGGAAGGGCCGAGCATGGAGAAGAACTCGCCTTCCTGGATGTCGATGCTGACCCGGTCGACGGCCATGACCTCGCCGAATGCGCGGGTGACCTCGGTGAGCTGGACGGCTAGGGGCATTGCGTTGGCTCCGTGCAATCGTTGTCTTCTGCCTGACCGGGCTTGCCTTTGCGATGCAACGGCGATGGCAGTGCCGGCCCAATCGCGGGACGAGCCCGCTCCCACAGGATTACCGCAATCTTGAAATACCGCTGTCTCTGCAGGAGCGGGCTTGCCCCGCGATCAAGGGCGAAGCCCTTGCCAGCAGCGGCGATGGCAGTGCCGGCCCAATCGCGGGACGAGCCCGCTCCCACAGGATTACCGCAATCTTGAAATACCGCTGTCCCTGTGGGAGCGGGCTTGCCCCGCGATCAAGGGCTAGCCCTTGCCAGCAGCGGCGATGGCAGTGCCAGCCCAATCGCGGGACGAGCCCGCTCCTACAGGATTACCGCGATCCTCAGATTGGGAAACGCGTCAATCGGTCTCAACGCCCTCCCATGATCGCGATGTAGTCCTGGGTCCAGCGGCTATAAGGTACGAACTTGCCGCCCGAGGCCTGTGGGGTCTTCCAGAAGGCGATTTTGTCGAAGTTGTCGAAACCGTTGGTCTTGCAACCCTCGGCACCGAGCAGTTCGCTGCCGGTGCACGCAGCAGGAACTGCCGGCAGCGAACCGAACCAGGCCGCCACGTCACCTTGCACCTTCGGCTGCAGTGACCAGTCCATCCACTTGTACGCGCAGTTCGGATGCTTGGCCTGGCTGTGCAACATGGTGGTGTCCGCCCAGCCGGTGGCACCCTCCTTCGGTACGGTGGAGGCCACCGGCTGGTTGTCGGCCTTGAGGCTGTTGACCATGTAGCCCCAGGAGCTCGAGGCGACGACGCCTTCGTTCTTCACGTCGCTCATCTGTACCGTGGCGTCATGCCAGTAGCGATGGACCAGCGGCTGTTGCTGGCGCAGCAGGTCGAGCACGGCCTTGTACTGGGCCTCGTTCAGTTCATAAGGGTCCTGGATGCCCAGTTCCGGTTTGGCCGACTTCAGGTACAGCGCAGCATCGGCGATGTAGATCGGCCCGTCGTAGGCTTGCACTCGCCCCTTGTTGGGCTTGCCGTCCGGCAGGTCCTGGGGCTCGAAGACCACGCTCCAGCTGCTCGGTGGTTGCTTGAATACCGTGGTGTTGTACAGCAGCACGTTCGGGCCCCATTGGTACGGCGTGCCGTAGACCTGCTTGTCGACCACGTACCAGCCGCCGTCGCGCAGGCGCGGGTCGATGTTCTTCCAGTTGGGGATCAGCGCGGTATTGATCGGTTGCACCCGCTTGCCAGCGATCAGGCGCAGCGAGGCATCGCCCGAGGCGGTCACCAGGTCGTAGCCACCCTTGGTCATGAGGCTGACCATCTCGTCGGAGGTCGCGGCGGTCTTCACGCTCACCTTGCAGCCGGTGGCCTTCTCGAACCCGGTGACCCAATCATAGGCCTTGTCACTCTCGCCGCGTTCGATGTAGCCGGGCCAGGCCACGATATCCAGGCGCCCTTCGCCGTCGCCCAGACTCTGGGGCAGGCCGGCGGCCTGCAGGTGGGCGCTGGCCAGCAGGGCGCAGGTCACGGCGCTGGACAATGCGGTCTTGTGCACTGGCATGGTGTTCCCTCTTTTTAACGTTCTAGTCGGGGCAGTCGTCAAGAAAGCAGTGAAGCGATGGGATAAGCGTAGTGCGGTTGGCGCGGGCCGCAGTCGAGTCTAGTTCGTTTTTATCGAGTAGCCGCGCAACATCCGGAAGCAAATGCATTAAGCGTGAATTCAGTGTGCGGGCCTACTCTGGGACTTTCCTTTCCAGCGAAGAGGTAATGCCAGATGAATACCCGTGGCTTGCTCGACCAACTGCTCAAGTCCGGCCAACAGTTGCTGCAGGATTCGCCAGGCAAGGGCGGCGCAGGCAAGGCTTCCGGCCTTGGCGACCTGCTCGGCGGCCAGGCGGGCAAGGGCGGCCTGGGCAGCCTGCTCTCCGGTGCCGGCGGCGGCGCGCTGGCGGCAGGTGCCATGGGCTTGCTGCTGGGCAACAAGAAGGCCCGCAAGTACGGTGGCAAGGCCCTGACCTATGGCGGCCTGGCCGCCCTCGGCGTGCTGGCCTACAAGGCGTACGGCAACTGGCAGGCGCGCCAGGGCACGGCCCAGCCGCAGGAGCCGCAGACCCTCGACCGCCTGCCTGCAGCCCAGGCCGAGCAGCACAGCCAGGCCGTGCTGCGCGCCCTGGTGGCGGCCGCCAAGTCCGATGGCCATATCGACGAACGTGAGCGGGCATTGATCGAAGGCGAGTTCGTCAGGCTCGACAACGACCGCGAGCTGCAGCACTGGCTGCATGCCGAACTGAACAAGCCGCTGGACCCGGCCGAAGTCGCCAGTGCCGCGCAGACACCGGAAATGGCCGCCGAGATGTACCTGGCCAGCGTGATGATGGTCGACCAGGAGAACTTCATGGAGCGCGCCTACCTGGATGAACTGGCGCGCCAGCTGCGTCTGGACGCGACCTTGCGCCAGGAGCTGGAAGCACAGGTCAGGCTCGCCGCGGGGCAATGACCGGCATGGGCAGGGATGCCCCCTTCACCCTTTGATTGAGCTGCGATTGCGCTGGTCGCCTACGCTATACTCTGGCGATTTTCCCCGCTCGTATCGAATTCCTGAGGGCTGAATGTGAAGAACTGGACCTTGCGCCAACGGATCCTGGCAAGTTTCGCCGTGATCATCGCCATCATGCTGCTAATGATCGTGGCCGCCTACTCACGGCTGGTGGCGATCGAGGCAAGCGAGGAGTCGGTGGGGTCCGACAGCATTCCAGGTTTCTACTACAGCTCGATGCTGCGCAGTGCCTGGGTCGACAGCTACGTGACCAGCCAGCAACTGGTGGGGCTGTCCAGCCGCCGCGAGCTGACAGCGGCTGACCTGGCGCAGTTCAAGTCGTTCGAAGAGCGCCTCAAGCAATACATGGCCAGCTACCAGAATACGATCAACGACCCGGACGACCAGACCGCCCTCGATACCTTCAGGCGCCTGGAAGAGGACTACATCAAGATCCTCGACCAAGTCCTTGAAGCCTATCGGCAGAAGAACTATGACGAGGCCGAGCGCCTGGTGAACGATGTGCTGACCCCGGCGTGGGTCAATGGTCGCCAACATCTCAATGGTGTCATCGAGCGCAACCGGGAATCGGCCGAGTCGGCGACCAACGATATCGTCACTGCGGTGGCGACCGCCAAGGGCAGCATGGTCGTTTCGTTGCTGCTGGCGATCGTCGCCGCCGGCATCTGCGGCCTGTTGCTGCTGCGCGCGATCACAGCGCCCGTGCAGCGCGTCGTGCATGCACTGGACAAACTGCGTTCGGGCGACCTGAGCATGCGCCTGAGCCTGGACCGCAAGGACGAGTTCGGCAGCATCGAGACCGGCTTCAACGAAATGGCCGAGGCCCTGGCCAATCTGGTGGCCCAGGCCCAGCGCTCTTCGGTGCAGGTGACCACCTCGGTTACCGAGATCGCCGCCACGTCCAAGCAACAGCAGGCTACCGCCACCGAGACCGCCGCCACCACCACGGAAATCGGCGCCACCTCGCGAGAAATCGCTGCCACCTCCCGTGACCTGGTGCGAACCATGACCGAGGTCACCTCCGCCGCCGACCAGGCCTCTGTACTCGCCGGCTCCGGCCAGCAGGGCCTGGCGCGCATGGAAGAAACCATGCACCAGGTGATGGGCGCTGCCGACCTGGTCAACGCCAAGCTGGCGATCCTCAATGAGAAGGCCAGCAACATCAACCAGATGGTGGTGACCATCGTCAAGGTGGCCGACCAGACCAACCTGTTGTCGCTCAATGCCGCCATCGAGGCGGAGAAGGCCGGCGAGTACGGCCGTGGTTTCGCCGTGGTCGCCACCGAGGTACGCCGCCTGGCCGACCAGACGGCCGTGGCTACCTACGACATCGAGCAGATGGTGCGCGAGATTCAGTCCGCCGTGTCGGCCGGGGTCATGGGCATGGACAAGTTCTCCGAGGAAGTGCGGCGGGGCATGTTCGAAGTCCAGCAGGTGGGCGAGCAGTTGAGCCAGATCATCCACCAGGTACAGGCCTTGGCGCCGCGGGTGCTGATGGTCAACGAGGGCATGCAGGCCCAGGCCACCGGTGCCGAGCAGATCAACCAGGCCTTGGCCCAGCTCAGCGATGCCAGCACCCAGACCGTGGAGTCGTTGCGCCAGGCCAGCTTCGCCATCGATGAACTGAGCCAGGTGGCTGCCGGACTGCGCGGCGGCGTGTCGCGCTTCAAAGTCTGACCGCGATGAACGACGTGCAGCTCCAGGAGGAGCAGGCAGGGGATAGCAAGGGTACGTTGTACCTGCAATTTCGCATCGGTGACCAGCGTTTTGCGCTGGATGTGCGCGAGGTGATCGAGGTATTGCCGCGCCGTACGCTCAAGCCCATCGCTCAAGCCCCTGCGTGGGTGGCGGGTATCCTGGCCCACCGCGGTGCGCTGGTGCCGGTACTGGACCTGTCGGCGCTGAGCTTCGGTACCCCGGCCCCCATGCGTACCAGTACCCGGTTGGTGCTGGTGCACTATCTTGGCGACCAGCAATTGGGCCTGGTCCTCGAGCAAGCCACCGATACCCTGCGTTGCCGCCCCGACGAGTTCCAGCCCTATGGCGTGGACAATACCGATGCGCCGTACCTGGGGCCGGTGCGCCAGGACGCCAGCGGGCTGATGCAGCGTATCGAGGTGGGCGACCTGCTGCCGGACGATGTGCGCCGGTTGCTGTTTCCTGAGCTACCCGGGCAGGTGACGGCATGAGCCAGCAGCATTTCTTCCGCTTCCTGCAGGAGCGTATCGGCCTGGACGTGGACTCGGTCGGTGCGCCCATGGTCGAGCGGGCGTTGCAGCAGCGTTGCGTCGCTTGCCAGGCAAGCGACCTGGACGACTACTGGCTGCGCTTGCAGCAATCGACAGACGAGCAGCAGGCGCTGATCGAGGCGGTGATCGTCCCGGAAACCTGGTTCTTCCGCTACCCGGAGTCGTTCACTGCCTTGGTGGGCCTGGCCCATAAGCGCCTGGCCGAACTGGCTGGCGCCCGCCCGCTGCGCATTCTCAGCCTGCCCTGTTCGACGGGCGAGGAGCCTTATTCGATCGCCATGGCGCTGCTCGATGGCGGCATGGACCCGGCGATGTTCCGCATCGATGGCATCGACATCAGCCCCAGTTCCATCGCCCGCGGCGAGCAGGCGGTATATGGGCGCAACTCCTTCCGTGGCATCGACCTGGCCTTCCGTGACCGGCACTTCAGTGAAACCGACGAAGGCCATCAACTGGCCGAGCGGGTGCGCGACCAGGTCAACCTGCAGGTGGGCAATGTGCTCGACCCCCTGCTCAAGAGCCGCGAAGGGCTCTACGACTTCGTGTTCTGTCGCAACCTGCTGATCTATTTCGACGTGCCGACCCAGCGGCGGGTGTTCGAAGTGCTCAAGCACCTGACACATGCCCAGGGCGTGCTGTTCATCGGCCCGGCCGAGGGCAGCCTGCTGGCGCGCCTGGGCATGCGCCCGCTGGGCATCGCCCAGTCGTTCGCCTACGTTCGTCAGCAAGACCCACCGCCCCCGGCCAGCCGCCCGGTACCTGCCGTTCGCCCAGTGACGATGCCGCCCTTGGCGCCGCGTCCGGTGGTTCGGCCCGCCCGTATGCCTCGTCCGCTGCCTGCGGTTTCCCACGCACCGGCCCAAGGCGAAGGCGAGCGGCAGTTGCTCGAGCGCATCGCGCGCCAGGCCAATGTCGGCGACAGCGAACAGGCTCGGGCCAGCTGCCAGCAGTATCTGCAACAGTTCCCGCCCAAGGCCCAGGTCTATTATTGGCTGGGCCTGCTCAGCGACACCGAAGGCGATATCCAGGCCGCACTCAGCCATTATCGCAAGGCGCTGTACCTGGAGCCGCAGCACCCTGAGGCGCTGGTGCACCTGGCAGCCTTGCTCGCTTCCCAGGGCGACGAGGCAGGGGCCCGTCGGCTGCAGGCGCGGGCTGCGCGTGCGGGGCGGGAGTCTGAACGATGAGTGACGTACAAGGGATGCACCTGATCGCTCGGGATGACGAGCTCATCGACGACTGTTGGAACCGCATCGGTGTGCACGGTGACAAGCAGTGCCCGTTGCTCGAACGTCATGTCCATTGCCGTAACTGCCAGGTCTATGCCGCGGCGGCCACCCGTCTGCTGGACCGCTATGCCCTGCTGCAGGACGAGCAGGACGTGGTGCTGCCGCCGGAGGAAGACAGCGCCGGGCGCTCCATGCTGCTGTTCCGCCTGGGCGAGGAGTGGCTGGCCCTGGCCTGCGCGTGCCTTGCGGAAATCGCGCCGCTGCAGGCCGTGCATTCATTGCCGCACCAGCGTTCACGGGTGTTGCACGGCGTAGCCAACGTGCGCGGTGCGTTGGTGCCGTGCCTGTCGCTGGCCGACCTGCTGGGCATGGAACTACTGCCGGCCCAGGATCGCAATGGCCGGGTCATGCCACGCATGCTGATTCTTGCGGCCGAAGGTGGCCCGGTGGTCATCGCGGTGGACGAGATCGATGGTATCCACCGGCTGGACCCAGCGCGCCTGGTCGATGGCCAGGACGCCGCGCATTTCACCGCGGCGGTACTGCAATGGCGTGGCCGCAGCGTGCGGGTGCTGGATGAACGACACGTACTGTCTGCCGTGAAGCGGAGCCTGTCATGACCCCTGAACAAATGCGCGACGCATCGCTGCTCGAGCTGTTCAGCCTGGAAGCCGAGGCCCAGACCCAGGTGCTCAGTGCCGGCCTGATGGCGCTGGAACGCAACCCGACCCAGGCCGACCAGCTGGAAGCCTGCATGCGCGCGGCCCACTCTCTCAAGGGCGCCGCTCGCATCGTCGGCATCGATGCCGGGGTCAACGTGGCCCATGTCATGGAGGACTGCCTGGTGGCCGCCCAGGAGGGGCGCTTGCTGCTGCGTGCCGAGCATATCGATGCCCTGCTGCAGGGTACCGACCTGCTGATGCGTATCGCCACGCCGGGCGATGAGGGCAGCGAAGCGGCGGTGCCGGCCTTCCTGGCGCAGCTGGCCAGCCTGCTCGACCCCAACGCACCGGTTGCCGCCGAATCGAGCGTGCCTGCCAATCCGGCGTCGTCTGCGACCGTGGAACCGGACGCGGCAGTGGTCGTGAGCGAGCCGCAGGCCGAGCCCGGCCCGTCGCGCAAAGCCGCCAAGCGCGGCGGGGAAGGGGCTGAGCGGGTGCTCAGGGTGACGGCCGACCGCCTCAACAGCCTGCTGGACCTGTCGAGCAAGTCGCTGGTGGAAACCCAGCGCCTGAAGCCTTACCTGGCCAGCCTGCAGCGCCTCAAGCGCATGCATGGCCAGGGCATGCGCGCCCTCGATGGGCTCAAGCAGCAGCTCGAAGGCAGCGGTCAGAGCCAGGAGGTGCTCGAAGCCCTGGCCCAGACCCAACGCCTGTTGGGCGAAACCCAGCAGATCCTGCAACAGCAGGCTGCTGAAATCGACGAGTTCGGCTGGCAGGCCAGCCAGCGTGCACAAAACCTCTACGACACGGCGCTGGCCTGCCGCATGCGTCCCTTCGCCGATGTCCTGGCCGGGCAGAGCCGCATGGTCCGCGACCTGGGGCGCTCCCTGGGCAAGCAGGTGCAATTGCAGGTCGAGGGCGAAAAGACCCAGGTCGACCGCGACGTGCTGGAGAAGCTCGAAGCCCCCTTGACCCATCTGCTGCGCAATGCTGTCGACCATGGCATCGAGCTGCCCGAGCGGCGCCTGCTGGCGGGCAAGTCGGTCGATGGCACGTTGCGCCTGCGTGCGTCCCACCAGGCTGGGCTGCTGATTCTCGAACTGAGCGACGACGGCGCCGGCATCGACCTTGAACGCCTGCGCCGCAGCATCGTCGAGCGTGCGCTGTCGCCGGCCGAGACCGTGGCGCAGATGAGCGAGGCGGAGCTGCTGACTTTCCTGTTCCTACCGGGCTTCAGCCTGCGTGAGCAGGTCACCGAGGTGTCCGGGCGAGGCGTTGGCCTGGATGCGGTGCAGCACATGGTGCGCGAACTGCGCGGCTCGATCGAGCTGACCCAGGTGTCCGGCCAGGGGTGCACCTTCCATCTGGAAGTGCCGCTGACTTTGTCGGTGGTGCGCAGCCTGGTGGTGGAGGTGGGCGGCGAAGCCTACGCTTTCCCGCTGGCGCACATCGAACGCACCCTGGAGGTGTCCGCCGAACAGATCGTGCAGATCGAAGGGCGCCAGCACTTCTGGCACGAGGGCCGTCACATCGGCCTGGTGGCCGCGAGCCAGTTGCTCAACCGCCCGGCAGGGCAGGACGACGAACGCAGCTTGCGGGTCGTGGTGATCCGCGAGCGCGACCAGCTCTACGGCGTGGCGGTGGAGCGCCTGGTCGGCGAGCGGGTACTGGTGGTGATGCCGCTGGATGCGCGCCTGGGCAAGGTCCAGGACATTTCCGCCGGTGCCTTGCTCGACGATGGCTCGGTGGTGCTGATCATCGACGTCGAAGACCTGCTGCGCTCGGTCGAGAAGCTGCTCAGCACCGGGCGCCTGGAGCGTATCGAGCGTGGTGCCCGGGGCGGGCGCGGCCTGGTGCGCAAGCGCATCCTGGTGGTGGACGACTCGCTCACCGTGCGCGAGCTGCAGCGCAAGCTGCTGGGCAACCGTGGCTACGATGTGGCCGTGGCGGTGGACGGCATGGACGGCTGGAACGCCTTGCGCAGCGATGATTTCGACCTGCTGATCACCGATATCGACATGCCGCGCATGGACGGCATCGAACTGGTCACCTTGGTACGTCGAGACCAACGCCTGCAATCGCTACCGGTAATGGTGGTGTCCTACAAGGATCGTGAAGAAGACCGGCGACGTGGACTGGACGCCGGTGCCGACTACTATTTGGCTAAGGCCAGCTTCCACGACGACGCGCTGCTGGACGCGGTGGTGGAGCTGATCGGAGGGGCCCAGGGATGAAGATCGCCATCGTCAACGACATGCCCATGGCCGTGGAGGCCCTGCGCCGCGCCCTGGCCTTGGAGCCCGAGCACCAGGTGCTCTGGGTGGCGGCCAATGGCGCCGAGGCGGTGAGGCTGTGCGCCGAACAAACCCCGGACCTGATCCTCATGGACCTGATCATGCCGGTGATGGACGGCGTCGAGGCCACTCGCAGGATCATGGCCGAGACCCCGTGCGCTATCGTCATCGTCACGGTCGACCGCAAGCAGAACGTGCACCGGGTGTTCGAAGCCATGGGCCATGGTGCCCTGGATGTGGTCGACACGCCGTCGCTGGGGGCCGGGGATGCCCGGGAAGCGGCCGCGCCGCTGTTACGCAAGATCCTCAATATCGGCTGGCTGATCGGCCAGCAACGGCCCGCGACGACCCGGGCTGTGTCGGCGCCGCTGCCTGAAGCGTCCCAGCGTCGTGGCCTGGTGGCCATCGGTTCCTCGGCAGGCGGGCCGGCGGCCCTGGAAGTACTGCTCAAGGGGCTGCCACGCGAGTTCCCGGCGTCCATCGTGCTGGTCCAGCATGTCGACCAGGTATTCGCCGCCGGCATGGCCGAATGGCTCAGCGGGGTGTCCGGCCTGCCGGTACGCCTGGCCTGCGAAGGCGAGCCGCCGCAGCCGGGGCAGGTCCTGCTGGCGGGCACCAACCACCATATTCGCCTGATGCAAGGCGGCCAGCTGGCGTATACCGCCGAGCCGGTCAACGAGATCTACCGCCCCTCGATCAACGTGTTCTTCGAGAGCGTGGCGCGCTATTGGACCGGCGATGCCGTCGGCGTGCTGCTCACCGGCATGGGCCGCGACGGCGCCCAGGGCCTCAAGCAGATGCGCCAGCGAGGGTTCCTGACCATCGCCCAGGACCAGCAGAGTTCCGCCGTCTATGGTATGCCCAAGGCCGCCGCGGCGATCGACGCAGCTGTGGAGATCCGGCCGCTGGAGCGTATCGCCGGGCGGTTGATGGAGATCTATCCAAAATGAAGTTATGTATTGAGTCACGCCGCCTGGCCGGCCGTGACCAGGTGAACAGGCATGAATGATCTACCGATCGAAGGTTTCACGACCATCAACGAAAGTGCGGCGATGGTCCTGCTGGTCGACGACCAGGCGATGATCGGCGAAGCGGTGCGCCGTGGGCTGGCCCACGAGGAGAACATCGACTTCCATTTCTGCGCCGACCCGCACCAGGCGGTGGCCCAGGCCATGCGCATCAAGCCCACGGTCATCCTCCAGGACCTGATCATGCCGGGGCTGGACGGCCTGACCCTGGTGCGCGAATACCGCAATAACCCGGTCACCCAGGACATCCCGATCATCGTCTTGTCGACCAAGGAAGACCCGCTGGTCAAGAGTGCCGCCTTCGCTGCCGGCGCCAACGACTACTTGGTCAAGCTGCCGGACAACATCGAGCTGGTGGCGCGGATCCGCTATCACTCGCGCTCCTACCTGACCCTGCTGCAGCGCGACGAAGCCTACCGCGCCCTGCGGGTCAGCCAGCAGCAGTTGCTCGATACCAACCTGATGCTGCAGCGGCTGATGAATTCCGACGGCTTGACCGGGTTGTCCAACCGCCGCCACTTCGATGAGTACCTGGAGCTGGAATGGCGTCGGGCCATGCGTGAGCAGCAGCAACTGTCGCTGTTGATGATCGACGTGGATTATTTCAAGGCCTACAACGACAGCTTCGGCCACCTGGCGGGCGACGAGGCCCTGCGTCAGGTGGCCGAAGCCATCCGTGGTTCCTGCTCGCGCCCCACCGACCTGCCGGCGCGCTATGGTGGCGAGGAGTTCGCCCTGGTGCTGCCCAATACCTCGCCCGGCGGGGCGCGGTTGATCGCCGAGAAGCTGCGCCAGACGGTGCTGGCGCTGAACATTCCGCACATCGCGCCCCAGCCTGATGCGCACCTGAGCGTGAGCATCGGCTTGGCGACCCTCACGCCCGGCATCGGCAGCCATAGCCGGCAGCTGATCTCGGCGGCCGACAAGGGGCTGTACCTGGCCAAGAACAACGGGCGCAACCAGGTGGGTGTGGCCTGATCCGGAAGCGCTTCGGCCCGAATCGCCGGCAAGCCGGCTCCTACCCTGAGCGTGCACACTGAACCCTGTGGGAGCCAACTGTCTTGAGTTGCTTGCCCCGGTCCTATCGCTGGCAAGCCAGCTCCCACAGGTACGGCGGTGTCTCTGAAAACAGCGCAGGCCGGGTGGGAGCGGGCTTGTCCCGCGATTGGGCCGGGCCCGATATCACCGTCGCCTGACAAGGGCTGCACCCTTGATCGCGGGACAAGCCCGCTCCTACAAAGACGCATGTTTCCACCGCCCGGCGGGTCTGCCGCCCTGGCACGGACTGCGTTATACTCGCGGGCTTTTCACCGAATTCGCGCGAGTAGCCAGCCCATGGAAATCCAACCAATCCTGAACACCATCAAGGACCTCACCGAACGTTCCCAGTCCATTCGGGGGTATCTTTGACTACGATCACAAAGCTGATCGCCTGATCGAAGTCAACCGCGAACTGGAAGACCCTGCCGTCTGGAACAAGCCCGAGTACGCCCAGGGGCTGGGTCGCGAGCGTGCCATGCTGGCACAGGTCGTCGAGACCCTGGACAAAATGTCCAACGGTTTGTCCGACTGCAAGGACCTGCTCGACATGGCCGTCGAGGAGAACGACGAAGGCGCCGTCAGCGATGTCGTGACCGAGCTGGAAGGTCTGGAGGAAGTTCTGGCCCAGCTTGAGTTCCGTCGCATGTTCAGCGGCGAGATGGACATGAACAACGCCTACCTGGACATCCAGGCCGGCTCCGGTGGTACCGAGGCGCAGGATTGGGCCAACATCCTGCTGCGCATGTACCTGCGCTGGGCCGACAAGCGTGGTTTCGATGCCACCATCATCGAGCTGTCCGAAGGCGAGGTCGCTGGCATCAAGGGTGCCACCGTGCACATCAAGGGCGAGTACGCCTTCGGCTGGCTACGCACCGAGATCGGCGTGCACCGCCTGGTGCGCAAGAGCCCGTTCGACTCCGGCGCCCGTCGCCACACCTCGTTCTCGGCGGTGTTCGTCTCCCCCGAGATCGACGACAAGGTCGAGATCGAGATCAACCCGTCGGACCTGCGCATCGACACCTACCGCTCCTCCGGTGCCGGTGGTCAGCACGTGAACACCACCGACTCGGCGGTACGTATCACCCACGTTCCGACCAACACCGTGGTGGCCTGTCAGAACGAACGTTCCCAG
Organism: Pseudomonas sp. NY15372; assembly: GCF_048068215.1. NCBI lineage: Bacteria > Pseudomonadati > Pseudomonadota > Gammaproteobacteria > Pseudomonadales > Pseudomonadaceae > Pseudomonas > Pseudomonas sp. NY15372. Next base: position 34,122 of record NZ_JBLUPY010000025.1, read on the forward strand.
CACGCCAACAAGGACACCGCCATGAAGATGCTGCGGGCCAAGTTGTACGAGCTGGAGATGCAAAAGCGCAATGCCGCCTCGCAGGCGCTGGAAGACAGCAAGTCGGACATCGGCTGGGGCCACCAGATCCGCTCCTACGTGCTGGATGACTCGCGTATCAAGGACCTGCGCACCGGCGTCGAGCGCAGCGACTGCCAGAAGGTCCTGGACGGCGACCTCGACCAGTACCTGGAAGCGAGCCTCAAGCAGGGGCTGTAAACCGCATACCACCGCCGCGATACCTGGCCCTGGGCCGGTATCGCGTGCCCTGCCCGACAGGGGCAACGAACACCTGATGGAAACAATGACGACATGAGCGACCTCAAGACCGAATCGCAAGACCTGCAACAGGAAGAAAATGCCCTGATCGCCCTGCGCAAGGAAAAACTTGCCGCCGAGCGTGCCAAGGGTAACGCCTTCCCCAACGACTTCCGTCGCGACAGCTACTGCAACGACCTGCAGAAACAGTACGCGGACAAGAGCAAGGAAGAGCTGGAAGCAGCCGCGATCCCGGTCAAGGTTGCCGGCCGCATCATGCTCAACCGTGGCTCGTTCATGGTCATCCAGGACATGACTGGACGCATCCAGGTCTACGTCAACCGCAAGACCCTGCCGGAAGAAACCCTGGCCGCGGTCAAGACCTGGGACCTGGGCGACATCATCAGCGCCGAAGGCACCCTGGCCCGTTCCGGCAAGGGCGACCTGTACGTCGAGATGACCGACGTGCGCCTGCTGACCAAGTCGCTGCGCCCGCTGCCGGACAAACACCACGGCCTGACCGACACCGAGCAGCGCTACCGCCAGCGCTACGTCGACCTGATGGTCAACGAGGAAACCCGCCACACTTTCCGTGTGCGTTCCCAGGTGATCTCGCACATCCGCAAGTTCCTCATCGAGCGCGACTTCCTCGAAGTCGAGACGCCGATGCTGCAGACCATTCCCGGTGGCGCCGCGGCCAAGCCGTTCGAAACCCATCACAACGCCCTGGACATGGCCATGTTCCTGCGCATCGCGCCGGAGCTGTACCTCAAGCGTCTGGTTGTGGGGGGCTTTGAAAAAGTCTTCGAGATCAACCGCAACTTCCGTAACGAAGGCGTCTCGACCCGGCACAACCCCGAGTTCACCATGCTCGAGTTCTACCAGGCCTACGCCGACTACCGCGACAACATGGACCTCACCGAGGAACTGTTCCGCGAGCTTGCGCAGCTGGTACTGGGCACTACCGACGTGCCGTACGGCGACAAGGTGTTCCACTTCGGCGAGCCGTTCGCCCGTCTGTCGGTGTTCGACTCGATCCTCAAGTACAACCCCGAACTCACCGCCGCCGACCTGCAGGACGTCGACCGTGCCCGCGAGATCGCCAAGAAAGCCGGCGCCAAGGTGTTGGGCCACGAAGGCCTGGGCAAGCTGCAGGTGATGATTTTCGAAGAGTTGGTCGAGCACAAGCTGGAGCAACCGCACTTCATTACCGAGTACCCGTTCGAAGTCTCGCCGCTGGCCCGTCGCAACGACCAGAACCCGGCCGTTACCGACCGCTTCGAGCTGTTCATCGGTGGCCGCGAGATCGCCAACGCCTACTCCGAGCTCAACGATGCCGAAGACCAGGCCGAGCGCTTCCTGGCCCAGGTGGCCGAGAAGGACGCCGGTGACGACGAGGCCATGCATTACGACGCCGACTTCGTCCGTGCCCTGGAGTACGGCATGCCGCCGACTGCCGGTGAAGGTATCGGTATCGACCGCCTGGTGATGCTGCTGACCAACTCGCCGTCGATCCGCGACGTGATCCTGTTCCCACACATGCGTCCGCAGGCCTGAGCAAACGGTCTACAGGGCTGCTGTGCAGCCCTTTCGCGGCACGAGGCCGCTCCTACGGGCTATATGCAGCTCCTGTAGGAGCGGCCTTGTGCCGCGAAAGGACCGCATAGCGGTCCGCGGATATGGCCATGCATGTCATCCGCCTTCGAGGCGGTTTTTTCTTGCCTGCAATCTATTCGTGACTGGTCGGTCATAAATTACGAGCCTTTACTGCAAAAGAGGGATTTACCCTCGCCGAGACTCAACGAGGTACTCATCGTGACTCCCGCAATGGCCCAACAAGGCGCAGCAGGCGTGGCCAGCGCCGTCGCCGAAAGCGTGCAATACCAGGGGCGCAAGACCGCCCGCCAGGGCAGCGAGCAGCGCCGCCAGCAGATCCTCGACGCGGCCATGCGCATCGTCGTGCGCGATGGCGTAAGGGGTGTGCGGCACCGGGCGGTGGCCGCCGAGGCAGGTGTGCCCTTGTCGGCCACCACTTACTACTTCAAGGACATCGAAGACCTGCTCACCGACACCTTCGCCCAGTATGTCGAGCGCAGTGCCGCCTACATGGCCAAGCTGTGGGCCAGTTCCGAAGTGCTGCTACGCCAGTTGCTCGCCCAGGGCGATGGCAGCCCTGCGTCCCGGGCGCGCCTGGCTGATGACGTGGCGCGCATGATGGCCGACTATGTCAGCCGCCAGCTGCACACCCGGCGCGATTTCATCATGGCCGAACAGGCCTTCCGCCAGGAGGCGCTGTTGTGCCCGCGCCTGGCCGAACTGGTCACCGCCCACGAACAGATTCTGCTGCATGGCGCACGCCAGATGCTGCAGGTGGTCGGGTCGCGCCAGCCCGAGCAAGACGCCCAGATGTTGACGGCGATAATCGAGCAGATGGAATATCAGGGCCTGCTCAAGGATGCGAATGCGCAAGCCGATGGGCAGATGCTCGCTATCCTTACCCGGTACCTGCACCTGGTGCTGGCATCGGCCTAGGCTGGGACCGACCCCAGGGGCGACCGACTTTTTCAAGGAGAACCTGATGAAAGCCTGGCGTGTGGTGTTGTTGACGCTGTCATTCCTGATGCTCGGTGGCTGTCTGGTGACCTTCCATGAACCCTTGCCCAGCAACCAGGCCGCGCCCAAGGCGCTGCTTGGCAAATGGAGCAGCAAGGACGCCTGGGGCGAGCCGCTCAAGCTCGCCATCAGCCGCGTCGGCGGCGATGCCTACCGGGCGGTGGCCACCGCCAAGGGCAAGGCGCCCGAGGAGTACGTCTTTACCGTGTCGCGCCATGGCAACCGCTGGTACCTGTCGGCGGGGGTGCCCAAGCGCCTGGGCGGCAACTTCCTGATCGGTGGCTTCGATATCGTCGACGACAAGGAACTGGTGCTCTATAACCTCGATGTCGACCAGGTCCAGCAGGCGCTGGAGAACAAGGAGCTCAACGGGCGCAGCACCGAAGGGCTGGAGGACAACGGGCCGGGGGTGTTGATCGACAGCCCGGCGGAGCGGGTCCTGGCCTACCTGGACGACCCAGCCAATTCCGACTTGTTCGTCGAGGTGGCACGCTTCCAGCGTTCCGGCAAATGACTGTGTGGCCTCTTCGCCGGCAAGCCGGCTCCCACAGGTATATCACCGCCCTTGGGCATTGCGTGTGTACCGGTGGGAGCCGGTTTGCCGGCGATAGGGCCGCTACAGGTATCCTGTTCTGAAAGGAGTCCCCGGTGGACGAGTACCAGCAAACCATCCGCGCCCTGTCCGACCGCATCGTCGCGGCGCAGACCCCGATCCGGGTCTTGGACGCGGTGAAGTGGGATGACAACATCCGCCAGGGCTTCCTCAAGGCCAAGGGCAAGGAGCCTCCGGCGGTCGACCGCGCCTACTATCAGGGCCGCCCCCTGTCGTTCGACTCCAGCGCAGTGAAGGCCGAGTTCCAGAGCATCGAGCGCGACATCACCCGCCAGCTCGGCCAGTTCAACCCGGTCGGCCAGATCATGCGGCGCATGTGCAAGGAGTACCGCATGGTGGTGCGCATGCTCGAGGCCCGTGGTACCGAGGACTTCGGCCTGATTTCCCAAGAGCTCTATGGCGCGGCCTCCGACGCCTTCCATGCCGGCGACCCGACCCTGGCCGACCTGGGCCTGATGCTCTCTGACTACCTGAACAACATCGATGGCCGGGGGGACCTGAAGGACGAACCGAAGAACCTCACTGCCAAGGAAGCCGTGGCGATTCTCCAGCACCGCCTGAACAAGGTGTTCGGCGAAGCCGAGGAGACCATCCGGGTGTTCGAGTCCGATGGTATCGTCGCCGACGCCGCCGCCGGTGCCGACTACATCAAGGTGCGCGCCGACGCGATGTTCAACAGCCGTGACGTACGCGCCCTGGAGGTTCACGAGGGGCTGGTGCACGTGGGCACCACGCTCAATGGGCTCAACCAGCCGATCTGCACTTTCCTGGCCAAGGGGCCGCCCTCGTCGACCGTGACTCAGGAAGGCCTGGCCATCCTCATGGAAGTGATCGCCTTCGCCTCCTACCCCAGCCGTCTGCGCAAGCTCACCAACCGCACGCGGGCGATCCACATGGTGGAGGAGGGGGCGGACTTTTTGCAGGTCTATGAATTCTTCCGCGGCCAGGGCTTCGAGATGGCCCAGAGCTACAGCAATGCCAGCCGGGTATTCCGCGGTTCGGTGCCCAATGGCCTGCCATTCACCAAGGACTTGTCCTACCTCAAGGGTTTCATCATGGTTTACAACTATATTCAGTTGGCCGTGAAGAAAGGCAAGCTCGAGCAGATCCCGCTGTTGTTCTGCGGCAAGACCACTCTGGAAGACATGCGTACCTTGCGCCAGCTGGTCGAGGAGGGCCTGGTGGAGCCACCCAAGTACCTGCCGGAGCAGTTCCGCGACCTCAACGCCCTGTCGGCCTGGATGTGCTTCTCCAACTTCCTCAACCACCTGAGCCTGGATCGCATTGAAGCCGACTACGCGAACATTCTCTGACGCCTGTCGCCTGCTGATCCTGGGCCTGCTTCTGCTGGGGCTCGGGGGCTGCAGCAGCTTGCTGTTCTTCCCGGAGCCGGGCCTTGCGTTCACGCCGGAAAAGGCCAGGCTCGCGTATCGCGACCTGACCCTCACCGCGGCCGACGGCACGCGTCTGCACGGGTGGTGGCTGCCGGCCAAGCCTGGGGTCGAGGTCAAGGGCACGGTGCTGCACCTGCACGGCAACGGCGGCAACCTGGCCTGGCACCTGGGCGGTAGCTACTGGCTGCCCGAGCAGGGCTACCAGGTACTGTTGATCGACTACCGTGGCTATGGCCTGTCCCAGGGCAAACCCAGCCTGCCCGAGGTCTACCAGGACATCGCCGCAGCCATGGCCTGGCTGGACCAGGCCCCGCAAGCCCAGGGCAAGCCGCTGGTGCTGCTGGGGCAGAGCCTGGGCGGTGCCATGGCCATCCACTACCTGGCTGCCCATCCCGAGCAACGCCAGCGTTTCAGCGCCCTGGTCTTCGACGGGGTACCGGCCAGCTATCGGGAAGTGGGGCGTTTCGCCCTGAGCACCTCATGGCTGACTTGGCCGTTGCAAGTGCCGCTGTCATGGCTGGTACCGGACGGCGACAGCGCGATCCGCTCCATCGAGCGCCTGGACAGCCCGCCGAAGCTGTTCTTCCACAGCATTGACGACAACCTGGTGCCGATGGACAGCGGTATCCGACTGTACCAGCACGCGCCGCCGCCGCGGGTGCTGCAACTGACCCGGGGTGGCCATGTGCAGACCTTCGCCGACCCGACCTGGCGTCAGGTGATGCTGCGCTTTCTTGATGACCCCAGCCACTTCAATGGCCTTCGGCGCTTGGCCGAAGTGCCCAACTACCCAGACGAGAAGAACAAGCAATGAGTGAAGAACGCAACGCCATCCCGCTGATCCTGACCGCCGTCGGCAGCATCATCGTGACGGTCGGCACCCTCTGGTACTACGGCTACGTGCATTTCGCCAAGCCTGAGGACGCCCTGTTGCTGCAGGATTTCACCATGCTCAAGACCCTCCCCGGCGAAGACTACAAGGTCTCCCTGGACCCTGCGCCCCAGGTAGCCCAGTGCATCGATGGTGTGCTGGTGCTGTTCGATACTCAGCAGAAAGGCCTGACCGGCGTGCTGGTGGACAACCGCAAGCGTGCGATCCGTTGCCTGGGGCAGGAGACGCCGCAGCAGGTGCAGTGATGCGTTGCACGGGCCCGCAGCGGAACAAGCCCGCTCCGACAAGGGTGGTGCACACCCTGTAGGAGCGGGCTCGTCCCGCGATGGGGCTGCAAAGCAGCCCCTGTCTTTCAAGACCCAGGCGTTATTGCACCTGGCTCACCGAACGCGGCTGCACCGGCTGGTTGTCATTGGAGATGGTCACCTCCACGCGGCGGTTCTGGGCGCGGCCGGAGTTGCTGCTGTTGTCGGCCACCGGGTATTCCTTGCCATAGCCTTGGGCGACGATGCGGGTCGGGTCTACGCCGGCACGCACCAGGGCCATGCGCACGCTGTTGGCGCGGCGTTCGGACAAGGCCTGGTTGTAGGTGGCCGAACCGACGCTGTCGGTATAACCCTCGACGATCACCTTGCGCTCAGGGTTTTCCTGAAGGAACTGGGCGAGCTTGGTGATGTTGGGGAAGGCACTGCTCTTGAGCTCGGACTTGTTGAAGTCGAACAGCACGTCGCCGAAGGTCACCAGGGTGCCTCGGTCGGTCTGCTTGGCGTTGAGGCTCTCCTGCAGCTTGCGGATCTGTGCGTCGCGGGCATCCAGGCGGGCCTGGGCGCGCTGGGCGGAGGCGTTCTTCAGTTCGTTCTCGGCCGAGCGCAGGGCGATGGTCTGCTTGGCTACCTCGACGCGCTGGTTGGTCAGGTAGGCCAGCTGGTCGACCTTCTTCTCGTCCTCGCGGTCCATGAACGCCTTGTCGGCTTTGTTCAGCCAGTCCTGGGCGTCCTTGGTCTCGAGGGCCGCCAGCTTGCTGGCCTGCGGGTCGCTCTGCAGGGCCGAGAAATTGGTGCGTGCCGACTCAAGGTTCGGGTTCGGGTCGTGGGAGCAGGCGGCCAGGCCTACGCTCAGGGCCAGCAGGGCGGGGATCATGACGTAATTGCGCATAGTGTTCATCCTTTGAAAAATGGCGAAGGCTCAAGAAAAGGCTGGGCTGTGCTCATTCGGCGCTGCGCATGCCTTCCTCACGCAGGTCCTGGACACCCTGGCGAGCGTCCTGCACGGCCTTTTGCGCCTTGGCGGCCTGCGCCTTGCGCTCGGCCACGCGCGCGTCCCACTCGGCCTGTTCGGCCAAGCGCTTGGCTTCGTCGTATTTCTTGTCATGCATGGCGATTTCGGCCTGCTTGAACTTGTCCTGGGCGGCCTTCATTTCCACGGCGGCGAATTCGGTGCCGCCGGCACTGACGGCGGAGTTCACCGCGGATTGGGTAACGGCGTACTGCTCGGTGGGCGGGTTGCCAGCGCAACCGGCCAGGACCAGGCTGCTGCCCAGGGCCAGTGCGGCCAGCTTGAGCCCGCGCCCAGTCTTGGATGATTCGTGCGATGTGCGGGTCTTCATGGTGGTCAGCTCCATTGGTTCACTCCTGTTAACGACAATGTCCGTAGCAGTCCATCGCTTCTCCCTGGCAGATGCGCGCACTTCGGCTGAACAGTGCACAACGGCATGTGTGCAGGGTTTTAGCGTGATGGCTATTGGCTGTGACTGAGGCGTTTTTCAGATAGTTCAGAAAAAAATGCCCTCGAGGGGCAATTTTTTCTGACTGGTCGGTCAGCGGCTTTGGCCGGTAGCGCAGGTGCCTGGGCAATGGCGAGCGCCCTGGTGGCGCTCGCCCGGGCTCACTTGGAGGTGTCGTCGCCGGTGCTGCCGAGGGTATGCAGGTGGCGGCGGGAAAGGGCCAGGAAACGTGGGGTAGGGCCGATATCTTCGTACAGCGGGTCACCTTCTTCGTCGGTGGCGATCACCTGTTGACCCTGGACATAGGGAAAGCTGGCCTCCAGCTCTTCAAGGGCTGCGCCGACCAGCTCGCCGAGCAGTTCTTCGGCGGTGCGCTTGGGGTACATGTCGATCAAAGCAGCCAGGCGCGCCTCGGACTCCAGGTCCAGGTGCAGCACATGGCCGGTGGGGCTCAGGCGCCCCTTGGCGTTCTGTTCCCACTGTTGGGCAAGCTCGCGGATTTTCATGATGACCTCTGGCCACGGATGACTTCTTTCACTTTAGTCGCTTTGCCAGGTTGCGGCTTGCCATGCCGGGCCGGCTGTGCCAGTACTGTTCCCTTCCTGAGCGGGTGCGCGGGCGAGCCGCGCCGGAGAGAGGGCCGATGACTGATATCGATGTACGCTTGCGTGAGGATGTCCATCTGTTGGGGGAGTTGCTGGGCGAGACCATACGCCAGCAGCATGGCGAGGCGTTCCTGCAGAAGATCGAGGATATTCGCCACAGCGCCAAGGCCGACCGCCGTGGCGCCGCCGAGCAACTGAGCTCGACCCTGGGCGACCTGGCCGACGATGACCTGTTGCCGGTGGCGCGGGCGTTCAACCAGTTCCTCAACCTGGCCAATATCGCTGAGCAGTACCAGTTGATTCGCCGCCGCGACGCCGGCCAGCCCGAGCCCTTCGAGGCGCGGGTGCTACCGGAACTGCTGGCGCGCCTGAAGCAGGCCGGGCACAGCGATGATGCCCTGGCCAGGCAGTTGGCCAAGCTGGATATCCAGCTGGTACTCACGGCCCACCCCACCGAGGTGACGCGCCGCACCCTGATCCAGAAATACGACGCCATTGCCGGGCAACTGGCGGCGCAGGACCACCGTGACCTGACCCCCGCCGAACGCCGGCAGGTTCGCGAGCGCCTGCGTCGGTTGATCGCCGAGGCCTGGCACACCGAGGAGATCCGCCGCACCCGGCCGACACCTGTGGACGAAGCCAAGTGGGGCTTCGCGGTGATCGAGCATTCCCTGTGGCAGGCGATCCCCAACCACCTGCGCAAGGTCGACACGGCCCTGTTCGAGGCCACTGGCCTGCGCCTGCCGCTGGAGGCGGCACCGATCCGCTTCGCCTCTTGGATGGGCGGCGACCGCGACGGCAACCCCAACGTGACCGCGGCGGTGACCCGTGAGGTCCTGCTGCTGGCACGTTGGATGGCCGCCGACCTGTTCCTGCGCGACATCGACTACCTGGCCGCCGAACTGTCCATGCAACAGGCCAGTGCGGCGCTGCGCGAGCGGGTTGGCGACAGCGCCGAACCCTACCGTGCGCTGCTCAAGCAATTGCGCGATCGCCTGCGCGCCACGCGCGCCTGGGCCCATGCCGCGCTGACCGCCACGCTGGCGCCCGGGGCCGAGGTCCTGGCCAGCAACCGCGAGCTGATCGAGCCCCTGGAGTTGTGCTACCAGTCGCTGCATGACTGCGGCATGGGCGTGATCGCCGACGGCCCATTGCTCGACTGCCTGCGCCGGGCGGTGACCTTCGGCCTGTTCCTGGTGCGCCTGGACGTGCGCCAGGATGCTGCCCGACATCGCGATGCGCTGACCGAGATCACCGACTACCTGGGGCTGGGGCGCTACGCCGACTGGGATGAAGAGCAGCGCATCGCCTTCCTTCAGGCCGAACTGAAGAACCGGCGGCCTTTGCTGCCTGCGCATTTCCAGCCTGGGGCGGAAACCGCCGAAGTCCTTGCCACCTGCCGCGAGATCGCCGCGGCGCCGGCGGCTTCGCTGGGCTCGTATGTCATCTCCATGGCCGGGGCCGCCTCGGACGTGCTGGCGGTACAACTGTTGCTCAAGGAAGCCGGCCTGACCCGGCCGATGCGCGTGGTGCCGCTGTTCGAGACCTTGGCCGACCTGGACAACGCCGGGCCTGTGATGGAGCGTCTGCTCGGCCTGCCGGGCTATCGTGCTGGGCTGCATGGGCCGCAGGAAGTGATGATCGGCTACTCCGACTCCGCCAAGGACGCCGGGACCACGGCAGCCGCCTGGGCCCAGTATCGGGCACAGGAAAACCTCGTGCGTATCTGTCGCGACCATCAAGTGGAGCTGCTGCTGTTCCATGGCCGTGGCGGTACGGTCGGCCGAGGCGGCGGGCCGGCCCACGCGGCGATCTTGTCGCAGCCGCCTGGCTCGGTGGGCGGGCGCTTCCGGACCACGGAGCAAGGCGAGATGATCCGCTTCAAGTTCGGCCTGCCGGGTATCGCCGAGCAGAACCTCAACCTGTACCTTGCCGCGGTGCTCGAGGCGACCCTGCTGCCGCCGCCGCCCCCCCAGCCGGCCTGGCGCGCATTGATGGACCAGCTGGCTGCCGATGGCGTCAAGGCGTACCGCGACGTGGTGCGCGAGAACCCCGATTTCGTCGAATACTTCCGCCAATCCACCCCCGAGCAGGAGCTGGGTCGCCTGCCTCTGGGCAGCCGCCCGGCCAAGCGGCGTGCCGGCGGCATCGAGAGCCTGCGTGCGATTCCGTGGATCTTCGGCTGGACCCAGACCCGCCTGATGCTGCCGGCCTGGCTGGGCTGGGAAACCGCCCTGGGCAATGCCCTGGCCCGGGGCCAGGGCGAACTGCTGGCGCAGATGCGCGAACAATGGCCTTTCTTCCGGACTCGCATCGACATGTTGGAGATGGTCCTGGCCAAGGCCGATGCGGAAATCGCCAAGGCCTACGACGAACGTCTGGTGCAACCGGACCTGCTGCCGTTGGGTGCGCAACTGCGCGACCTATTGTCGCAGTCGTGCCAGGTGGTGCTGGGGCTGACCGGGCAATCGGTGCTACTGGCGCACAGCCCCGAGACCCTGGAGTTCATCAGCCTGCGCAATACCTACCTGGACCCGCTGCACCGCCTGCAGGCCGAGTTGCTGGCCCGTTCGCGCAGCCGCGAAGCCGCTCTGGACAGCCCGCTGGAGCAGGCCCTGCTGGTGACCGTGGCGGGTATCGCCGCAGGCCTTCGCAACACCGGCTGAGGCAGTAGAGGGAGGGCCTTGGCCGGGTGGCATGCGCCGTTCGGTCGGGGCTGGCCAAGCCGGTTGCGCTGGGCGCAACCGGGCCGCCAAAGGCCCCCGCATGGCGATTTCCTGCAACTTTGGGACGCTTGTCTGGTTGCCGGGCGCTGTGTATCTTGAGCAGCCTTTTGACCGATTTTCGGTCTCACCCGATTTTTCGGAGTTGGCCTTCTGTGCCGAATCCGTTGATTTACATAGAAAAATATGAGGAGCACAAGATGCGCGTAATTCTGCTGGGAGCTCCCGGGGCCGGTAAAGGTACTCAGGCAAAGTTCATTACCGAGAAGTTCGGTATTCCACAGATCTCCACCGGTGACATGTTGCGTGCTGCCGTCAAGGCCGGCACCCCGCTGGGCCTGGAGCTCAAGAAAGTCATGGATGCCGGCCAGCTGGTTTCCGACGAGCTGATCATCAGCCTGGTCAAGGAGCGCATCGCCCAGCCGGATTGCGCCAACGGCTGCCTGTTCGACGGCTTCCCGCGCACCATTCCCCAGGCTGAAGCCATGGTCGCTGCCGGCGTCGATATCGATGCCGTGGTCGAAATCGCCGTGGACGACGAAGAGATCGTCGGTCGCATGGCCGGCCGTCGCGTACACCTGGCTTCGGGCCGTACCTACCACATCCAGCACAACCCGCCGAAAGTGGAAGGCAAGGACGACGTCACCGGCGAAGAGCTGATCCAGCGTGACGACGACAAGGAAGAGACCGTGCGCCACCGCCTGTCGGTGTACCACAGCCAGACCAAGCCGCTGGTGGACTTCTACCAGAAGCTGTCGGCCGCCAACAATGGCAAGCCGAAGTACGCCCACATCGAAGGTGTCGGCTCGGTCGAGTCGATCACCGCCAAGGTACTGGCAGCCCTGAGCTGATCCATCACCGTGCGTCACGACGGCCCGCTTGCGGGCCGTTGTCGTTTATACTGCCGCTCTTTTTACCTCTGCCCTGGAATACCGTTCGATGACCACGTTGCTGGCCCTGGATACCGCCACTGAAGCCTGTTCCGTCGCCTTGCTGCATGACGGCAAGGTGACCAGCCACTACGAGGTGATCCCACGCATGCACGCCCAGAAACTGCTGCCGATGATCAAGCAGCTGCTGGGCGACTCCGGTGTTGCGCTCAATACCATCGACGCCATCGCCTTTGGCCGTGGCCCGGGCGCGTTCACTGGCGTGCGTATCGCCATTGGCGTGGTTCAGGGGTTGGCCTTCGCCCTGGAGCGCCCGGTGCTGCCGGTGTCCAACCTGGCGGCCTTGGCCCAGGGGGCCTTGCGCGAGCGTGGCGTGCAGCAGGTGGCTGCGGCCATCGACGCACGCATGGACGAGGTGTACTGGGGCTGCTACCAGGCCTGCGAGGGCGAGATGCGCCTGCTCGGGCGCGAGGCGGTACTGCCGCCGGAGCGGGTGCAGTTGCCCGAAGGCGCCAGCGGTGATTGGTTCGGTGCCGGCACCGGTTGGGGCTATGCCGGGCGCCTGGCGGTGCCGGTGAGCGAGAGCGATGCCTCGGCGCTGCCCAGCGCCCTGGACATCCTCAGCCTGGCCACCTTCGCCTGGGGCCGCGGTGAGGCCATCGCTGCCGAGCAGGCACAACCTGTGTACCTGCGCGACAACGTCGCCACACCCAAGGCGCGCTGAACGAGCCTTTGTGGCAAAAACAGACCTATAGCGCAGATCTTGTAGGAGCGGGCTTGTCCCGCGATCAAGGGCGAAGCCTTTGCCTGGCGAAGGTGATAGCGGGCCCGGCCCAATCGCGGGACAAGCCCGCTCCCACAGGGGCCTGCAAATCAAATCGTTATGCGTTGACTGTATTGCGCAGAGAACAAGCGGCTAGCGCTGATCCCTTGTAGGAGCGGGCTTGTCCCGCGACCAAGGGCGAAGCCCTTGCCAGGCGACAGTGATAGCGGGCCCGGCCCAATGGATTAACTGACCGGCATTAGCCCAACCCCGAACCTTTTGTCTAAACTGTGGTCCAGTTAACAAATCGGGCATTAGCGACGGATCCCTGGTGCTGCTAAATTGCCATCATTGATCCTGAGTGCCCTGTCCATGCGTATCGATGGTTTCTCCCCGCAGTCCTATCCGATCAAGCGCCCTGCGCGCAAGGCACCGGTGCGCGACGAAACAATCGAGGACGCCGACGTGGTCGACGAGGTGCAGGTGCCTCAGGACCCGGGAACCCGGCGCCATACGGCCGGGGTTCCAGCCCGGCAACAGGACATGGTCTTCCCTCGGGCCCGCGACCGACGTACCGCCACCGCTCTGGCCAGCTACCTGGCCACGGCCGGCTTCACCGACTGGGAGATGGAAGTGCTGGGGCTGGACCTGTACATTTGATGGATGAATCCATCGCCTCTTCCTTATTTTCTCGGTTGTCCGTCCTGGAGTGACAACGCCTGGCGCGACTACCTCTATCCTGCCGACGCCCGTCCTGCCGAATACCTTGGGCTGTACAGCCAGGTGTTCAACGCCGTTGAGGGCAATACCACGTTCTACGCCCGCCCGGCACCGGCAACGGTGGAGCGCTGGGCGCAGGTGATGCCCGAGCATTTCCGTTTCACTGCCAAGTTTCCTGGCGACGTCAGCCACGCGAGCCACCTAGGCGAACAATTGGCCTCGGCGCTCGATTTCACGCGGCTGCTGGCACCACTGGGCCCACGGGTTTCGCCCTATTGGCTGCAGTTGCCCGCGCAGTTCGGCCCTACGCGCCTGGGGGAGTTGTGCCATTTTCTCGATGAGATCGGCGTGCCAGTGGCGGTCGAAGTGCGCAATGACGCATTTTTTGCCCGTGGCGAAGAGGAGCGCCTGCTCAATCGGCTGCTGCGCGAGCGTGGCGTCGAGCGTATCTGCCTGGACCCGCGTGCATTGTTCAGTTGCACCCTGCGTGACCCCGGCGTGTTGGACGCACAGGCCAAGAAACCACGGGTGCCTCCACGTCCGGCCGCCTTCAGCCAGCATCCCCAAGTGCGTTTCATCGGGCATCCGCAATTGGACGCCAACGAACCTTTCCTCACACCCTGGGTAGACAAGGTTGCCACTTGGATCGAGGAAGGCCGCAGCCCCTATGTCTTCCTGCACACGGCCGACAACCGCCTGGCCGCTGCCCTGGCCCAGCGCTTTCACCAGCGCCTGATGGCGCGTCTGCCCGGCCTTGCGCCGCTGCCGGAATTGCCCCGCGCGCCTGAGGTCGAACAACTGGGGCTACTCTGAGCAATCCTCAACACGCTGCTGGAGGTCATGACCATGGATGTGCAAACCCTGCGAGCCGAAGCCTTCAAGGCGTTGCATGAACGCGAGGGCGCGTTCGTCATTCCCAACCCGTGGGATGCCGGGTCTGCCAAGTTGCTGGCCAGCCTTGGGTTCGAGGCGCTGGCGACCACCAGTGCCGGCCTTGCCTTCAGCCTGGGGCGGCCTGATGCGCAGGCGGCCTTGGACCTCGAACAAACGCTGAGCAATGCCCGGGCGATTGTCGATGCTACGCCCTTGCCCGTGGCGGCCGACCTGGAAAACGGTTTTGGCGACTTGCCGCAGGACTGTGCCGAGGCGATCCGGCAGGCCGCCGGGGTAGGGTTGGTAGGCGGCTCGATCGAAGATGCCAGCGGCCAGGCCGATGCACCGATCTACGACTTCGGCCTGTCGGTGGAGCGTGTACGTGCTGCGGTGCAGGCTGCCCGTGAACTGCCATTTCCCTTCACCCTCTGCGCCAGGGCCGAGAACCTGCTGCACGGTCGCCTGGACCTGGATGACACCATCCGCCGTCTGCAGGCCTATGCCGAAGCCGGTGCCGATGTGCTGTATGCCCCCGGCTTGCGCAGTGTCGACGAGATCCGTGCCGTGGTGCAGGCCGTGGCACCCAAGCCGGTCAATGTGCTGATGGGGATGGCTGGGGTGGCATTGAGCGTCAACCAGTTGCAGGATCTGGGCGTGAAACGCATCAGCGTCGGTTCGTCCCTGGCCCGGGCGGCCTTGGGGGCGTTCCGGCGCGCGGCGCTGGAGATTCGCGACGAGGGCACGTTCGGCTATGGCGAACAGGCCATGCCGTTCACCGAACTCAACGAGCTGTTCCGGCGCTGAATGCGCCTGTTGTCGGTGCTGGCCGTCGGCCTGCTGGTGCTGGCGGCCCTTGCCTGGCAGCTGGGCTGGCGACTGCCGTCGGCCTGGAACCCTTGGGCAGTGCTGGATGTACGCCAGCCACCGAACCTGCTCACCCCCTACAAGCTGTCGCGCCTGCGCACCGATGCCGACCTGTGCCGTCAGGCGCTGCAGACCTCATCCCTGCGCTATCGGGCGCAGGCCGACAGCCCGCCGACGGCAACGTGTCCGCTGCAAAACGTTTGGCGCATCGAAGGTGGCCAGGCACGGCTGGGCAGTAGCTTCCTGGCGTCGTGCCCGCTGGCGGTGGCCTACGCGTTGTTCGAAACCCATGGCGTGCAACCGGCGGCACGACGTGTATTCGGCCAACCGGTGGCGCAGGTCGAGCACCTGGGCAGCTTTGCCTGTCGTAACGTCTATCACCGCAAGCAGGGGCGCCTGAGCCAGCATGCCACCGCCAATGCCCTGGATATCAGCGGTTTTCGCCTCCAGGACGGCCGGCGTATCGTGCTGGCGCGGGACTGGCAGAGGCAGGGGCGGGAGGCCGAATTCTTGCGGCAGGTGCATGAGGCGGCGTGCGCCAGTTTCAGCACAGTGCTGGGGCCGGACTACAACGCCGCTCACCACAACCATTTTCACCTGGACATGGGCTTCTGGCAGGTCTGTCGCTGATCAGGCGTGTACGCGCACGTTGTTCAGCACCACTGGGCGGGCCCAATGGATGTCGAATTCCAGGTCGTTCTGTTGCTGGGCCAGGGTGGGCTCATCGTAGGGATCGGGGGCTTTGTCCAGCAGGTCCATCTCGAACTCGGCGATCGGCAGGAACAGTGGGCGCGGCGAAGGTGCCGGGCCTGGCTCGGGTAGCGGCTGGCCCTGGCTCATGACCACCGGACGCAACCAGCTGTTGTTCAGGTCGAGCTGGCGTTGCTGCTCGATGAGCTCGGCGGCGCTGAAGGGCTCGGGGGCGCTTTCCAGCAGCTCCCTCTCGAGCTCGGCCTTGGGCAGGAACAAGGGTTCGGGTGGGATGATTTCGCTGTCATGGAGGTCGCAGGCGCGCTGCAGGCGAATCTGCGCCAGAGCGTGTGCACCGCCCACTGGTTCGCCGCTGTGCTGATCGACCTGCTTCTCGATGGCCTGGCTGACTGGGTCGGGCTCCGGCGCCTGCTGTTCGGCCAATGCGCGGGCGAAGAAATCCTGCCACAGGTGGCTGACGCCCCCGAGTGCCTGGGTGTTCTGCCGACCGAAGTGGTCGACAGGCGACAGGTAGGTCAAGCCGATGGGAAGAGTATCTGACATGGCAGTCGCGCGCGTTGTGCTCTGGCAGAATAGCGGATACTGCGTGTATCGGCGGTGGCCGGGATTTCATTAATTTTTCGAGTGCGGGAACGGATGGCAGAGCTAGAGCAGGGCGCGGGTATCAGGGTCGAGGCCTTGTCGGTCGAATTTCAGGCCCAGGCGGTGGCATGGGCCGAGCGTCTGGGGTTGCCGCTGGTGGACGATGCTGCCGGCTTCGCCGTACAGGTGGGGGCCGAGGGCTTGCAGATCCAGCAGTTGGGGCCGCAGGCACCGGGGCCGGTGCGGGTGGATTTCGTCGAGGGCCAGGCGGCTCATCGGCGGCACTATGGCGGTGGCAATGGGCAGATGATCGCCAAGGCGGTCGGCATCGCCCAGGGCGTACGGCCCCAGGTGCTCGATGCCACGGCGGGACTGGGCAAGGACGCGTTCGTCCTGGCCAGCCTTGGCTGCCAGATGACCTTGATCGAGCGCCAGCCGTTGATCGCGGCCTTGCTCGAAGATGGCCTGGCGCGGGCGCGCGGTGATGAGGAGGTTGGCGCGATCGTGGCGCGCATGCGCTTGCTGACGGGCAATGCGATCGAACGCATGCGCGGCTGGGAGGGCGAGGCGCCGCAGGTGATCTACCTTGATCCGATGTTTCCGCATCGGGACAAGAGTGCGTTGGTGAAGAAGGAGATGCGAGTGTTTCGGCCCTTGGTGGGTGATGACCTGGATGCGCCGGCGTTGCTCGAGGCGGCCCTGGCGTTGGCTTCGCACCGGGTGGTGGTCAAGCGGCCGCGCAAGGCGCCGATTATCGAGGGGCCCAAGCCGAGTCACAGCCTGGAGGGGAAGTCGAGTCGGTATGACATTTATCCCAAGAAGGCGCTCAAGGCTGGGGGGTGAGTGGCACCGCCACCGCCGCTTTCGCTCTTGCTTTTCCTACGCAACAGCCCAGGCGCCGCCAATTGCGACGTCAGGAGGCCGGATGCAGGAGCCAGCGTTTTTGGGTTCCTGTCTTGGGGTTGAAGTGATGCGTAGATCGCGCGCTGCCCGCGCGGCGCGCGGTCTCACAAGCGCTGCATATTTCACGACAAACACGTCGCAAGGCAGGCGGCATAAAAAACAGCGCCTAAACCCGATACGCCCGCATGAACAACCCAACCACCTCCCGCACATGCGCCTCGGCCTCATCCCCCACCAACGCCGGCGCACACCCCAGCAACAACCGATAATCCGGCGCCCCTTTCACCAGGCAGAAGAAATGCTCCGCCGCCCGCAGCGGATTGTCGATCGCCAGCAGCCCCCGCTGCGCAACACAGCGCAGCAGCGCCTCCATCCCCCCGAGCACCCGTTTCGGCCCCGCCTCCCAGAAATACTCCCCGAAGCCAGGGTCCTGGTTCCCCAGGGCAATGATCAATCGGCTCAACCTCACCGACTCTTCACTGCTGATCAACGCATGGAACCCGCGAGCGATGTTCAGCAACACCTGCTCCAGCGGCACCCCCTCGGGCAGTTCGAAGATCAAATCCGGCAATTGCGCCTGGCAAGTCGCCATGACCGCCGAACCGAACAGCGTCTGTTTATCGGTGAAATGGCTGTAGACCGTGAGTTTTGAAACACCTGCCGCCGCAGCGACCGCATCCATGCTGGTGTTGGCATAGCCAAGGCTGAGAAACAGTGTCTTGGCGGCTTCGAGGATGGCCTCGCGTTTGGCCAGGTCCTTGGGCCGGCCCGGGCCTATGGGTGCGTCGTGGGACATGAGGATCCGAATCTGGTTGAAAAAGGCTTCCATCTTACCGGGTCTGGCGGCGATGGGCGTGCGTTGGGGGAACGTTTTCTCGCATCTACCCGCTTCCCCGGCCCGATCAGCTGATTTAATATACTCGCCAGTATAAATATTCCAGGCGCTGCCCTCGAAAGGATTTCCATCATGTTGCGTCATGCCTTGCCCATCGTTTTGCCTGCCGCCTTGGCCCTGCTGCTGTCCGCTTGCGGGCAGGAAACCGCGGCACCCGCGGCGCCTCGCCCGGCGCTGGTGGTCCAGCCCCAGCCGGCCGGAGCGTCGGCCGACAGTTACCCTGGCGAGGTGCGGGCTCGCTTCGAACCGGAGCTGGCGTTCCGGATCGGCGGCAAGGTCACCAAGCGCCTGGTAGAGGAAGGGCAGCGGGTCAAGGCGGACCAGCCCCTGGCCGAACTCGACCCGCAGGATGTGCGCCTGCAACTGGAGGCCAACCGTGCCCAGCTTGCTGCCGCCCAGGCCAACCTGGCCCTGGTGCGGACCGAGCGCGACCGCTACCAGAAGCTGCTCGACAAGCAGATGGTCAGCCATTCCCAGTTCGACAACGCCGAGAATCTTTACCGCGCCGGTCTGGCCCGGCTCAAACAGGCCAAGGCCGAATTCGACGTGGCCGGCAACCAGGCCGAGTACGCGGTGTTGCGCGCTCCCCAGGCTGGCGTGATCGCCAAGCGCCAAGTCGAGGTGGGCCAGGTGGTGGCCGCCGGGCAAACCGTTTTCACCCTGGCCGCCGACGGCGAGCGTGAAGTGCTCATCGGCCTGCCGGAGCAGCAGTTCGCCCGTTTTGCCGTGGGGCAAACGGTCAGCGTGGAGCTGTGGTCGCATCCCAATGCGCGCTACGAAGGGCGTATTCGCGAGTTGTCTCCGGCGGCCGATCCGCGTTCGCGTACCTTCGCCGCGCGCATTGCCTTCACCTCGGCCAGCGCGCCGGCAGAGCTGGGCCAAAGTGCAAGGGTGTTCATTGCCCATGCCGAGCAGGCGCCGCTGTCGGTGCCGCTGTCGGCCGTCATCGCCGAGCAGGGCCAGGCTTACGTCTGGCGGGTCGGCAAGGACAACCGGCTGGAGCGCGCCGTGGTGCGCTTGGGCCCCTATGGCGCCGACAGCGTGCCGGTACTCGAAGGCCTCAAGGCCGACGACTGGGTGGTGGCCGCCGGTGGCCATGTATTGCGCGAGGGCCAGCAAGTCCGGCCCGTGGACCGCACCAACCGTGACGTGAACCTGGCGGCCAAGGAGTAGTCCCGATGGGTTTCAATCTTTCCGCCTGGGCCCTGCGCAACCGGCAGATCGTGCTGTTCCTGATGATTCTCCTGGCAGCGGTTGGCGCCATGTCCTACACCAAGCTGGGGCAGAGCGAGGACCCTCCGTTCACCTTCAAAGCCATGGTCATCCGCACGATCTGGCCGGGTGCCACTGCCGAAGAAGTCTCCCGGCAGGTCACCGAACGCATCGAAAAGAAGCTGATGGAAACCGGCGAGTACGAGCGCATCGTTTCGTTCTCGCGCCCGGGTGAATCCCAGGTCACTTTCATGGCCCGCGACTCCATGCATTCGCAAGCCATCCCAGAACTCTGGTATCAGATTCGCAAGAAAGTCGCGGATATCCGCCATACCCTGCCGCCGGAGATCCAGGGCCCGTTCTTCAACGACGAGTTCGGCACCACCTTCGGCAATATCTATGCCCTGACCGGCGCAGGCTTCGACTACGCCGTGCTCAAGGACTATGCAGACCGCATCCAGATCCAGCTGCAGCGGGTCAAGGACGTGGGCAAGGTGGAGCTGCTCGGCCTGCAGGACGAAAAGATCTGGATCGAGCTGTCCAACGTCAAGCTGGCGACCCTAGGCGTGCCTTTACAGGCCGTGCAGCAAGCCTTGCAGGAGCAGAATGCGGTGAGCACCGCCGGCTTCTTCGAAACTCCCAGCGAACGGCTGCAACTGCGGGTGAGCGGGCAATTCGACACGGTCGAGCAGATCCGCCAGTTCCCCATCCGAGTGGGCGATCGGACCTTCCGTATCGGCGACGTGGCCGATGTGCACCGTGGTTTCAACGACCCACCCGCGCCGCGCATGCGCTTCATGGGGGAAGATGCCATTGGTCTTGCAGTGTCGATGAAGGAGGGCGGCGACATTCTGGTCCTGGGTAAGGCCCTGGAGGGTGAGTTCGCCCGTCTGGCCCGCAACCTGCCCGCCGGCATGGAACTGCGCAAGGTCTCCGACCAGCCGGCGGCGGTGAAGGCCGGGGTCGGCGAGTTCGTCCAGGTATTGGTCGAGGCCCTGGCCATCGTACTGCTGGTGAGCTTCTTCTCCTTGGGCCTGCGCACCGGCCTGGTAGTGGCCTTGGCCATTCCGTTGGTGCTGGCCATGACCTTCGCCGCCATGCACTACTTCGGCATCGGCCTGCACAAGATTTCCCTGGGGGCGCTGGTACTGGCCCTGGGGCTACTGGTGGACGATGCGATCATTGCCGTGGAGATGATGGCGATCAAGATGGAGCAGGGCTTCGACCGGCTCAAGGCGGCCAGCTATGCCTGGTCGAGCACGGCCTTTCCGATGCTCACCGGTACCCTGATCACCGCGGCGGGCTTTCTGCCGATCGCCACCGCCGCCTCGAGTACCGGCGAATACACCCGTTCGATCTTCCAGGTGGTGACCATCGCCTTGCTGACCTCCTGGGTAGCCGCGGTGGTGTTCGTGCCCTACCTGGGCGACCGGCTGCTGCCGGACCTGGCCAAGCGCCACGCGGCGCGTCATGGCGAGGCTGGCCATGACCCGTACGGTACGCCGTTCTACCAGCGGGTGCGCCGCGTGGTGGGGTGGTGCGTGCGGCGGCGCAAGACGGTGATCGTGCTGACCCTCGCTGCGTTCATCGGCAGCCTGCTGTTGTTCCGCTTCGTGCCCCAGCAGTTCTTCCCGGCGTCGGGCCGGCCTGAGCTGATGGTCGACCTCAAGCTCGCCGAGGGCGCGTCGCTGGCCAACACCGCCGAGCAGGTCAAGCGCCTGGAGGCCTTGCTCAAGCAACAGGACGGCATCGAGAACTACGTTGCCTATGTCGGCACCGGTTCGCCGCGTTTCTACCTGCCTTTGGACCAGCAATTGCCGGCGGCGAGCTTTGCTCAGTTCGTGGTGCTGGCCAAGAGCCTGGAAGATCGCGAGGCGTTACGCAGTTGGCTGATCGCCACGCTGGACGAACAGTTCCCCGAGCTGCGCTCGCGGGTCACACGCCTGGAAAACGGCCCTCCCGTGGGCTACCCGGTGCAGTTCCGCGTGACGGGCGAGCATATCGAGAAGGTCCGCGCCCTGGCGCGTCAGGTCGCCGACAAGGTACGCGAGAACCCCCACGTGGTGAACGTGCACCTGGACTGGGAGGAGCCGAGCAAGGCTGTATTCCTGGAGATCGACCAGGATCGCGCACGTGCCTTGGGCGTGAGCACTGCGCACCTGTCGAGCTTCCTGCAAAGCTCGCTCACCGGCACCACCGTCAGCCAGTATCGAGAAGACAATGAACTGATCGAGATCCTGCTGCGCGGTACCGACCAGGAGCGCCATGAGCTGGGTAATCTGGGCAGCCTGGCATTGCCCACCGATAACGGCCAGAGCGTGGCGCTGTCGCAGGTGGCGACGCTGGAATATGGCTTCGAGGAAGGGGTCATCTGGCACCGTAACCGCCTGCCGACGGTGACCGTGCGCGCCGATATCTACGGCAAGGAGCAGCCGGTGACGCTGGTCAAGCAAATCCTCCCGACCCTGCAGCAGGTGCGCGACCAGTTGCCGGACGGTTACTTGCTGGAGGTGGGCGGTACGGTGGAGGACTCCGAACGCGGGCAGAAATCGGTGAATGCCGGCATGCCGCTGTTCATCGTGGTGGTGCTGACGTTGCTGATGATCCAGCTGCGCAGTTTCTCGCGCACGGTGATGGTATTTCTCACCGCCCCCCTGGGGCTGATCGGCGTGACGTTGTTCCTGCTGGTGTTCCGCCAGCCGTTCGGCTTCGTCGCCATGCTCGGCACCATCGCCTTGGCGGGGATGATCATGCGCAACTCGGTGATCCTGGTCGACCAGATCGAGCAGGATATCGCCGCTGGGCTGGACCGTTGGCAGGCGATCATCGAAGCCACGGTACGGCGCTTCCGGCCCATCGTGCTCACCGCGCTGGCGGCGGTGCTGGCGATGATCCCCCTGTCGCGCAGCGTGTTCTACGGGCCGATGGCGGTGGCGATCATGGGTGGGTTGATCGTGGCGACGGTGCTGACCCTGTTGTTCCTGCCGGCGCTGTATGCGGCATGGTTCAGGGTGAAGAAGGGGTGAAGCACGAAGGCTGAGCGCTGCGGCAAGCCGGACACGTGCTCCGGCTTGCCGACCCTGTAGGAACGGGCTCGCCCCGCAATGGCTGCGCCTGCGGATGGACAAGGTCCGCCAGGTCATGTGAATAACAGCCCCGATGCTGCGCCGAAATCGCAAAAAGCGAAGCTTCCTACAAACCCTTGGGACGCATGAATTACCTCTGAGAAGTCCTTCTCCCTTAGCGTTAACCGCTGGATTCGATAACAGGTGATCCAGGGGCGTCGAGGCTGTCGCCTACCAGGCCAGCTCGACGGTCGCTTTGTAGACAAGGAATTCACATGCCCAGCCAATGCGATCTGTACGTAGGCTTTCAGCCATTGGTGGACTCGGCCACTTTCGAGGTGGTCTCCCTCGTTCTGGACGGGGGGCTGAGCGCTCCTGTGACCAGGAGCCACTCATGAGCATCAGCAAATCCATCATCATCGCCATGCGCCAGGCGATACCCAACCCCAACGGAGCCTGCAACGCCTGCGAGCGAAGCGGCCTGCCCATCCTCCTGCTGCGTACCGCCTACGCTCCCAGGCCCCGCGCCACTACAGCACTCCCGTTGGCCCGTAACACCGAAGTCGCTGCCGTCCCGCTGCACGGGGACCAGCCACGCATCCTGCGTCAGGGTTATGTCTATGTCCTGCTGGACCAGGAAGTCTGGCAGGCCTACC
>NZ_JBLUPY010000026.1:0-55698 GCF_048068215.1 Pseudomonas sp. NY15372
GCAAGCCCGCTCCCACAGGCCCTGTGTACGCTTGTTGCGGGAGGTCACCCAGCCCTTTGGGCTGCGCTGACGAGCAAAGAACAAACGGCCAGTGCTGACCCTCTGTGGGAGATTCTATGGTTGTGGGCAAGCCGGCTCCCACTGGTGCAGCGCCAACCACACCCTGTAGGAGCGGCCTATGCCGCGAAAAGGCCGCGTAGCAGCCTCCATTCGATCGCCCGGCAAAAGAAGGGGCTTGCAAAAACCTGATTTATGAGTCAGGTTTTGCCAGCCCCGATTCATCCGTGCCGGAGTCACCCACCCATGATCGTCGATCGTCAAGGCAGGCGCTTTCGCAACCTGCGAGTCAGCCTGACGGCTGCCTGCAACTACGCCTGCACGTATTGCGTGCCTGACGGCAAGCGCCTGGTGGCGGCGCAGGACGAACTCTCGGCTGAGCTGCTGGCCCGCGGTGTGGCCTACCTGGTCGAGGCTGCCGGTATCGAACGGCTGCGTATCACTGGGGGAGAGCCGCTGGTCAGCCCGCGGCTCGAGGCCTTTCTCGAGGCCGTGGGGAAGCTGGGCCTGGCGGATATCGGCCTGACCACCAATGGCCAGTTGCTTTCGCGCAAGCTCCCGTTGCTCAAGGCCGCCGGTATCCGTCGGCTGAATGTATCCCTCGACACGCTCGACCCCGACGCCTTCCGCCGCATCGCCCGTGGCGGCGACCTGGCCACGGTGCTGGCCGGCATGGAACAGGCCAGTGCCGCCGGCATGGGCATCAAGGTGAACATGGTGCCGATGCGCGGGCAGAACCTGGACCAGGTAGTGCCATTGCTCGACTACTGCCTGGAACGGGGCTACGAATTGCGCTTCATCGAGCTGATGCGCATGGGCCATCTTGCCCGCGACCACAACGCATTTCTTCAGCAGTTCGTCAGCCTCGAGCAATTGCTCGGCCTGGTTGGCCAAGCCCATGCCTTCCAACAGGCCAGCGCGCCGCTGGATGCCACCGCCTTACGCTATCGGGTGGCCGGTAAAGGCCATTTTGGCGTGATCGCCAACGAGAGCGTGCCGTTCTGCCGGACCTGCTCACGGCTGCGCTTGTCTTCCACCGGCTGGTTGCACGGCTGCCTGTCGTCGGGTAACCGGCATTTTGTCGGCGACCTACTGGAAAAGCCTCGCCACCAAGCCTTGCCGGCCCTGCAACGCTTGCTGGTCAAGGCTCTGGCGGACAAGCAGGACGTGGCGTTTTCCGGTGGTGTGACGGTGATGAAGGTGATCGGCGGCTGACCTGGCGTAAAAGCTGCATCTGGCGGCTATTCGCCGGTTTTTCGTCGCCGGTTTCTGGAGGAAGAATGCGTAGGCTGGTCTTGCCGCTGGCGCTGTTGGCGCTGGGCGGTTGCATGAATGTCAGTGATATGGGCGAGGGGGTTCGCTACCACATGAGCGATGCCGGGCTGCTGGATCACAGCGATACCCGTCGCAGCCTGTCGGTGCGCCTGCAGCCCGACTCGTTCATCTTCATCGGCCAGGGGCATTTCGCACCGCCAGGCAAGGGGCCTGTGCCCCGGGCGAACGTGGTGGCCGAGGAGGCCTACAAGAGCTTCGTCGAATACTTCCCGCTGGTGCGTCGTGCCCAAGGCCCGCTGGGGTTGGAGGAGGCATTGGCCGAAGCGCGCTCGGTGGGCGCTCATTATGTGCTCTACACCCGTTTCGCCCGAACCGACGATCGCATCGGCAACGGTGACGAATGGTATGACGAGCAGGCCGTCGACCGCCTGGGCGTCGACACCGGCGTGGTGCAGATGATGTTGATCGAGACCAGCACCCGCTACTTGATCGATACCGCGCGGATCAAGAGCCGTGGCGGTTTGTTGACGTTTCACGACAAGGCGCCGGAAGATTTGCTTGGCCCCCCTATGCGCGATTACGCTCGTAGCCTCTTGGGCATGAGTCGTTGAGGGTAGGGTGATGACAGGTACCGGCAAGGCCAATGATCTTCTGGCGCAGATCCCCAAGGAAAAGGGATTGCCGCCGGTACACCTGTGGAACCCGGATTTCTGCGGCGACATCGACATGCGCATCGCCCGCGATGGCACCTGGTACTACCTGGGGACGCCGATCGGGCGCAAGCCGATGGTCCGGTTGTTCTCCACCATCATCCGTCGTGATGGCGATGACTATTTCCTGGTTACGCCGGTAGAGAAGGTCGGTATCCGGGTCGATGACGCGCCTTTCGTCGCCGTGCTGCTCGAGGTGCAGGGCAGTGGCGAGCAGCAGGTGCTGCGCTTTACCAGCAATGTCGATGATCAGGTCGAGGCGGGCCCAGAGCACCCGTTGCGGGTCGAGATCGACCCTCTGACCCAAGAGCCTTCGCCCTACATCCTGATGCGCAGCAACCTCGAGGCGCTGATCCACCGCAATGTGTTCTACCAATTGGTGGAGCTGGCGGTGCCGCGTGAGATCGAGGGGCAGGAGTGGCTTGGGGTCTGGAGTGGCGGGGAGTTCTATCCGGTGGGGCGTCTTTGAGGATGCTGGGGCTGCCTTGCAGCCCTTTCGCGGCGCAAGGCCGCTCGTACATGGGTACAGCGTGTGCGTCGCCTGCGGCCCTAATAGGCCTCCTCGTTTTTCCCTGTATTGGCCATTTGTCCGCGAGCCGCCTGGGCATAACCTGCTGGCAGTCGCCAACAGGAGAACACCATGAACATTCCCCGTCTATCCATCGCCATGCTGTTTGCCTTCTGCGTACTAGGCGTCCAGGCTCCCGTCTGGGCCCACGGTGAGCAGCCCGATCAGGTCAAGGTCCTGCAGGAAAAGCGCCCCAGCAATGCGCCGGGCAAGAAAGCCGTGATGCTCACCGTTCACTATGCTCCAGGCCAGGCATCGCCTGCCCATCAGCACCCAGGGGCGGTGATGGCCTACGTGCTTGAAGGCGCGGTGGTATCGAAGCTCAACGATGACCAGGAACACACCTACAAGGCGGGGGAGTATTGGTACGAAGCGCCGGGCACCGTGCACAGCGTCTCGCGTAATGCCAGCAAGACCCAGCCAGCCAAGCTGCTGGTCTGGAGCCTGGTGGACGAAGACAAGCCAGTGACCGAACCGCTGAAATAAAAAGTGCGACGCCAGAAACGAAAAAACCTCCAGTGCTTGCGCAACTGGAGGTTTTTCAGTGTTTGGCTCCGCGACCTGGACTCGAACCAGGGACCCAATGATTAACAGTCATTTGCTCTACCGACTGAGCTATCGCGGAATCTGGGCGTATCTTACTGATTGCCAAGGGGAAGTCAAGCTTACCCCCTGGCAATCAACGGGTTACAGCACCTCGACGATGGCCTTGGTGACCACGTGGATGTTGCTCTGGTTCAGCGCGGCCACGCAGATGCGGCCGGTGTCCAGGGCATAGATGCCGAACTCGTCCTTCAGGCGGCCGACCTGTTCGGCGGTCAGGCCCGAGTAGGAGAACATGCCGCGCTGGCGACCGACGAAGCTGAAATCGCGCTTGGCACCGTATTCGGCCAGCAACTGGACCATCTGCTTGCGCATGCCATGGATGCGACCGCGCATCTCGCCCAGCTCGGCTTCCCACATCTGGCGCAGCTCGGTGCTGTTGAGCACGGCGGCGACGATGCTGGCGCCGTGGGTTGGCGGGTTGGAATAGGTGGTGCGGATCACGCGCTTGACCTGGGACAGCACGCGGGTGCTTTCGTCCTTGGAACCGGTGACGATCGACAGCGCGCCGACGCGCTCGCCGTACAGCGAGAACGACTTGGAGAACGAACTGGAAACGAAGAAGTCCAGGCCCGACTCGGCGAACAGGCGCACGGCGAAGGCGTCTTCGGCGATGCCATCGCCGAAGCCCTGGTAGGCCATGTCGAGGAACGGCACATGGCCCTTGGCCTTGACCACCTCCAGGACGTTCTTCCAGTCGTCCAGGCCCAGGTCGACACCGGTCGGGTTGTGGCAGCAGGCGTGCAGGACGATGATCGAGCCGGACGGCAGGTTGTTCAGGTCCTCGAGCATGCCGGCGCGGTTGACGTCGTTGCTCGGCGCATCGTAGTAACGGTAGTTCTGCACCGGGAAGCCCGCGGTTTCGAACAGGGCCCGGTGGTTTTCCCAGCTCGGGTCGCTGATGGCGACCACGGCGTCGGGCGAGAGGCGCTTGAGGAAGTCTGCGCCGATCTTCAGAGCGCCGGTGCCGCCGACCGCCTGCACGGTCACCACGCGGCCTGCGGCCAGCAGCGGCGACTCGGCGCCGAACAGCAGCTTCTGTACTGCCTGGTCGTAGGTGGCGATACCGTCGATCGGCAGGTAGCCGCGGGAGGCGTGCTGGGCGGCACGCTGGGTCTCGGCTTCGATCACCGCGCGCAGCAGCGGGATACGGCCTTCCTCATTGCAATAGACGCCCACGCCCAGGTTGACCTTGGCGGTACGGGTATCGGCGTTGAATGCTTCGTTGAGGCCCAGGATGGGGTCGCGGGGTGCCAGCTCGACAGCGGAAAACAGGCTCATTGTTACCTTGGCTCTGAATGGGAGAGTGATAGGGCGCGCATGCTCCGGCCGAGTGCGTTGAAGCGGTGCGCAAACGGGGAGTCAGTATAGTGATACCGACCGGTCACCGCGACAGTCTGGCGCAGCTTTTCCGGGCTTTTGTGCGAATATTTTTCGACCATTGGTCTAATTGCCCGGTCCATTGAAAGGCCAGTCCTTGAAACGGGCGCCGGGCGCGCTCATTTGGGTTAGACTACTGGCTAAATTTACAGTTGCCGCGTCATCCACGAGGTCCCGTCATGTCCGAGTTCCAGCTCGTCACCCGTTTCCAGCCGGCCGGCGACCAACCCGAGGCCATCCGCCTGATGGTCGAGGGTATCGAGGCCGGGCTTTCGCACCAGACCCTGCTCGGGGTGACCGGCTCGGGCAAGACCTTCAGCATCGCCAACGTCATCCAGCAGGTACAACGCCCGACCCTGGTGCTGGCACCGAACAAGACCCTGGCCGCGCAGCTGTATGGCGAGTTCAAGGCGTTCTTCCCGAACAATGCGGTGGAGTACTTCGTTTCCTACTACGACTACTACCAGCCGGAAGCCTACGTACCGTCATCGGACACCTTCATCGAGAAGGACGCGTCGATCAACGACCACATCGAACAGATGCGCCTGTCGGCGACCAAGGCGCTGCTGGAGCGTCGTGACGCGATCATCGTCACCACGGTGTCATGCATCTACGGCCTGGGCAGCCCGGAGACGTACCTGAAGATGGTCCTGCACGTCGACCGTGGCGACAAGCTCGACCAGCGTGCCTTGCTGCGCCGCCTGGCCGACCTGCAATACACCCGCAACGAGATGGACTTCGCCCGCGCCACCTTCCGCGTGCGTGGCGATGTGGTCGACATCTTCCCGGCCGAATCGGACCTCGAAGCCATTCGCATCGAGCTGTTCGACGACGAGGTGGAGAACATCGCCGCCTTCGACCCGCTCACCGGCGAGGTCATCCGCAAGCTGCCGCGTTTCACCTTCTACCCCAAGAGCCACTACGTCACCCCGCGCGAAACCCTGCTCGAGGCGGTGGAGGGCATCAAGGAAGAACTCCAGGACCGCCTGGAGTACCTGCACAAGGCCAACAAGCTGGTGGAGGCCCAGCGCCTGGAGCAGCGCACCCGCTTCGACCTGGAGATGATCCTGGAGCTGGGCTACTGCAATGGCATCGAGAACTACTCGCGCTACCTGTCCGGGCGCCCGGCCGGCGCGCCGCCGCCGACCCTGTACGACTACCTGCCGGCCGATGCGCTGCTGGTGATCGACGAGTCCCACGTCAGCGTTCCCCAGGTCGGTGCCATGTACAAGGGCGACCGCTCGCGCAAGGAAACGCTGGTCGAATACGGCTTCCGCCTGCCGTCGGCGCTGGACAACCGGCCCATGCGTTTCGACGAATGGGAGGCGGTCAGCCCGCAGACCATCTTCGTCTCGGCGACCCCCGGCCCCTACGAGGCCGAACATGCGGGCAGGGTGGTGGAGCAGGTGGTACGGCCCACCGGCCTGGTGGACCCGCAAGTGGAGGTGCGCCCGGCGCTGACCCAGGTCGACGACCTGCTTTCGGAAATCCACAAGCGCGTCGCTGCCGGCGAGCGGGTGCTGGCCACGACGCTGACCAAGCGCATGGCCGAGGACCTCACCGACTACCTGGCCGACCACGACGTGCGTGTGCGCTACCTGCACTCGGATATTGACACCGTCGAACGGGTGGAAATCATCCGCGACCTGCGCCTGGGTACCTTCGACGTGCTGGTGGGCATCAACCTGCTGCGCGAGGGCCTGGACATGCCCGAAGTCTCGCTGGTGGCCATCCTCGATGCCGACAAGGAAGGCTTCCTGCGCTCGGAGCGCTCGCTGATCCAGACCATCGGCAGGGCCGCGCGCAACCTCAATGGCAAGGCGATCCTCTATGCCGACCAGGTCACCGGCTCCATGCAGCGGGCCATCGACGAGACCGAGCGGCGCCGGGCCAAGCAGATCGACTTCAACCAGGCCCACGGCATCGTGCCCAAGGGTGTGGTCAAGGACATCACAGACATCATGGAAGGCGCCAGCGTGCCCGGCGGGCGCAGCAAGAAGCGCAAGGCCATGGCCAAGGCGGCAGAGGAGAGCGCCCGCTATGAGGCCGAGCTGCAGACCCCAGCCCAGATCACCAAGCGCATCAAGCTGCTGGAAGAGAAGATGTTCCAGTTGGCCCGCGACCTGGAGTTCGAGGCCGCGGCGCAGTTGCGTGACGAAATTGCCCAGCTGCGCGATCGCCTGATCGCCAGTTGAGTGCCTTGCCTACAAGGACGAAGCCCTTGCCCTGCGACTGGGCCGGCCCTGTCTGCGGCCCTCGACGCACGTCGGCGCGCCATCGCTGGAGCCCGACGCCCGCTCCCTGCTACCATTCGGCCTTTGTTTCATCTTTCGTCCGAGACTCTCCATGACCACCGTTCGCACGCGCATCGCGCCATCGCCTACCGGCGATCCCCATGTCGGCACCGCCTACATCGCCCTGTTCAACTACTGCTTCGCCAAGCAGCACGGCGGTGAGTTCATCCTGCGTATCGAAGACACCGACCAGTTGCGTTCGACCCGCGAGTCGGAGCAGCAGATCTTCGACGCCCTGCGTTGGCTCGGCATCGAGTGGAACGAGGGCCCGGACGTCGGTGGCCCCCATGGCCCGTATCGGCAGAGCGAGCGTGGCGAGATCTACGCCAAGTACGCCAAGCAATTGGTAGACGCCGGCCACGCCTTCTATTGCTTCTGCACCGCCGAAGAGCTGGAGCAGATGCGCGCTGAGCAGATGGCCCGCGGCGAGACCCCACGCTACGACGGTCGCGCGCTGTTGCTGAGCGCCGAGGAAGTGCAGCGCCGCCTGGACGCCGGTGAGCCCCATGTGATCCGCATGAAAGTGCCGAGCGAGGGTGTGTGCGTGGTGCCGGACATGCTCCGTGGCGACGTCGAGATCCCATGGGACCGCATGGACATGCAGGTGCTGATGAAGAACGACGGCCTGCCGACGTACTTCCTGGCCAACGTGGTCGATGACCACCTGATGGGCATCACCCACGTCCTGCGCGGCGAGGAATGGCTGCCGTCGGCACCGAAACTGATCAAGCTGTATGAGTATTTCGGCTGGGAACAACCCAAGCTGTGCTACATGCCGCTGCTGCGTAACCCCGACAAGAGCAAGCTGTCCAAGCGCAAGAACCCGACCTCGGTGACCTTCTACGAGCGCATGGGCTTCATGCCCGAGGCGATGCTCAACTACCTGGGCCGCATGGGCTGGTCGATGCCCGACGAGCGCGAGAAGTTCTCCCTGGCCGAGATGGTCGAACACTTCGACCTGTCGCGTATCTCCCTGGGTGGCCCGATCTTCGACATCGAGAAGCTGTCCTGGCTCAACGGCCAGTGGCTGCGCGACCTGCCGGTGGAAGAATTCGCCGCGCGTGTGCAGAAGTGGGCCTTCAACAGCGACTACATGATGAAGATCGCGCCCCATGTACAGGGCCGGGTCGAAACCTTCAGCCAGATCGCCCCGTTGGGCGGCTTCTTCTTCGAAGGCGGCCTGAGGCTCGACGCCAAGCTGTTCGAAAGCAAGAAGCTGTCCGCCGACCAGGTGCGTCAGGTGATGCAGTTGATCCTGTGGAAGCTCGAGAGCCTGCGCCAGTGGGAAAAGGACCGCATCACCGGTTGCATCCAAGCCGTGGTCGAAGCCCTGGAACTGAAATTGCGTGATGCCATGCCGCTGATGTTCGCCGCGATCACCGGCCAGGCCAGTTCGGTCTCGGTGCTCGATGCCATGGAAATCCTCGGCCCTGACCTGACCCGCTACCGCCTGCGCCAGGCCCTGGACCTGCTCGGTGGTGTGTCGAAGAAGGAAAACAAGGAGTGGGAGAAGCTGCTGGCGACTATCGCCTGAAGCCTTCCGCGCTTTCGTAGGAGCGGCCTTGCGTCGCGAAAGGAGCGCACGCGGTCTCGCGTTTTGCATCTCGGTGCCAAACCCATGGGGCCGCTGTGCGGCCCTTTCGCGGCGCAAGGCCGCTCCTACAATTCGCGCTTACAGGACCCAGTGGTCTCGAAAACGGGGCAGGGCGATAAGTGATTGTTATCTGTGAAAAATTTTTTGGATATTTTCAAAAATATGTTTGACAGCCCTGCAATCGGATCTTAATATGCGCCCCGTCCACAGCGATGAGCTAAAGCGAAACGCCAGGCACCCAGCCAGCGATTCCAGTTCAGCGCGACATTGTGGGGCTATAGCTCAGCTGGGAGAGCGCCTGCATGGCATGCAGGAGGTCAGCGGTTCGATCCCGCTTAGCTCCACCAAATTCCGCTTCACGATCAGCTAGGCTGGTCGGGAAGAAAGATCGGTTCCAGCAAATCGGTCTTGAAGGTAGAAGGTTCGTCCCCTTCGTCTAGTGGCCTAGGACACCGCCCTTTCACGGCGGTAACAGGGGTTCGAGTCCCCTAGGGGACGCCAGTTTTACACAAGCGATGTTTCACGATGTCGCTGGGCCGAGAGGCTAGAAATCCGGGGCTATAGCTCAGCTGGGAGAGCGCCTGCATGGCATGCAGGAGGTCAGCGGTTCGATCCCGCTTAGCTCCACCAATTTTGCCAGGTCCGCGTAAGCGGGTCGGTACGAAGGTTGTTGTCCCCTTCGTCTAGTGGCCTAGGACACCGCCCTTTCACGGCGGTAACAGGGGTTCGAGTCCCCTAGGGGACGCCACTTTTACCCGCGTTTTGCGGGAGTTGAAAGGCTCATTCGCACATTGGATGGGCCTTTTGTTTTCACTTGGGGCTATAGCTCAGCTGGGAGAGCGCCTGCATGGCATGCAGGAGGTCAGCGGTTCGATCCCGCTTAGCTCCACCAATTCTGCCAGGGTCTGCGTAAGCAGGCCTGCACGAAGGTTCACGTCCCCTTCGTCTAGTGGCCTAGGACACCGCCCTTTCACGGCGGTAACAGGGGTTCGAGTCCCCTAGGGGACGCCATTTTTACCCGCGTTTTGCGGGACTTCAAAGGCTCATTCGCATATTGAATGGGCCTTTTGTTTTTCTTCCTCCAAAAAAATCAAGTGATTGCAGCGTCGGCGGCAGATTTCGCTTGCCAATAAATATTACGAGCATAATATTACGCTCATAATGTTTCGAGGCCCGGCCATGAGCGACAAGAAGAGCAAGACCCGCGAACGCATCCTGGATGCGGCCTGCAGTGCCCTTATCCAGCACGGCCCCGCCGAACCGAGCGTGAGCCAGGTAATGAGCGCCGCCGGGCTGACGGTAGGTGGGTTCTATGCCCATTTCGACAGCAAGGATGAACTCATGCTGGAGGCGTTTCGCCAGTTGCTGGGCGAACGACGCGCCTTGCTCGCCCAGGTGGACCCCAGCCTCGATGCCGAAGGGCGGCGAGCCCTGGTGGCGGCGTTCTACCTCTCGCGCAAGCACCGTGATGCCCAGGAGCATGCCTGCCCACTGCCCAATGCCTTGAGCGAGATGCAGCGCCTGCCGGACGCCTTTCGCGACGTGCTGGCCGAGCACATTGAGCTGATCACCGCACAGATGGTCGATCGGCCCGAAGACATCGACAAGGCCCTCGCCGACCTCGCCTTGATGGTTGGCGGCCTGGCTCTGGCCCGGGCGCTGGGCGGTAGCGAATTGTCCGACCGGATCTTGCGTGCCGCCAAGTCGGCGGTGATCTGAACCACCTGACCCCTGGAGCAAGCCATGACTACCCTGAGTTGGATTCGCGGTGTCAACGGTACACTTGGCCACCTGGCCCCCGAGCATGTCGCCGGCAGAATGCGCCGAGCCTTCATGACCCCGCGCAACTTGCCACCACGGCAGTGGGAACTGCCGCTGCTGGCCAGGGCTGAGCGCATCACCCTGCGTTTCGGCCTGTCGGCCCTGCGTTGGGGCAAGGGTCCGACGGTGTTGATGATGCACGGTTGGGAAGGGCGCCCAACGCAATTCGCCGCGCTGATCGACACCTTGGTGGCCGCCGGGCATACGGTGGTGGCCCTGGAAGGCCCGGCCCATGGCCGTTCTCCCGGGCAGCAGGCGCACGTAGTGCTGTTCGCCCGTGCCTTGCTGGAGGCGGCTGGCGAGTTGCCACCGCTGCGAGCTGTGATCGGTCATTCCATGGGCGGCGCCAGCCTGCTGCTGGCCTTGCAATGGGGGTTGCGTACCGAGGCGGCGGTGAGCATTGCCGCGCCGGCACAGCTGTTGGGGGTGCTGCGCGGTTTTGCCCATCGTCTGGGGTTGCCGGCGCGGGCCAGGGCGGCGTTCATTCGCCAGATCGAGCAGGACGTCGGCGTGCAGATCTCGCGCCTGGACGTGAGCGGCTATCAGCTGGACCTACCCGGTCTGGTGGTGCATGCCCGCGATGACACCCTGGTGCCGGCCAGCGAGGCGCAGCTGATCCACAAGGCCTGGTTCGACAGCCGCCTGATGGTGCTGGACGAAGGTGGGCACCAGCGCGTGCTGGCCGACCCGCGGCTGAACGAGGCGGTGCTCGAACTGCTGGCCCGCACCGCGACCGGGGTACGGCAAAGCGCCTGAGATCCGGTACACTCTGCCCGTTCACTGACCAACGGGAGCGGGCATGAGCTGGGACCTGGCATCGCCATTCATCATCGACCTTCGTGTCGGCGCCGAGGACATCGACGGCCTCGGCCACGCCAATAACGCCGTCTACGTCACCTGGCTGGAACGCTGCGCGTGGCGCCATTCCCAGCGCCTGGGGCTGGACCTGGCCGAGTACCGGCGCCTGGATCGCGCCATGGCCGTGGTGCGCCACGAAATCGACTACCTCGCCGCCGCCTACGAGGACGACGAACTGCAACTGGCCACCTGGATCATCGACTGGGACCAGCGCCTGCGCATGACCCGCCGCTTCCAGCTCAAACGCCCCCGCGATGGCGTCACCGTGCTGCGCGCGCAAACCACCTTCGCTTGCATCGAGCTATCCAGCGGCAAGCCCAAGCGTATGCCGGCCGAGTTTCTCGACGGTTATGGCCCGGCTCTTTTGCCAATCAGTTGACCGATTTGCTTAATGATCAAATGGAGCTGTATTGGTTTGGCTAATGGCTGAGCTCTATCAAGGGGCCTGTTCCCTTCCGTTGCGGTTTCTTCGGGTTCTGGTGGAGGTTTTGCTGCAGGTAGCTCAAGGGAAAAATTGAGTATTTCGTAGTTGTAAGGCCTGATAGGTTTCATGGGACGATAATCGCGTAGGCTCTTCCGTACCTTGCGGTCTTTGAAGAGCATTCATCGAGAAGCATCGTCTCTCTGTTGTTGGCGCTAAGGTGCGGACCAGGAAGAGTGCAATGCCACGAAGTGCTTTGGTTTCCTGATCGGTAAACAATGTCTTCATCGAAATCTCCTGGCCTCGTTAGCGAGTCGGAAAATCGTATACCGGCCTTTAGCGGCGTGGTTGTGGCTCGCTTCTGAGTGACATGTAGTCCTTTTCTTTTGGTTTTCACGGAAAAGATATCCGGAAGATGAGTAGATCGTGCGCCGTCTGCCTGTGATCAAAACCAGGCGCTGCATCCTTCGAGGCGAACACTTCGCAAGACAAGCACCTCCTTTCTTTTAAGCTGACGACGGAGGCCTTCTCGGACGAATGCTTGACCGTTTTTTCAGCGAGTCTGGTAGCATTCGCGCATTTTTCAATGCGACTTCTTCCCATGCAAATTGCCCTGGCCCCCATGGAGGGGCTGGTCGACAACATCCTGCGCGACGTCCTGACCCGGGTCGGTGGCATCGACTGGTGCGTCACCGAGTTCATCCGTGTCTGCGACCGCCTGCTGCCACCATCGTCGTTCGACAAGCTGGCGCCGGAGCTGCGTCAGGGCGCGCGGACCGCGGCCGGGGTGCCGATGCGTGTGCAGTTGCTCGGCTCGGACCCGGCATGCCTGGCTGATAACGCCGTGCTGGCCTGCGAGCTGGGTGCGCCGGTGATCGACCTGAACTTCGGTTGCCCGGCCAAGACGGTGAACAAGTCCCGTGGCGGTGCGGTGCTGCTCAAGGAGCCGGAACTGTTGCACGCCATCGTTCGCGAAGTGCGCCGGGCGGTACCGGCGCACATTCCGGTGACGGCGAAGATGCGCCTGGGCTTCGACAGCCCGGACGGTGCCTTGGAATGCGCCACGGCCTTGGCCGAAGGCGGCGCCGAGCATCTGGTGGTGCATGCCCGGACCAAGGTCGAGGGCTACAAGCCGCCGGCCCACTGGGAGTGGGTGGCGCGGGTGCAGGATGTGGTGAAGGTGCCGGTGTTCGCCAACGGTGAGATCTGGACCGTGGACGATTGGCGGCGTTGCCGTGAAGTCAGCGGGGCCGAGGACATCATGCTCGGGCGTGGCCTGGTCTCGCGGCCGGACCTTGGCCTGCAGATCGCCGCGGCACGCGATGGCCGCGACTATCAGCCCATGAGCTGGGACGACCTGCTGCCACTGCTGCGCGAATTCTGGCGCCAGGCCCAAGCCAAGCTGTCGCCGCGCTATGCGCCGGGGCGGTTGAAACAGTGGCTGGCCATGTTGACCCGCAGCTATCCCGAGGCGGTGACATTGTTCGCCCAGTTGCGGCGCGAGGATGATTGCCTGCGGATCAGCGGGTTGCTCGGGGTTGGGGTGCAGGCATTCGACGAATGTGTTGCCTGACTGGCCCGATCGCCGGCAAGCCGGCTCCTACAGGTCTGGCGGAGCTTCTGAAAACAGCGCAGGACAGGTGGGAGCCGGCTTGCCGGCGATTGGACGAAAAATTTTTTGTTCATCCCTCTTGAAACCACCTTGCCGGCCCCTATCTCTTGAGTACGCGATGCCGAAGTCGGGTCGCGTAGTGACTTAACTTGCTGAATCTCAGGAGTTCATGACCATGACTACCGCTTTCTCTCTCGCACCACTGTTCCGCAATTCCGTTGGCTTCGACCGTTTCAATGACCTGTTCGAATCCGCGGCACGTAACGAGGCGGGTAGCAGCTACCCTCCCTACAATGTGGAAAAGCACGGCGATGACCACTATCGCATCGTGGTTGCCGCAGCAGGTTTCCAGGAGCAGGACCTCGATCTTCAGGTCGAAAAAGGCGTCCTGACCGTCACCGGCGGCAAGCGCGACAACAGCGCCGAAGGCGTTACCTACCTGCATCAGGGCATTGCCCAGCGCGCCTTCAAGCTGTCCTTCCGCCTGGCCGACCACATCGAGGTGAAGGCCGCAGGCCTGGCCAACGGCCTGCTCAGCATCGACCTGCTGCGCATCGTGCCGGAAGAAGCCAAGCCCAAGCGCATCCCGATCAATGGCGAACAGCCTGCGCTGAACTGAGTTCGGCTCAGTGAAGAAAAGGGCACCTTCGGGTGCCCTTTTCGCGTTCTTGGGAGGTGGCTCAATAATCCGCTGGGGTCTCGATCAATATCTGGCGGAATTCCATCAGCGGCAGCGGCCGACTGTGCAGGTAGCCCTGGTACAGGTGGCAGCCCTGGCGCTCGAGGAACTCCAGCTGCTCGGACTGCTCGACCCCTTCGGCGATCACCGCCAGGTCCAGGCTGCGGGCCATGGCCACGATGGCCCGGACGATCTCGGCGTCGTTCGGGTCATTGGGGGCGTCGCGCACGAAGGTCTGGTCAATCTTCAAGGCATCCACCGGCAGGCGCTTGAGGTAGGTCAGCGAGGAATAGCCCGTGCCGAAGTCGTCCATGGCAAAGCTCACCCCGTAGCGTTTGAGCTCACGCATCTTGCTGATGGTGTCCTCCAGGTTCTGGATGACGATGCCCTCGGTGATCTCCAGCGTCAGCATCGGCCGTGGCAGGCGGTAGTCGTCCAGGCTGCGCAGCACCCGTTCGACGAAATCGTTCTGGCGGAACTGCCGGGGGCTGATGTTCACGCACAGGCTGAAGTCGTCGGCATCGATCAGCCCGTCGGCCAGCATGCGCGCGCAGGCATCGCAGGCTTCGTCGAGGATCCAGTTGCCGACTTCGAGGATCAGGCCGCTTTCCTCCAATACCTGGATGAACTGCGCCGGAGGTTGCTGGCCCAGCTGTGGGTGATGCCAGCGCAGCAGTACCTCGGCGCCGACGATGCGGTTGTCGCGGGCATCGACCTGGGGTTGGAAGTGCAGGGCAAGTTCGCCCCTGGCCAGGGCCAGGCGCAGGTCGGTCTCCATGCGCAGGCGCTCGCTGGCCGCCTTCTGCATGGTGGTATGGAACAGCTGTGTGGTGTTGCGCCCTGAATCCTTGGCCCGGTAGAGGGCGATATCGGCACGCTTGAGCAGGTCGGCCGGGGTCGCGCCGTGGTCGGGTATCAGCGCAACGCCGATGCTTGGCGTCACCTGCAGGCGCTGGCCGTCCAGGGACATCGGCTCGGCGAGCAGCTCGCGCAGGGTGTCGGCCAGGTCGCGCACTTTATGCTCGACCTGTTCGCGGCTGCCCTCCAGGCCGCTGAGCAGCACCACGAATTCGTCGCCGCCCAGGCGTGCCACGGTGTCTTCCAGGCGCACGCTGGCCTCCAGGCGGGCGGTGATGATCTTGAGCACCGTATCGCCCACCGGGTGGCCGAGGGAATCGTTGATGTGCTTGAAGTGATCCAAATCCAGGAACAGCAGGGCACCGCGCAGATTGTGGCGCTTGAGCAGGGCGATCTGCTGGCTCAGGCGATCCATCAGCAGGGCACGGTTGGGCAGGTTGGTCAGCGGGTCGTGGTAAGCCAGGTGGCGGATCTGCGCCTGGGCATTCTTCAATTGGCTGACGTCCCGGGCGGTCAACAACAGGCAGTCGGCCTCGTTGAGGCTGAGCGGCTCGACCGAGACCTCCACGGTCAGGATGTCGCCACGTTTGTTGCGCCCGAGCATTTCCCGGTGATGTACCCGGCCATGCTCCTTGAGCTCGGTGAGCAAGGCGGCGCGTTGCTTCTCGTCGGCCCAGATGCCGATCTCGTAGACGCTGCGGCCGATCACCTCGGCAGCGCTGTAGCCGGTCAGCCGGCAGAAGCCGTCGTTGACCTCCAGATAGCGGCCCGTCCGGCGTTCGGTGAGGGTGATGGCGTCGGGGCTGGAATGGAAGGCCTTGGCGAACTTTTCCTCGCTGGCCTTGAGCGCTGCCTCGGCGCGCTGCTGCTGGGTGATGTCGCGCAGCGTGGTGACGCTGCAAGGGGAGCCGTCGACCGTGATCAGGCAACTGGAAATCAGGCAGGTGAGGGCGGTGCCGTTGCGATGGTTGACCACCACCGCCACGTTGCTCAGGGCTTTTTCGCGGATCACCCGCTCGATGCGCTGTGCGCGGGCGGCCGATTCGGCCCACAGGCCGATCTGCTCGGCGGTGCGGCCGATCACCTGGTCGGCGCTCCAGCCGAAGGTCTGGGTGAAGGCGCGGTTGATCTCGATGAACTGGCCGCTGTCCTGGCGGGTCACACAGATCGGGTCGGGGCTGACTTGGAACAGGCTGGCGAACTTCTCTTCCGAGGCGGTAAGGCGCTGTTCGCGTTCCACCTGGTCGGTGATGTCGAGCAAGGTGCCGGCCATGCGCAGCGGGTTGCCTTGCTCGTCGCGGTACAGGCGAGCGCGGCTTTCGATGTAGCGCGAAGCGCCGTTTTCCAGTTGCACACGGTAGGTGATCTGGTAATTGCCCGCCGGCCCTTCGCGCAGGCTGCGGTAGGCCTGGCGCATGACGTTGCGCTCCTGCTCAGGCACGCCTTCGAAGAATGCGTCGAAGGACTCGTGGAAAGGCACCGGTTCCAGGCCGTGCAATTGTGCGGCGCGGGCCGAGCCATAGAGCATGCCGCTGGGGATGTGCCAGTCCCAGGTACCCAGTTGCGCGGAGTCCAGCGCCAGGTCCAGGCGCTCCTGGCTGTCCTTGAGCGCCTGCTCGGCGCGCTTGCGTTCGCTGGTATCGACGAAGGTGCTGAGCAGGTATGTCACCCCCTCGAGTTCGATGCTCTGGG
The DNA here is from genome assembly GCF_048068215.1 of Pseudomonas sp. NY15372. Lineage (NCBI taxonomy): Bacteria > Pseudomonadati > Pseudomonadota > Gammaproteobacteria > Pseudomonadales > Pseudomonadaceae > Pseudomonas > Pseudomonas sp. NY15372. The sequence goes on from NZ_JBLUPY010000026.1 coordinate 16,423, forward strand.
TACACAGGATGCCGTCGTGGAGCTTGCCGGTGCTGGCGCGGAACTGCACTTCCAGGGTCAGTGGCCCAGCATTGCCGCGGGTGTTGTCGAGCACCTGGTGGCGCAGGTCCGGGTTGACCCACAGGCCCAGCTCCAAGGTGGTCTTGCCGACCACCTGGTCGCCCGGCCAGCCGAACATGTCCTCGAAGTGTTGATTGACCTCATAGATCATGCCGTCATGGCGCCGGGTCAGCAGAATCGCGTTGGGGCTTAGGTGGAACAGCGTCGCAAAGCGCTTTTCCGAGTTGATCAGCGCGGTTTCCCGCTCCCGTTGCCGGGTGATCTCACGGACCACGCCGATCATCTGCGGGCGACCATGACGGTCGTGGGTCAGGCTGCCGTTGATCTCAAGCCAATGCAGGCTGCCATCCGGCCAGCGGATGCGGTGGCGCATGGCCTGTTCCACCGGCTCGCCATTGGCCACGGCCTGGAACACCTGGCGCGTGCGGGCGCGGTCTTCCTCGGGCAGCAGTTCAAGGTAGTCGATGTCGCGGGGCATGGGCCGCTGCGGGTCGAAACCGAACAAGGCCTGGGTGGCACGGGACCAACTGACCCGGCCGCTTTCTATATCCCAGAGCCAGGCACCGAGGCGGGCCCCATTGAGCGCGGCCAGCAGTTGCGGGGCGTTCTGCCAGGTCTGCTCCGACTCCTGGGGATCCGCCGCGTGAATGCGTGGCAGGCGCGGAAAACGGTTTGCTGATTTGGGCATCGATACCAGACCTTTGGCGGATGACGCGTCCTTGAAGAAGGCCGACCGACCCGGAGTCAGGCGGACCCTGCATGGCTGTCGAGCAAGGCCATGAACGCCCTGGCCGCGTTCGACAGCGTGCGTTCCGTATGCAAAATGTAGCCTAGCTGGCGGGACAGCTGTATGCCGGGCAAGGCGATGGATGCAACCTGCTCATCGAGCATGGTGCGCGGCAGCACGCTCCAGGCCAGGCCGATGGACACCATCATCTTGATGGTTTCCAGGTAATTGGTGCTCATGGCGATGTTCGGCGCCAGGCCCTGGCTTTCGAACAGGCGCTGGACGATGTGGTGGGTGAAGGTGTTGCCGCCGGGGAACACGGCCGGGTGCCGAGCCACATCGGCCAGGCTGACCTGCTGATTGCTGGCCAGCGGGTGCTCCGGCGCTGCGACGAAGTCCAGGGCGTCGTCCCATACCGGAACTGCCCGGATCAGATGATGGGGCTCGGGGGCGAGGGTGATCACAGCGATTTCCGCGCGGCCATGGAGAATTTCATCGTAGGCCGCTTCCGAATCGAGGAACTGAATATCCAGCGCCACGCCAGGGTGCTCCCGGGTGAAGGCCCGCAACAGCGGGGGCAGACGGTGCAGGCCGATATGGTGGCTGGTGGCCAGGGTCAGGCGACCCGTGACTTCGCCGGTCAAATTGTTCAAGGCCCGTCGGGTATCATCCAGCACATTGAGAATCTGATAGGCGCGCGGCAGCAGGGCACGGCCGGCCTCGGTCAAGGTCACCTCGCGGCCGAGGCGGTCGAACAGGCGCACGTCCAGCTGCTGCTCGAGCCCGGCGATGCGTTTGCTGATGGCTGGCTGGGTCAGGTGCAGGCGCTCGCCGGCCCCGGAAAAACTGCCGGTCTCGGCGATGGCGATGAAGGCACTGAGGTTGGCCAGGTCCATGGATTCGAATTCCTGTCGGTTATCCAAAGTATAAAAATTATGAATTTGAGTTATTCAATCTAACGCCATAGCATCGACCGTACAAGCCAAGGGGTTATTGGCATAGAAATACGCTGATGAGGAACAGTCTGATGGCTGGCAAAACGCTCTACGACAAACTCTGGGAAGCACATGAAGTCAAGCGACGCGACGATGGTTCGTCCTTGATCTACATCGACCGTCACATCATCCACGAAGTGACCTCGCCCCAGGCCTTCGAAGGCCTGCGCCTGGCCAACCGCAAGCCATGGCGCATCGACGCCAACATCGCCACCCCTGATCACAACGTGCCGACCACGCCTGAGCGCAAGGGCGGCATCGATGCCATCGTCGACCAGGTGTCGCGCCTGCAGGTGCAGACCCTCGACGAGAACTGTGACGAATACGGCATCGTCGAATTCAAGATGAACGACGAACGCCAGGGCATCGTCCACGTCATCAGCCCGGAGCAGGGCGCCACCTTGCCCGGCATGACCGTGGTCTGCGGCGACTCGCACACCTCGACCCACGGCGCCTTCGGCGCGTTGGCCCACGGCATCGGCACGTCCGAGGTCGAGCATGTGCTCGCCACCCAGTGCCTGGTCGCCAAGAAGATGAAGAACATGCTGGTTCGCGTCGAAGGCACCTTGTCTGCCGGCGTGACCGCCAAGGACATCGTCCTGGCCGTGATCGGCAAGATCGGCACCGCCGGTGGCAATGGCCACGCCATGGAGTTCGCCGGCAGCGCCATCCGCGAGCTGTCCATGGAAGGCCGCATGACCATCTGCAACATGTCCATCGAAGCCGGTGCCCGCGTGGGCCTGGTGGCCGTGGACGACACCACCGTCGCCTACGTCGAGGGCCGCCCGTACGCGCCCAAGGGCGAGCAGTGGAAGCAGGCGGTACAGGCCTGGAAGGGCCTGGTCTCCGACGCCGATGCGGTGTTCGACACCGTGGTCGAGCTGGATGCCTCGCAGATCAAGCCACAGGTCAGCTGGGGCACCTCGCCTGAGATGGTCCTGGCCGTCGACCAGCGCGTGCCGGACCCGGCTGCCGAGCCCGACCTGATCAAGCGCGGCTCCATCGAGCGTGCGCTCAAGTACATGGGGCTGGCTGCCAACCAGGCGATCACCGACATCAAGCTTGACCGCGTGTTCATCGGCTCGTGCACCAACTCGCGTATCGAAGACCTGCGCGCCGCTGCCGAGATCGCCAAGGGCCGCAAGGTCGCCGCCAACGTCAAGCAGGCGCTGGTGGTGCCGGGCTCCGGTCTGGTCAAGGCCCAGGCCGAGCGTGAAGGGCTGGACAAGATCTTCATCGAGGCCGGTTTCGAATGGCGTGAACCAGGCTGCTCCATGTGCCTGGCCATGAACCCGGACCGCCTGGAGAGCGGCGAGCATTGCGCCTCGACCTCCAACCGCAACTTCGAAGGCCGCCAGGGTGCCGGTGGTCGTACCCACCTGGTCAGCCCGGCCATGGCCGCCGCCGCCGCGGTGACCGGCCACTTCATCGATGTCCGCGAGTTGATCCAAGGGAGCGCAGCATGAAAGCCTTTACCCAGCACATCGGTCTTGTCGCGCCATTGGATCGCGCCAACGTCGACACCGACCAGATCATTCCCAAGCAGTTCCTGAAGTCGATCAAGCGTACCGGCTTCGGCCCCAACCTGTTCGACGAGTGGCGCTACCTGGACGTGGGCCAGCCCTACCAGGACAACAGCAAGCGCCCGCTGAACCAGGAGTTCGTGCTCAACCACGAGCGCTACCAGGGTGCCAGTGTATTGCTGGCGCGGGAGAACTTCGGTTGTGGGTCGAGCCGCGAGCATGCTCCATGGGCACTGGACGAATACGGCTTCCGTAGCGTCATCGCGCCGAGCTTCGCCGACATCTTCTTCAACAACAGTTTCAAGAACGGCTTGCTGCCGATCATCCTCAGCGACGAGGAAGTCGGCGAGCTGTTCAAGCAGGTCGAGGCCAACCCGGGCTACCAGCTGACCATCGACCTCCAGGCCCAGGCCGTGACCCGCCCGGACGGCAAGGTGCTGCACTTCGAGATCGATGCCTTCCGCAAGCACTGCCTGCTCAACGGCCTGGACGACATCGGCCTGACCCTGCAGGACAGCGATGCGATCGAGGCGTTCGAGGCCAAGCACCGCGCCAGCCAGCCCTGGTTGTTCCGCGAGGTTTGATCGCTGCGCATTGCCCGGCGGGCCGGCTCCTGTAACGATGTGGCACAGGGGCCGGTTCGCCGGGCCGGTTTTTACCGGTGGGCCGAGCAGGCGCGCCGTACGAAAGGATAGAGGAAAGCATGAGCAAGCAGATTCTGATTCTCCCAGGTGATGGCATCGGTCCGGAAATCATGGCCGAGGCCGTCAAGGTGCTGGAGCTGGCCAACGACAAGTTCCAGCTCGGTATCAGCCTGGAGCACGACGTGATCGGCGGCGCCGCCATCGACAAGCACGGCGTGCCGCTGGCCGACGAGACCCTGGAGCGCGCACGCAAGGCCGACGCAGTGCTGCTCGGTGCAGTGGGTGGGCCGAAGTGGGACAAGCTCGAGCGTGATATCCGCCCTGAGCGTGGCCTGCTGAAGATCCGTTCGCAACTGGGCCTGTTCGCCAACCTGCGCCCGGCCATCCTCTACCCGCAACTGGCCGATGCTTCCTCGCTCAAGCCGGAAATCGTCGCCGGCCTGGACATCCTCATCGTTCGTGAGCTGACCGGCGGCATCTACTTCGGTGCCCCACGCGGCCAGCGCGAGCTGGAAGGCGGCGAACGCCAGGCCTACGACACCCTGCCGTACAGCGAAAGCGAAGTACGCCGCATTGCCCGCGTCGGCTTCGACATGGCCCGTGTACGCGGCAAGAAGCTGTGCTCGGTGGACAAGGCCAACGTCCTGGCTTCCAGCCAGCTCTGGCGCGAAGTGGTCGAGGACGTGGCCAAGGACTACCCGGACGTCGAGCTCAGCCACATGTACGTCGACAACGCCGCCATGCAGCTGGTCCGTGCGCCCAAGCAGTTCGACGTGATGGTGACGGACAACATGTTCGGTGACATTCTGTCGGATGAAGCTTCCATGCTGACCGGTTCCATCGGCATGCTGCCGTCTGCGTCCCTCGACGCCAACAACAAGGGCATGTACGAGCCATGCCATGGCTCGGCCCCGGACATCGCCGGGCAGGGCATCGCCAACCCGTTGGCGACCATCCTGTCGGTGTCGATGATGCTGCGCTACAGCTTCAACCAGGTGGCCGCCGCCGACGCGATCGAGCAGGCTGTCAGCCGGGTGCTGGACCAAGGCCTGCGTACCGGCGACATCTGGTCGGCCGGGTGCAGCAAGGTAGGTACGCAGGAAATGGGCGACGCAGTAGTCGCAGCGCTGCGGAATCTGTAATCTCTCTGGCCCGCCATCGTCTTCCCTTCGATGGCGGCCCACTTTTAGCAAAGGTGTAGTTGCGATGAAACGTGTAGGTCTGATCGGTTGGCGCGGTATGGTCGGTTCCGTGCTCATGCAGCGGATGCTGGAGGAGCAGGATTTCGACCTCATCGAGCCGGTGTTCTTCACCACGTCCAACGTGGGTGGCCAGGGTCCGAACGTGGGCAAGGACATTGCTCCGCTCAAGGACGCCTATAGCATCGAAGAGCTCAAGACCCTCGACGTCATCCTGACCTGCCAGGGCGGCGACTACACCAACGAAGTCTTCCCCAAGCTGCGCGAAGCCGGCTGGCAGGGCTACTGGATCGACGCTGCCTCGTCCCTGCGCATGCAGGATGACGCGGTGATCATCCTCGACCCGGTCAACCGCAAGGTCATCGACCAGCAGCTGGACGCGGGCACCAAGAACTACATCGGCGGCAACTGCACCGTCAGCCTGATGCTGATGGGCTTGGGTGGCCTGTTCGAGGCGGGGCTGGTGGAGTGGATGAGCGCCATGACCTACCAGGCTGCCTCCGGTGCCGGCGCGCAGAACATGCGTGAACTGATCAAGCAGATGGGCGGCATCCACGCGGCGGTGGCCGATGACCTGGCCAACCCGGCCAGCGCCATCCTCGACATCGACCGCAAGGTCGCCGAGACCATGCGCGGCGAAGCCTTCCCGACCGAGAACTTCGGTGTACCACTGGCGGGCAGCCTGATCCCATGGATCGACAAGGAACTGCCGAACGGCCAGAGCCGTGAAGAATGGAAGGCCCAGGCCGAGACCAACAAGATCCTCGGTCGCTTCAAGAACCCGATTCCGGTCGACGGTATCTGCGTGCGCATCGGCGCCATGCGCTGCCACAGCCAGGCGCTGACCATCAAGCTGAACAAGGACGTGCCGCTGGCGGATATCGAAGGCATGATCAGCCAGCACAACCCGTGGGTGAAGCTGGTGCCGAACCAGCGCGACATCAGCATGCAGGAGCTGAGCCCGACCAAGGTGACCGGTACCCTGAACGTGCCGGTTGGCCGTCTGCGCAAACTGAACATGGGCTCGCAGTACCTGGGCGCCTTCACCGTGGGTGACCAACTGCTGTGGGGCGCTGCCGAGCCGCTGCGCCGCATGCTGCGGATCCTGCTGGAGCGTTGATCGCCCCTCGCCGGGCTGAGCGAAAAACCCGTGCCCTTGGTGGTGCGGGTTTTTTGTTTATGGGTGGTGTGGGTGTACGGTTTGGGAGTGGGGCGGCGCGCGATTTCCGCACCGCCCCAAAACTCAAGCCAAGCACTTACTTTCAGCCGCCCGACCCAAGTAAAGTCCCCACCCCCCCCCAGTTCCACCAGAAGGACCCCAAATGCCCCAGCCCATCGACATCGCCATCATCGGCGCCACCGGTAACGTCGGCGAAACCCTCGTTCAGATCCTCGAGGAACTCGATTTCCCCGTGGCCACCCTGCACCTGCTGGCCAGCATGGAATCCGCCGGCAGCAACTTGATGTTCGCCGGCAAGAAGCTGCGCGTACGCGAAGTCGACAGCTTCGATTTCACCCAGGTCAAGCTGGCATTCTTCGCCGCCAGCCCAGCCGTGACCCGCAGCTTCGCCCCCAAGGCCCAGCAGGCCGGCTGCGCGGTGATCGACCTGTCCGGAGGCCTGGACCAGGCCTTGGCCGTGGTCCCGGAAGCCAATGGCGACAAGCTCGCCCAGCTCGAACAACCCGCCCAGGTCGCCAGCCCCAGTGCTGCAGCCGTCGCCTTGGCCGTGGCCCTGGCCCCGCTCAAGGGCCTGCTGGACATCGAGCGTGTGCAGGTCATGGCATGCCTGGCCGTTTCAGCCCAGGGCCGCGAAGCGGTCAGCGAGCTGGCTCGCCAGACCGCCGAGCTGCTCAACGCCCGGCCACTGGAGCCGCGCTTTTTCGACCGCCAAGTCGCCTTCAACCTGCTGGCGCGGGTCGGCGCTGCCGATGAGCAGGGCCACACTCGCCTGGAACGCCGCTTGGTCGATGAGCTGCGCGTATTGCTTGACCTGCCGACCTTGAAGATCTCCGTGACCTGCGTCCAGGCCCCAGTGTTCTATGGCGACAGCTTCAGCGTGGCCGTGCAGAGCCGCCGTCCGGTCGACCTGGCCGCCGTCAATCACGCCCTGGAAGCTGCCGAAAGCGTCGAGTTGGTCGAGTTGGATGACTTTCCGACGGCCGTCGGCGACGCAGTAGGCCAGGACGTGGTCTATGTTGGTCGTGTACGCCACGGCATCGATGAACAAGAGCAGCTCAATCTATGGCTGACCACCGACAACGTGCGCAAGGGCGCGGCCCTCAACGCCGTGCAAGTGGCCACCTTGTTGATAAATGACATGGCGTAAAAGATACTGGCGGGTACTTTTGTCCTGCACCACACGCAGGTTTCGGGACGATTCTTACAAGGGAAGAGGTCATGCTTCGAATTCGCAAACTGGTTCTGGCCATGGCGGCAGCCTCGGCGTTGTCGTCCGGAATGGCGAACGCCCTCGGATTGGGTGAACTGACCCTCAAGTCGGCGCAGAACCAGCCATTGGATGCCGAGATCGAACTGCTCGATGTGCGCGACCTTACCACTGCCGAAGTGGCGCCGAGCCTGGCGCCACCGGAAGAATTCGCCAAAGCTGGCGTGGCCTATCCCAGTTATCTCGAAGACCTCACCTTCACCCCGGTGATCAACCCCAACGGCAAGAGTGTGCTGCGAGTCACCTCCAGCCAGCCGTTGCCGGCACCGGTGGTGAAGTTCCTGGTGCAAGTGATGTGGCCCCAAGGCCGCCTGTTGCGCGATTACAACGTCCTGCTCGACCAGGCCAAGGCCCAGGGCGAGGCACCGTCTGCGGCCAACGTCGAGCCAGCGGTCAGCGGTGCGGGCAGCTACACCACCAAGCGCCGCGACACGCTCTGGCAGATTGCCGCGCGCAATACTCAGGGCGGCTCGATCCAGCAGACCATGCTGGCGATCCAGGCGTTGAACCCGGATGCCTTCATCGGCAACAACATCAACCAGCTCAAGACTGGGCAGGTGCTGCGCTTGCCTGATCAGCAGCAGATCCAGGGCATTCCCCAGGGCGAAGCCGTTCGCGAGGTGGCCGAGCAGTACACTGCCTGGCGTGAAGGCCGGCGCCTGGGGCCGCGTGCCCGGCAGTTGGACGCCACCCGACGCGCCGCGGCCGGCGAGGCGCCAGAGCGTATCGCCCAGGGTGACAACCTGCGCCTGGTCAGCCCCGGCGGGCAGGGCGAGGCGGGCGAGGCCAAGGCGTTGAGCGACAAGCTCGCCGTGGCCCAGGAAAGCCTCGACACCAGCCGCCGTGACAACGAAGAACTCAAGAGCCGCATGGCCGACCTGCAGAGCCAGCTGGACAAGCTGCAGCGCCTGATCGAGCTCAAGAACGACCAGCTGGCACGCCTCGAGGCGCAAGGCGCGGTGCAGGCCCCACCGCCTGCCGCGCTGCCTGGCGAACCTGCGCCCACGCAGCCGCCAGTCAATGCCCAGCTGCCCTCGACCGAGCCGGTGGTCAAGCCGGCACCGGCTGCGGTGGACACGGCGCCTGCCGAGCAAGGCGAGCAGGCCCGGGGCGTGCTCGACGAACTGATGGGCAACCCGGTACTGCTGGGCCTGCTCGCCGGCTCTGCGTTCCTGGTACTGCTGGTACTGCTGTTGTTGCTTGCCCGCAAGCGCAAGGCCCAGCAGGAAGCCGAGAAGCACCTGCGCATGGCCCGCGCGCTGGCCGAGGAGGGCGAACGCAGCCCTGACCTGAACGCGCCGGCTGGAAGCTTCGATGAACTGGATGTGTCGGCGCCGAGCGTGAAACTCTCCCCAGCCGTGGTTGCTGCCTCGGCCGCTGCCGCTACGGCTGCGGAAAAACCGCTTGCACCGGAGCCTGCGCCTGTAGCTGACGCGGACCCAACGGCCAGCCTGCTGGCCGAGGTGGAGCAGAGCCTGGCGCAAGGTCGCCTGAACCATGCCGCCGACCTGCTGGAGCCGGCGGTGGCTGCCGAGCCGCAGCGCAGCGACCTGCGATTGAAACTGATGGAAGTCTATGCCCGCCAAGGCGACCAGACCGCGTTCGCGGACCAGGAGCGTGCGCTTTCGCCTACCGATCAGAACAAGGCCCAGGTCGACACCTTGAAGGAGCGCTTCCCGGCCATGGTCGGCGTTGCTGCCCTCGGCCTGGGGGCGGCAGCCCTGGCGGCCGAGATGGACAAGCAGTACGTCCATGACCTGCTGCAGGACGGCGAACAGGCGCCTGCAGACGCCGAGCCGGATCCGCTCGATGCGCCTGTCGCGGCCGAGGCCCCGCCTGAAGCCGAGCTGGACGCCGTCGCCGACGTCCCTGCCATCGAAGAAGATGAGCTGGACGGCGCATTCGACCTGAGCCTGGACGACGACCTGCCGGTGGATGCTGCGCTTGAGGCGGCGCCGGAGCAAACCGTAGTGGCCGAAGAAGCTGCACCGCAGGAAGCCGAACCGGTCGCCTCTGACGCCGAAGCCGATGCCGATTTCGAAGCCCTGTTGGAGCAAGCCCAGGCCGAACCGCAAAGCCTGGATGACCTGTCCGATTTCGACCTGGATGTCGGCGAGCCGCAAGCGCCGGCGGCAACGGAAGAGGCGCCGGTCGACGTGGCTGCGGAGCTGGCAGCGTTCGATGAGATTCCCGAATTCGACCCGCTCTCGGAGCTGGAGCTGCCGGAGGACTTCGACCTGTCCCTGTCGCTGGAGGACGAGTCGCCGGCCGACAAGCAATTCGCCTCGGAGCTCGATGACGTCAATGCCGAGCTGGACAAACTGTCCCAAAGCCTGGAGTCGCCATCGCTGGAGCCGCACTTCACCGCCGCCGATGCCGCTCAGGAGCCGGACCCGCTGGATGACCTGGACTTCGACTTCTTCTCCGGCGTCGACGAGGTAGCCACCAAGCTCGACCTGGCGCGTGCCTATATCGACATGGGCGATCACCAGGGCGCCCGCGACATCCTCGACGAAGTGGTCAAGGATGGCGACGACGAGCAGCGCCAGGAAGCCGAGGACATGCTGTCGCGACTGGTTTAGCGTTGTAGGCGCGGCGGTCCGACTTGTCCCGCGATCAAGGGCGACGGTGATATCGGACCCGGCCTAATCGCGGGACAAGCCCGCTCCCACAGGGCCGGCATTGTTTGCGGACCGCGTCGCCAGCAACGGCAGCCCTCCCGGCTGCCGTTGCCGTTATAATGCCCGCCTTCCGTTCCACCCACAGGTTTCGCGCTCTTGGACATCAACGACATCGACCCGGCCGAATCGGCGGCCGAAGGCTACTTCCGCATCGCCCTGGGCGTGGAATACAAAGGCTCGCGTTACCGCGGCTGGCAGCGCCAGGCCAGCGGCGTGCCGAGTGTCCAGCAGGCCCTGGAGCAGGCGTTATCGACGGTGGCCAACGAACCGATCTCGGTGATCTGCGCCGGGCGCACCGATGCCGGTGTGCACGGGTGCGGGCAGATCGTCCATTTCGATACCCGCGCCGTGCGCGATGAGCGAGCTTGGACCCTGGGCAGCAATTTCAACCTGCCCCACGACATCAGCGTCACCTGGGCCCGACCGATGCCGGCGCATTTCCATGCCCGCTTCAAGGCGACGGCGCGGCGCTACCGCTATGTCATCTACAACGACCCGATCCGCCCTGCGCACCTGGCCGAGGAAGTGACCTGGAACCACCGACCGCTGGATGTCGAACGCATGGCCGAGGCCGCGCAGTTCCTGCTCGGTACCCACGACTTCAGTGCCTTCCGCGCCAGCCAGTGCCAGGCCAAGTCGCCGATCAAGCACATCCATCACCTGCGAGTCACCCGTCACGGCAAGATGATCGTGCTGGATGTCCGGGCCACGGCCTTCCTGCACCACATGGTGCGCAACATCGCCGGCGTGCTGATGACCATCGGGGCCGGCGAGCGGCCAGTCACCTGGGCGCGCGAGGTGCTGGAGGGGCGCAACCGCCGGGAAGGTGGCGTGACGGCCCACCCCTATGGCCTGTACTTGGTCCAGGTGGAGTACCCCGAGGAATTCGACCTGCCGGCCCGTTACATTGGCCCACACTTTCTGACCGGCTACGAGGCGCTTGCGGACTGACGGGCGAAACGTCATTTGCTAACATTCGGCCTTTCACCGATCACTCAAGGTTCGCTGTCCATGAGCAACGTTCGCAGCAAGATCTGCGGGATTACCCGCATCGAGGACGCCTTGGCGGCCGCCGAAGCAGGCGCCGACGCCATCGGCCTGGTCTTCTATGCCAAGAGCCCGCGAGCGGTGGACGTGCGCCAGGCGCGGGCCATCATCGCCGAACTGCCGCCGTTCGTGACCACGGTCGGCCTGTTCGTCAACGCTTCGCGTTGCGAACTCAACGAGATTCTCGAGGCGGTCCCGCTCGACCTGCTACAGTTCCACGGCGATGAAACCCCGGCCGATTGCGAGGGCTATCATCGCCCCTGGGTCAAGGCCCTGCGGGTGCGCCCCGGTGATGACCTCGAGGCGGCTTGCCGGCAGTACGCCGGCGCCCGTGGCATTCTCCTGGACACCTACGTGCCGGGTATTCCGGGTGGCACGGGCGAGGCTTTCGACTGGTCGCTGGTGCCGGCTTCCCTGAGCAAGCCAGTCATCCTGGCTGGCGGCCTGTCGGCGGACAACGTCGCTCAGGCCATCGCCCAGGTGCGCCCTTATGCGGTGGATGTCAGTGGCGGCGTGGAGCAGGCCAAGGGGATCAAGGACGCTGCGAAGATCGAGGCGTTCATGCGTGCGGTGAAACAGGCGTGATGACGGATGTGACGGTTGCCCGCGCGCCATCGTCCATAGCTTTCGCAGCCCGGTGCTGCCAGGCCTGCCCATGGGGCGGGCCGTGCGGACTACCGGCATGACAGGTTGACGATGGCTCGGCCACCAGGCTGGCTCGCATCGCGCGGGCCCCGGAGCCGGGCCGTCATCGTTTCATTGAAGAACATGAGCTCAAGGGCAGGGCATGGCCGGCCAGACCGGCCCCCGCCCACCGATACTGGAGAAAGAAAGCATGAGCAACTGGTTAGTCGACAAACTGATCCCTTCGATCATGCGTTCCGAGGTGAAGAAGAGCTCGGTGCCAGAAGGCCTGTGGCACAAGTGCCCGGCCTGCGAGGCCGTGCTGTATCGTCCGGAGCTGGAAAAGACCCTGGATGTCTGCCCCAAGTGCAACCACCACATGCGCATCGGCGCACGTGCGCGCATCGACATCTTCCTCGACGCCGAAGGCCGTGCCGAGCTGGGTGCCGACCTGGAGCCGGTCGACCGCCTGAAGTTCCGCGATGGCAAGAAGTACAAAGACCGCCTGACCGCGGCCCAGAAGCAGACCGGCGAGAAAGACGCCCTGATCTCCATGAGCGGTACCCTGATGGGCATGCCGATCGTGGTCAGCGCCTTCGAGTTCTCGTTCATGGGTGGCTCCATGGGCGCCATCGTCGGTGAGCGCTTCGTACGCGCGGCCAACTACGCCCTCGAGCACCGCTGCCCGATGGTCTGCTTCTCCGCATCCGGCGGCGCGCGCATGCAGGAAGCTCTCATCTCGCTGATGCAGATGGCCAAGACCTCCGCCGTGCTGGCGCGCCTGCGTGAAGAAGGCATCCCGTTCATTTCGGTGCTGACCGACCCTGTCTACGGCGGCGTTTCTGCGAGCCTGGCGATGCTCGGCGATGTGATCGTCGGTGAGCCTAAGGCCCTGATCGGCTTCGCCGGCCCACGCGTGATCGAGCAGACCGTGCGCGAGAAGCTGCCCGAAGGCTTCCAGCGCAGCGAGTTCCTGCTCGAGCATGGCGCCATCGACCTGATCATCTCCCGTGGCGAGCTGCGTCCGCGCCTGGCCCGCCTGCTGGCGCAGATGACCGGTCAGGCGACCCCGGCAGAGGCCCTCGAGGTGGCTGCCGTCGCGTGATGAACCTTCATACCCTGGGCGACTGGCTCGCCTACCTCGAGCAGTTGCACCCCTCGGCCATCGACATGGGCCTGGAGCGGTCGCAACAAGTGGCTGCCCGGCTCGGGCTGGGCACGCTTGCGCCTCGGGTGGTGACGGTCACCGGCACCAACGGCAAGGGCTCGACCTGCGCGTTCGTCGCTGCGCTGCTCCAGGCCCAGGGCCTCAAGGTCGGCGTGTACAGCTCGCCGCACCTGTTGCGCTACAACGAACGGGTGCGTATCGACGGCGTCGAGGCCAGCGATGAGCGCCTGTGCCAAGCCTTCGCGGCCGTCGAGGCGGCCCGTGGCGAGATCACGCTGACCTATTTCGAAATGGGCACCCTGGCGGCCTTCTGGCTGTTCCAGCAATCGGCCCTGGATGCCGTGGTGCTCGAGGTCGGCCTGGGTGGCCGTCTGGATGCGGTCAACCTGGTCGATGCAGACCTCGCCCTGGTGACCAGCATCGGTGTCGACCATGCCGATTATCTGGGTGATACCCGCGAATCGGTTGCCTTCGAGAAAGCAGGGATTTTCCGCCAGGGCAAGCCTGCCCTGTGTGGCGACCTGAACCCGCCACAGCCTCTGCTGGACAAAGCGCGCGAGCTGGCCTGCCCGTTCCTGCTGCGTGGGCGCGATTTCGATCTGGCCACCACCGAGCAGCACTGGCAATGGCGCGGCACGCGGGCCGATGGCAGCAGCGTCGAGTTGCACGACCTGCCATTGCTGGACCTGCCGATGGAAAATGCGGCCCTGGCCTTGCAGGCCTACGTGTTGATGGGGCTGCCCTGGGATGCCGGGCAGATTCGCCAGGCACTGCTCGATACTCAGGTTACCGGCCGTCTGGACCGCCGTGCGGTGCACTGGCAAGGCAAGCGCCTGGAGTTGTTGCTGGATGTAGGGCACAACCCGCACGCTGCCGAATACCTCGCGGCCCGCCTGGCCGCTCGCCCTGTCAAGGGGCGGCGCCTGGCGGTGTTCGGTCTGCTCGCCGACAAGGACCTGGAAGGCGTCATCGCGCCGCTCAAGGGGCTGGTCGATGAATGGGCAGTGGCGCCGCTGCACACCTCGCGTAGCCGTCCGGCCGCGGAGCTTGCGGCGGCCTTGACGAACCTCGGTGCGACGGTGAAGTCTTACGCCAACGTCGATGCGGCCCTCGAGGGGCAGTGCGCGCAGGCGACGGCGGATGACCAGATCCTGCTGTTCGGTTCGTTTTTCTGTGTCGGCCAAGCCCTGGAATGGCTAGAGCGGCAAGCTCCGGAGGAGTAGATGGCAGTGCTGGATAAAGGGATGAAGCAGCGCATGGTCGGTGCGTTGGTGCTGGTGGCGCTGGCGGTGATCTTCCTGCCGATGCTGTTCACCCGTGAGGACGAGATGCGCCAGGTGCGTGTCGAGGCACCCGAGGCGCCGGCGATGCCGAGCTTACCGCAGGTGGAGGTGACACCTGTGCAGGTGCCCGAGCCTCAGCCTTTGCCGGAACAGCCGGAGCAACCGCCGGTGGTCGTCGACGAGTCCTCCGCGCCCATGACCACGCCCAGCCAGCCGATTACCCCGGGGCCGTCCCAGTCGGCAGTTGCACAGGCGCCGGCACCCAAGCCAGTGCCGAAAGTCGAGAACAAGCCGGTTGCGACGCCAACGCCCGCACCCACCGCGACCGCGCCCAAGCCTGCCGCACCGTCCAAGGTCGATGCCAATGGCCTGCCGGTGAGCTGGTCGATCCAGCTGGCCAGCCTGTCCAACCGTGCCGGTGCCGACAAACTGCAGAATACCCTGCGTAGCCAGGGCTATAACGCCTATGTCCGCTCGGCCGGCGGCATGAACCGGGTCTATGTCGGGCCACTGATCGAGCGTGCCGAGGCCGAGCGCCTGCGCGACGCGATCAACCGCCAGCACAACCTCAAGGGCTTCGTGGTGCGCTTCCAGCCTGAGCGCGGCTGAGCCTGGGCTGCGCCTGCAGCCCTATCGCCGGCAAGCCGGTTCCCATAGGGTGTGCGGACTGCTCGCGAACTCAGTTCCCTGCGACAGCGTAGCCCGAAGGGCAGGGTGATCTCCCATAGGGCAACGCATCATTTTTGATTTTGCGGGGGCTGTGGGAGCCGGCTTGCCGGCGATAGGGCTATCGCGAATCACCTGACATTCCGCTTACCCCAAGCCCGCCGCTCTGGTAAAATGCGCCGCCTCAAACGTCGGCAGGCAACACCGTGGCATTTACCTGGGTTGATTGGGCGATCATCGCGATCATCGCCATTTCCTCATTGATCAGTCTCAAGCGCGGCTTCGTCAAGGAAGCCTTGTCCCTGCTCATCTGGATCGTTGCCGGTGCGGTCGCCTGGATGTTCGGCGGCTCCCTTTCGCAGTATCTTGAAAGCTATATCCAGACGCCCTCGGCACGCATCATCGCCGGTTGCGCCATTCTTTTCGTCGCCACCCTGCTGGTGGGGGCCATGATCAACTTCCTCATCGGCGAGCTGATCCGCGTGACCGGGCTGTCCGGCACCGATCGTTTCCTTGGCATGGCATTCGGTGCCGCGCGGGGGGCCTTGCTGGTGGTGGTGGCCATCGGGCTGTTGAGCCTGGGGCCGGTACAACAGGACCCGTGGTGGCAGGAATCGCGCCTGATTCCACAGTTCCTCCTTGTGGCTGATTGGTCGAAGAACCTGATCCTGGGGTTCACCGGTCAGTGGATGTCCAGTGGAGTCAGCGCACCCGCTGATCTTCCGTTCAAGGAACAGTTGCTCGGGCCCACCAGGCCCTGAGCGCTTTTCAATCAAGTTTCATCAAAGTAGGGGTTGCGTCGCATGTGTGGCATCGTCGGTATCGTCGGTAAGTCGAACGTCAATCAGGCGCTGTATGACGCGCTAACCGTGCTCCAGCACCGCGGCCAGGACGCTGCCGGTATCGTGACCAGCCACGACGGCCGGTTGTTCCTGCGCAAGGATAACGGCCTGGTGCGCGACGTCTTCCAGCAGCGCCACATGCAGCGCCTGGTCGGCCACATGGGCATCGGCCACGTGCGCTACCCGACCGCGGGCAGCTCGACCTCGGCCGAGGCCCAACCGTTCTACGTCAACTCGCCTTACGGCATCACCCTGGCCCACAACGGCAACTTGACCAACGTCGAGCAGCTGGCCAAGGAGATCTACGAGTCCGACCTGCGCCACGTCAACACCAACTCCGACTCGGAAGTGCTGCTCAACGTGTTCGCCCACGAGCTGGCCGTGCGCGGCAAGCTGCAGCCGACCGAGGAAGACGTGTTCGCTGCGGTCTCCCACGTGCACAGCCGCTGCGTTGGTGGCTACGCGGTGGTGGCGATGATCACCGGCTACGGCATCGTCGGCTTCCGTGACCCCAACGGCATCCGCCCGGTCGTGTTCGGCCAGCGCCATACCGACGAAGGCGTCGAGTACATGATCGCCTCGGAAAGCGTTGCCCTGGACGTGCTCGGCTTCACCCTGATCCGCGACCTGGCGCCGGGCGAAGCGGTGTACATCACCGAAGAAGGGCAGATGTTCACCAAGCAGTGCGCCAACAACCCGAAGCTGCAGCCGTGCATCTTCGAACACGTCTACCTGGCCCGCCCGGACTCGATCATGGACGGCGTCTCGGTATACAAGGCGCGCCTGCGCATGGGCGAGAAGCTGGCCGAGAAGATCCAGCGCGAGCGCCCGGACCATGACATCGACGTTGTCATCCCGATCCCGGACACCAGCCGCACCGCGGCCCTGGAGCTGGCCAACCACCTGGGCGTCAAGTTCCGCGAAGGCTTCGTCAAGAACCGCTACATCGGCCGAACCTTCATCATGCCCGGCCAGGCCGCGCGCAAGAAGTCGGTACGCCAGAAGCTCAACGCCATCGAGCTGGAGTTCCGCGGTAAGAACGTGATGCTGGTGGACGACTCCATCGTGCGCGGCACCACCTGCAAGCAGATCATCCAGATGGCCCGCGAAGCCGGCGCCAAGAACGTCTACTTCTGCTCCGCGGCCCCCGCGGTGCGCTACCCCAACGTCTACGGCATCGACATGCCGAGCGCTCACGAACTGATCGCCCACAACCGTACCACCGAACAGGTGGCCGAGTTGATCGGCGCCGACTGGCTGGTCTACCAGGACCTGCCTGACCTGATCGACTCGGTCGGTGGCGGCAAGATCAAGATCGAGCACTTCGATTGCGCGGTGTTCAATGGTGAGTACGTCACCGGCGACATCGACGACGCCTACCTGGAGCGTATCGAGCAGTCGCGCAACGACGCAGCCAAGGTGAAGAACCAGGCCGTCAGCGCGATCATCGACCTCTACAACAACTGATTTGGGAGCGACGGCATGACGGATCAATGGGATGCCGGTCGACTGGACAGTGACCTCGAGGGTGTCGGTTTCGACACCCTGGCGGTGCGCGCCGGTCAGCACCGCACACCGGAAGCCGAGCACAGCGAAGCGCTGTTCCTGACTTCCAGCTATGTCTTCCGCACGGCCGCCGACGCGGCTGCGCGCTTTGCCGGCGAAACGCCGGGCAATGTCTATTCGCGTTACACCAACCCGTCCGTGCGTGCCTTCGAGGAGCGCCTGGCGGCCATGGAAGGCGCCGAGCAGGCCGTGGGCACGTCCACCGGCATGTCGGCGATCCTGGCCGTGGTCATGTCGCTGTGCAGCGCGGGTGACCATGTGCTGGTGTCGCAGAGCGTGTTCGGCTCGACCATCAGCCTGTTCGAGAAATACTTCAAGCGCTTCGGCGTGCAGGTCGACTACGTGCCGCTGGTTGACATCGGCGGTTGGGAAAAGGCCATCAAGGCCAACACCAAGCTGCTGATCGTCGAGTCGCCGTCCAACCCCCTGGCTGAGCTGGTGGATATCACCGCCCTGGCCGAAGTCGCCCACGCCCGTGGTGCGCTGCTGGTGGTGGACAACTGCTTCAGCACGCCGGCCCTGCAACAACCGCTCAAGCTCGGCGCGGACATCGTGTTCCACTCGGCGACCAAGTTCATCGACGGCCAGGGCCGTTGCATGGGCGGCGTGGTGGCCGGGCGCAGCGAGCACATGAAGGAAGTGGTGGGCTTCCTGCGTACCGCCGGCCCGACCCTCAGCCCATTCAACGCCTGGATCTTCACCAAAGGGTTGGAGACGCTCAAGCTGCGCATGCGTGCGCATTGCGAGAGCGCCCAGGCCCTGGCCGAATGGTTGGAGCAACAGGAGGGTGTGGAGAAGGTCCACTACGCCGGCCTGCCGAGCCACCCGCAACATGAGCTGGCCAAGCGCCAGATGAGCGGGTTCGGCGCGGTGGTGAGCTTCGAGGTCAAGGGCGGCAAAGAGGGCGCGTGGCGCTTCATCGATGCCACCCGGGTGATCTCCATCACCACCAACCTGGGTGACAGCAAGACCACCATCGCCCACCCGGCCACCACCTCCCACGGGCGCCTGACGCCTCAGGAACGTGAGGCTGCGGGGATCCGCGACAGCCTGATCCGCGTCGCCGTCGGCCTGGAAGACGTGGCCGACCTGCAAGCCGACCTGGCCCGCGGCTTGGCGGCGCTGTGATCGACTGGGCGGGCGGCGAGCCCGGCCATAACGGCCGGGTCGCCCTGGTGACCGGTGCCGCCCGCGGCATCGGCCTGGGCATCGCCGCTTGGCTGATCTGCGAAGGCTGGCAGGTGGTGCTGGGCGACCTGGATCGCAAACGCGGAGCCAAGGTCGCCAAGGCATTGGGCGACAACGCCTGGTTCGTGGCCATGGATGTCGCCGACGAGGCCCAGGTCAGCGCGGCTGTTTCCGAGGTGCTGGGGCAGTTCGGGCGTCTGGATGCGCTGGTGTGCAACGCGGCCATCGCCAACCCGCACAACCAAACCCTCGAAAGCCTCTCCCTGGCCCAATGGAATCGCACCCTGGCAGTCAATCTCAGTGGGCCGATGCTGTTGGCCAAGCATTGTGCGCCGTACTTGCGTGCCCATGGCGGGGCCATCGTCAACCTCACGTCCACCCGTGCCCGCCAATCGGAGCCCGATACCGAGGCCTATGCGGCGAGCAAGGGCGGGCTGCTGGCCTTGACCCATGCGCTGGCCATGAGCCTGGGGCCGGAGATTCGCGTCAATGCCGTGAGCCCCGGCTGGATCGATGCCCGCGACCCATCCGAGCGGCGCGCAGAGCCTTTGACCGACGCCGACCATGCCCAGCATCCGGCGGGCAGGGTAGGGACGGTGGAAGATGTCGCCGCGCTGGTGGCCTGGCTGTTGTCGCGTCAGGCAGGGTTCGTCACCGGGCAGGAATTCGTGGTCGATGGCGGGATGACCCGCAAGATGATCTACGCCTGAGCGGCGGGTCTTGAGCTGCAACAGGGGACCGTCTGGTCCCTTTTTGCTTTGTGCCCTGCAGGTCAGCCCAATCGCCGGCAAGCCGGCTCCCACAGGGGCAGCGCTAGCCGTTTGTTCTGCGCGATAGCGAAGCCCGGAAGGGCTGGGTGATCTCCCACCTGTCCTGCGCTGTTTTCCGAGGCCCCGCTGTACCTGTAGGCGTTGGCTTGGCAGCCAACCAAGTAGCCGAGCAAGGCATCACTTTTCCCATCACCGTTTTTGCCCTTTTTGAAAAAAATTCAATGGGGCTATTGACTTAGCTTCGGTATCTGCGTAAATTTCGCGGCCTCAGCGAAGCAAACGCAACAAGCAACACTGCGAGGGTGATTAGCTCAGCCGGGAGAGCATCTGCCTTACAAGCAGAGGGTCGGCGGTTCGATCCCGTCATCACCCACCACTTCCTGAGATGTTCCTGACCCGGGAGCCTTCGAAAGAAGCTTCCTAATTGAGAGGAACCGGACGCAAGTCCATATGCGCAGCGGTAGTTCAGTCGGTTAGAATACCGGCCTGTCACGCCGGGGGTCGCGGGTTCGAGTCCCGTCCGCTGCGCCACTTATTCTTCAGATGGGTGTTTTCACCGGTCTGGGGTCTGAAGGCCAAGAGCACTTCAGGCCGATCCCAGTTTCAATCAGGCGCAAGCCTGAACGATACGCAGCGGTAGTTCAGTCGGTTAGAATACCGGCCTGTCACGCCGGGGGTCGCGGGTTCGAGTCCCGTCCGCTGCGCCATCTTCGCTTCGAGGCCCCTTGAACGCCTCGTAGCAACAAACGAAGCGATCAGCGAATCGCTTTTTTTGTGCCTGCCTTACGAGCGAACGCTTCGCAAGGTCAGATCCTCAGTTTCAACCAGGCGCAAGCCTGGGCGATACGCAGCGGTAGTTCAGTCGGTTAGAATACCGGCCTGTCACGCCGGGGGTCGCGGGTTCGAGTCCCGTCCGCTGCGCCATCTTCGCCTCGAGGTCCCTTGAACACCTCGAAGCCTACGAAAAGCGACCTTCGGGTCGCTTTTTCGTTTTCTGCGCCCAGGCCGGCAGGCGATGATGAATTTTGCTCGGTCTGGCCAGCGCCGCAGTTTCAGTGAGCGTTCTTGTGTTGCACAATACACACCGTTTGTCCTTTTCTCCGGAATCCAAGATGTCCAGATCTTCCGTCTTCGGTGCGCTCGGGCTGGCCCTTGTGCTGGCGGGTGTGTCCGGTTGTTCGTCGAAAAAGCCTGCCATCTACGAGCACGAGAACTTCGATGACTCGGGCACTTTCTCGCGCAGCTTTGCGGTGAGCGAGGCGGGGTCCTGCGAGGCCGCCCGTCGTGCGTTGCTCAGCCAGGGCTATATCATCACCAGCAGCGGCCCCAACCAGATCGCGGGCAACAAGAGCTTCCAGCAGAACAGCGATAACCACCTGCAGATCAGCTTCAACGTCACCTGCGCACCGGACACCAACGACGAACAGCGTTCCACCATGTTCGCCAACGCCCTGCAGGACCGCTACGCCCTGAAGAAATCCAACACCTCGGCCAGCCTGGGAGTGGGTGTACTGGGCTCGGTGTCCATGCCCATCGGTTCGAGCGACGATTCGATGGTCAAGGTGGCCAGCGAGACGGTCACCGCGCCGCAGTTCTACGAGCGCTACTTCGCGTTGGTGGAAAGCTACCTGCCCAAGCCAAAGAAGGTGGAGAAAGCCGAGCCGAAAGTAGAGGCGCCCAAGCCTGAGCCTGAGCAACCGGCGCCTGCCCTGGGCTTGCCAGAGCAGGCACCCGCTACCCAACCTGCTCCGGCACCCGTTGCCGCCGAAGCAGCGATGCCGGCGCCAGTGGTCGAGACACCCCCCACTACCGCGCCTGCCAGCGAAGTGCAGGCCGCGCCGGTCGTGGATGACAGCCAAGGCTCCCAGCCCATCGCCCCGCCTGCCGAGCCGGCACCCATCGAGGTGCAGCAAGAGGCGCCTACGACCGAGGCGCCACCTGCGCCGTTGTGAACCGTGGGGCAGGTCTGCTCTCATAGAACAAGGCATAACTATTTGAGTTTGCAGGTCCTTCGTGGGAGCGGCGGTGCGGCGGTCCGACTTGTCCCGCGATTGGGCTGCGTGGCGGTCTTTAACTTTCCCGGCACCGGCACCGGCTCCGTCTACCTCTTATCAGCGTGTCATGATGCGGTCATCCAATACGCTTAGCGTGGCGGCATGACTCGACCGATAAATGACTGAAGAGGACGCAGCGATGGACGATTACCAGGAAGAACTGCTCGAATTCCAGGCCTACGAACTGGACCCGATGGAGCCGGCAGACGACGCTACCGAGCTCTGACCCTCCCGCCGCTGGTTGCGGCGAAACGCGCCGGGCGTAATGCCGGTCCAGCGCTTGAACGCGCGCTGGAAGGCCTCTGCCGAGGCAAACCCCAGCAGATAGGCAATTTCGCCGAAGGCCAGCTGCGTATCGCGGATATAGGTCTCGGCCAGGTCGCGGCGTGTGTCGTTGAGCAGGTTGCGAAAGCGCGTGCCTTCTTCGGCCAGCTTGCGCCGCAGCGTCCAGGTCGGCAGTTGCAGGTGACGCGCCACGGCTTCCAGGTCCGGTTCCTGGCCGCCATTGAGCAGCGGGCCCAGCAAGTGGGTGATGCGTTCACCCAAGCTGCGTACGCGCGTACGTTGGGCCAGTTCCGCTTCGCACAGTTGCAGCAGGTGGTGCCAGGTGCTGGGGCAATGCTGGGGGTTAGGAAGCTCCAGGGTCGCGCGGTCCAGGCGCAGCTGGTTATTGGCGGCTGCGAACTGTACCGGATTCGCGCACAGGGGCTGGTACTGCGCAGCATAGCTGGGCGCCTCGAACTCGATGTCCATCCGCTCGGCCTGCACCGGCACGCCTGCCAGGTGGGACAACTGTGCCAACCAGCCAGCCAGCAACGAATCGACCACGAAACGGTTGTAGTCGTTGTAAGGGCTGATCGAATAGAAGCGTAGCCAGGCGCCCTGGCGGTCCTCGAGAAAACTCGACTGGCCGCGGTAGTTCGCTGCATATAAGGGTTCGAAGCGCAGCAGCGTGCGGGCGGCCTCGCCGAGGGTCGGGGCCTGGGCCGCCGTGACGCCTGCCAGCCCCGCCTGGGCCAGGCGGCTTGCGCGGCCCATGCGCAGCCCCAATGCCGGCTCGCCGCACAACTCGATGGCGGCATGGCCCAGGTGCATGTAGCGCGGGATCGACAGGCGCGCCCCGGCTTCGGCCAGGCGAGAGGCGTCCAGGCCGTAGCGGCGCAGCAGGGGGGCCGGGTCGTACCCCAGGTGCTTCAGCGCCTGGCCCAAAGGCTGGACGAAGCCTACCGAAAGGTCACCCAGGCGCACGCGTGGCCGGGCCATCGGTCACAGCCAGAGGTTGAGCAGGCGGGCACCTTGGCTGGGAGTGCCGGCCAGGTGTTGGCCTGCCTGGTTGGCAAAGCCCTGGCCGTCGCTGCCTTGTTCCCAGAACTGGCCACGCAGGAACACGCTCAGGCTGGGCGTGCTGGCGTTGGCGGTCAGCGTCAGGCGCTGCCAGGCGGCCTGTTCATCGACCTCGCCGCGCTGCAGCGGCAGTGCGCTGGCGGCATCCTGGTGGCGATTGCCGCGCCAAGGCGCATTCCAGGTGTGCTTGCCGGTGAGAAACACCGGGTTGGCGACCAGTTCCACCGATTGGCGGGCCAGCTGTTGGTAGTTTTCCGGGTACCAGCTGTCGCTGCCCACCAGCACGCCCAGGCGCCCGGCCGGGGTCTGGATGACCTGCAACGGGTGCTGGCGGCCATCATGAATGTAGCGACGCACTTCGCTGTCGGGGTACTGCTGGCGCTGCGGTTGGCCGAGCACCGTGCCGTCGGCGCCGAACACCAGGCTGCTGTTGAACAGCGGGCCGCTGCCGGGATGCAGGATGCCGCGGTCGACGTACGGGGCGGGCAGGACGATGGAGCCTGCCACCAGCGTTACGCCGAATTCCTTGGCCAGCCCACCGAACAATTGCTGGTAGTCGCGGGCCATCTGCTCGGCCTTCATGCGCAGGTGAGCGTCGGCGCGGCGATCGTCGCCCGTGGCGGTGAGCATGGCCAGGCCGTAGCGCAGCGGGTTGCTCAGCTCCAGCCACTGCCAGGCTTCCCGGCGCTGGGTCACCTGGTACAGCTCGTTCTTTTCGCCGCGGGCCCACAGCCAGGTGCCGATGTGCTCGGGCAGCACCACCACGGTGCGCGGGCTCACCAGGCCCTGGGCGCGTGCCTGTTCCAGATAGGCCGACAGCTTGCGGTGCAAGCGCTGCAGGTTCTGGTAGTCGCCTGGGTAGAGCAGGGGTTCGACACCGAGCAGGTTGCCCTGTTCGCCCGGCACGCCATGGTTGAGCGCCAGGTCGATGCGCAGGTCGGACAGGTAGTGGCCTTCCGGGCGCTGCAAGGTCCAGAAACCGTAGCCGCAGAGGGCGGCGATCATCACCAGCGCCAGGGCGCTTGCCAGGAGTTTTCGCATGAGGCGGCCAGGTCAGCTTCCTGAATCGAGGGTGTCCTAGGGTAGACCTGCTGTACAGCAGGATCAACAACTTGTCACTTTCGATCATTGAGCGCGCTCAAACGCCTGTTTAATGTCAGGGCCAGACAAACGATGGGGCCTGCGAGGCGCCCGCATACCGTGATCACGCCTGATAGGGAGTTCGCCCATGGCTGCCGACCGTTACCCGCACCTGCTGGCCCCGCTGGATCTGGGCTTCACCACCCTGCGTAACCGTACCCTGATGGGCTCGATGCACACCGGCCTGGAAGAGCGCCCAGGTGGCTTCGAGCGGATGGCTGCGTATTTCGCCGAACGTGCCCGCGGCGGCGTTGGCCTGATGGTCACCGGCGGCATCGCGCCGAACGATGAAGGCGGCGTGTATTCCGGTGCGGCCAAGCTGAGCACCGAGGAAGAAGCCGACAAGCACCGCATCGTCACCGAAGCGGTGCATGCCGCCGGCGGCAAGATCTGCCTGCAGATCCTCCATGCCGGGCGCTATGCCTACAGCCCGCGCCAGGTCGCACCCAGCGCCATCCAGGCGCCGATCAACCCGTTCAAGCCCAAGGAGCTGGACGAAGCCGGCATCGAGAAGCAGATCGCCGACTTCGTCAATTGCGCCGTGCTGGCCCAGCGCGCCGGCTACGACGGTGTCGAGATCATGGGGTCGGAAGGCTACTTCATCAACCAGTTCTTGGTCGCCCATACCAACCAGCGCACCGACCGCTGGGGCGGCAGCTACGAGAACCGCATGCGCCTGGCCGTGGAAATTGTCCGCCGGGTGCGCGAGGCGGTCGGAAGCGACTTCATCATCATCTTCCGCCTGTCGATGCTCGACCTGGTGGAAGGTGGCAGCACCTGGGACGAGATCGTGCTGTTGGCCAAGGCCATCGAGCAGGCCGGCGCCACCTTGATCAACACCGGCATCGGCTGGCACGAGGCGCGTATCCCGACCATCGCCACCAAAGTGCCGCGCGCGGCCTTCACCAAGGTCACCGCCAAGCTGCGCGGTGCAGTGAAGATCCCGCTGATCACCACCAACCGCATCAATACCCCCGAGGTGGCCGAAGCAGTGCTGGCCGAGGGCGATGCCGACATGGTGTCCATGGCCCGCCCGTTCCTGGCCGACCCGGAGTTCGTCAACAAAGCCGCCGAAGGCCGTAGCGACGAGATCAACACCTGCATCGGCTGCAACCAGGCCTGCCTGGACCATACCTTTGGCGGCAAGCTGACCAGCTGCCTGGTCAACCCTCGCGCGTGCCACGAGACCGAGCTCAATTATCTGCCTGTGCGCGCCGTTAAGCGCATCGCCGTGGTGGGCGCAGGCCCCGCCGGCCTGGCCGCGGCCACCGTGGCCGCCGAGCGAGGCCACCAGGTGACGCTGTTCGACAGTGCCAGCGAGATCGGCGGGCAGTTCAACGTGGCCAAGCGTGTGCCGGGCAAGGAAGAGTTCTACGAAACCCTGCGCTACTTCCGCAGCAAGGTGGCGCGCACGGGTGTCGAGCTACGCCTCAATACCCGGGTCGGTGTCGACGAACTGATGGCCGGAGGCTTCGATGAAATCGTCCTGGCCACCGGTATTCGCCCGCGTACGCCTGCTATCCCTGGCATCGAGCATGCCAAGGTGCTCAGCTACCTGGACGTGCTGCTCGAGCGCAAGCCGGTGGGCAAGCGAGTGGCGGTGATCGGAGCCGGGGGCATCGGCTTCGATGTGTCCGAATACCTGGTGCATGAAGGCGTGGCCACCAGCCAGGACCGCCAGGCGTTCTGGAAGGAGTGGGGCATCGATACCCGTCTCGAGGCACGGGGCGGCGTCGCGGGTATCAAGGCCGAGCCGCATGCGCCGGCCCGCCAGGTGTACTTGCTGCAGCGCAAGCAATCCAAGGTGGGCGATGGCTTGGGCAAGACCACCGGCTGGATCCACCGCACGGGCTTGAAGAACAAGCGGGTGCAGATGCTCAACAGCGTCGAGTACCTGGCGATCGATAACGATGGCCTGCATGTGCGCATCGGTGGGGGCGAGCCGCAGGTGCTGGCGGTGGACAACGTGGTGATCTGCGCGGGCCAGGAACCATTGCGCGAGTTGCACGATGGGTTGGTGGCGGCGGGGCAGTCGGTGCATTTGATCGGCGGCGCCGATGTGGCGGCGGAGCTCGATGCCAAGCGGGCGATCAACCAGGGGTCGAGGTTGGCTGCGCAGTTGTGAGTTGACTGTCGGAGCGGGCCGCTGCGCGGCCCAATCGCCGGCAAGCCGGCTCCCACCAGGCCCACAGGAGCCGGTGCATGCGCTGTACCTGTGGGAGCCGGCTTGCCGGCGATTGGACCAGGCCTGGCCACTGATATACTCGCCCGATGTCCGTGACCTTCGCTGATCTTCCCCAAGCGCCCCTGCAACCGTTGCCCTTGCCCTGGCTCGTCCAAGCCGGTGTCGAGGTCGCAGTGCTGCGCCTCGACCTCATCGACCCGCTGATCAGCGGCAATAAATGGTTCAAATTGCGCCACCACCTGCTCGTGGCCCAGGCCGCTGGCGCACAGGGCCTGGTCAGCCTGGGTGGCAACCACTCCAACCACCTCCATGCCCTGGCGGCAGCAGGCAAGCGTTTCGGTTTCGCCACTGCCGGGCTGTTGCGCGGCCATGCGCAGGACACACCCACCGTACGCGACCTGCAGGCCCTGGGCATGGAGTTGCATTGGCTGGGCTACGGTGGCTACCGCGAACGCCACCAGGCAGGTTTCTGGGCACCTTGGCAAGCGCGCTATCCGGGTTGGCACTGTATTCCCGAAGGGGGCGGTGGCTTGGCCGGTGCCCAAGGCTGCCAGCTGATCGTCGAGCAGGCGAGCGCACAACTGGCAACATTGGGCTGGTCAGGGCATGACGGGTGGTGGCTGGCGGTCGGCACGGGTACGACCCTGGCGGGCCTGGTGCTCGCTGAAGGCGGCGCCCGGACGGTGCATGGAGCGCTGGCAGTGCCGCGTGGCCATGGCGTTGAGCAGAGCCTCGCCGGGCTGGTGCAGGGGGGCCATGAACTGCATGACGCCTGCCGGAGCGGGTTCGGCCGCTTCGACGATAAACTGCTGGCCTTCATCGACGAGACCGAGCGCCACAGCGGCGTGCCGCTGGAGGCCGTGTACACCGGCAAGGCCTTGATGGCGCTGCGAGACCAGGTCGCGGCCGGGCGCTTTGCGCCCGGCACGCGCCTGATCTTCCTGCACACCGGTGGGCTGCAGGGGCGTCGCGGTTACCGGTAGGGCAGCATGCGCACCAGCGTGTTGTCGCGTTGGACGTAATGGTGGTAGAGGCCGGCCAAGGCGTGCACGCCGATCAGCCAGTAACCCCAGCTGCCGATGCGTTCATGCCAGCCCTTGATGAACTTGGCCAGGTCCGTATCCGGGGCGGTCAATGCCGGAAGTTCCAGGCCATAGAACGGGATCGGCTTGTCGGCGGCGCTCAGGATCAACCAGCCGGCGATGGGCAGGCCGATCATCATCAGGTACAGCAGCAGGTGCACCAGGTGCGCCAGGCCCGTCTGCCAGGCCGGCGGCTTGGGCAGGATCGGTGGGGCAGGACGGATCAGGCGCATGGCCAGGCGCAGCCAGACCAGGATGAACACCGTCAGGCCCAGCATGAAGTGCAGGTCCTTCATCAGGTTGCGTTCGGCGCTGTCCTTGGGGAACAGCCCGCGCAGCTCGATGCAGGCGTAGACCGCAGCCAGCAGCACCAGCATCAGCCAGTGCAGGGTGATAGAGAGGCGAGCGTAGTGCGTCGAGGGGGTAGGTGAAGCCATGGGTGGTCCTCATCATCAGGTCGGGGGTGGCGCTCTTTCTGGCGCGTAACTGCAACTCTAATCGTTGCCTGGGGGTTTTTCTTTGAGCCAGGTCTTTGAATTGATGTTGGCAGTGGCGGTTCAATCATGGGGCAAGCCCCACAAGGACAGTGATAGCGGTAAGGCCGGGCTGTGGGAGCGGGCTTGTCCCGCGATTGGGCCGGCATGGGCAGCCAAGGTATCAAGCCGGTAGATAGGGCCAGTTGTCCGCCACCATGAATATGCGCTCGGCCTCTTCCCAGCTACCGTCCCCGGCATTTTCCAACCGGACCAGCAGGTGCGCCGGCGCCTGGCTGTCCAGCTCACTGAGCCAGGCCTCGAATTGGGCTGGCGCCCAGCACGCGTGCGCCTCGACCCGCGCCGGTGCCAGCCAGGCATGCCGGGGCAGGGGCTGCCAGCGCCCGGCGGGGTTGGCTTGCCGGTAGCCGCGCCAATCGCTTCGATGCAGCCAGCGGCCACGCAGGTGATGCGCATCGGCGCCGATCGGCGCTTGGGCATGCCCCGGCCAGGGGTAGAACAGGTAGCCGCCGAGCCAGGCATGCGCGTGAACCTCGCCCACCCCCAGCAGCGCCAGGGCCTTACGGCTTTGGGGGCTGGCCGAGATGGGCAGTTGGTGCCCGGCCAGGTGGTTCAGCTTGCGGTCCAGCCGGTCATGGCAGCCTGGGCCCAGCCAATGCGCCGGGTCATGGCCGTCCCCGCCGGGTGGGCCGAGGTAGAGCTTGATGGCCAGCTCCAGGTGGTGCACGCCCTCCCGGTCACGCAGGACGATATCCAGCTCCCCCAGGGTATGCCCGCCTTCACGGATCGGCAGATTGGCTGCCAGCAGCTCGATGCCGGGCGCCTGGCCGAGGGCGAACTGCCACAGGCTTTCGTAGTACAGGCCCAGACGGTGGCTGGTCAGGCGGGCGAGCCAGTCGCGCAGCGGCCGGTCGTCCTGATCCAGTGCCAACAGCCATTGCAGCAGGCGCGCGGGGTCGTGCGCCCAGGCGCTGGCCGCCAGCGGGTGGCGCTGCGCGCAAGGCGGTTGGCCGAGCAAAGGCGGCGATACCAACACCCATGCCAGGTCGCGCACCGCAGGGCGGTGCAACTGGCGGGGCAGGGCGTGAAGATCGGCGAACGGCATCATCCCGCGAGCATAGCCGGTTTGCCGCTGGCCGGTCGTTTCGCCCATAATCCCCAAGGCCGCACCGGCCACCCGTTACCCGCCGCAGAGCCTCGCAGGAGCCCCATGGAGCAATTTCGCAATATCGGTATCATCGGACGCCTTGGCAGCTCCCAGGTGCTCGACACCATTCGCCGGCTGAAAAAATTCCTGCTCGAGCGCCACCTGCACGTCATCCTCGAGGACACCATCGCCGAGGTGCTGCCCGGCCATGGCCTGCAGACCTCCACGCGCAAGCTGCTGGGCGAGGTGTGCGACCTGGTCATCGTGGTCGGTGGTGACGGCAGCCTGCTGGGCGCGGCCCGTGCCCTGGCCCGGCACAACATTCCGGTGCTGGGCATCAACCGCGGCAGCCTGGGGTTCCTCACCGATATTCGCCCCGACGAACTCGAGGTCAAGGTCGCCGAGGTGCTCGACGGCCATTACCTGGTGGAAAACCGCTTCCTGCTGCAGGCCGAGGTGCGTCGCCACAACGAGGCCATCGGTCAGGGCGATGCGCTCAACGACGTGGTGCTGCACCCGGGCAAGTCGACGCGGATGATCGAATTCGAAATCTACATCGACGGCCAGTTCGTCTGCAGCCAGAAGGCCGACGGCCTGATCGTCGCCACGCCCACCGGCTCCACCGCCTATGCATTGTCTGCCGGCGGGCCGATCATGCATCCCAAGCTCGACGCCATCGTCATCGTGCCGATGTACCCGCACACCCTCTCCGGGCGGCCGATCGTGGTGGACGGCAACAGCGAACTGAAGATCGTCGTTTCCCAGGACCTGACGATCTACCCGCAGGTCTCCTGCGATGGCCAGAACCACTTCACCTGCGCCCCAGGCGACACCATCACGGTGTGCAAGAAGCCGCAGAAGCTGCGCCTGATCCATCCGCTGGACCATAACTACTACGAGGTCTGCCGCACCAAACTCGGCTGGGGCAGCCGTCTGGGTGGTGGAGGCGACTGATGCTCGATCCGGCGCGAAGTTTCGACATCATCGGCGATGTCCACGGTTGTGCCCTGACCCTGGAGCGCCTGCTCGACACCCTCGGCTACAAGCGCATCGGCGGTGTCTGGCGTCACCCGTGGCGCCAGGCGCTGTTCCTGGGCGACATCGTCGACCGAGGCCCGCGTATCCGCGAGGCGCTGCATATCGTCCACGACATGGTCGAGGCCGGCCAGGGGTTCTGCATCATGGGCAACCATGAATACAACGCCCTGGCGTGGGTCACCCCGGCGCTGCCCGGCAGTGGCAAGGCCTATGTGCGCGAGCATACGCCGCGCCATGCCCGCCTGATCGACGAAACCCTGACCCAGTTCGCCCAGCATCCAGGCGACTGGCACGACTTCCTCGAATGGTTCTACACCTTGCCGCTGTTCGTCGACGCTGGCCGTTTCCGCCTGGTGCATGCCTGCTGGGACCCTCGCTTGATCGAGCCGCTGCGCCGGGAATATCCCGACGGGCGCATCGACGAACACTTCATCCAGGCCTCGGCGGTGTCCGGCAGCTTCGCCGCCACCGTGTGCAACCGCCTGCTGCGTGGCACCGACATGCGCCTGCCGGACGGCCTGACACTGACCGGCGGCGATGGCCTGACCCGCGCCTTCTTCCGCACCAAGTTCTGGGAAGAAGACCCACAGACCTACGGAGACATCGTGTTCCAGCCAGACGCCCTGCCCGAGGAAGTGGCCCGCACGCCCTTGAGCCACAGCGAGAAGAACGCCCTGCTGCGTTACGGCGAGGACGAGCCTTTGCTGTTCGTTGGCCATTACTGGCGCAGCGGCCGACCCGCGCCGATCCGCGCCAACCTGGCCTGCCTGGACTACAGCGCGGTGCTCTACGGCAAGCTGGCGGCCTACCGCCTGGACGACGAAACCCGCATCGACCCGCACAAGTTCGTCTGGGTCGATGTCGAACGCCCGCAGGCCAACCAATGAGCGTGGTCGCGGCGATGCGCCTGCCGCTGGCGGTGGACCTGGGCGGTTTCGTGCGGATGCTACGGCGCCTGCAGGTGCCGCACCGGGTGGTCGAGGAGGGCCAGGAGCAGGTGCTCTGGGTGCCCGAGCACCTGGCCGACGACGTGCGCCAGTTGTATCAGCGCTTCCCGGAGGGCAACGACGACCTGGACATCGAGGGAGCGGGTCTACCTGCGAATGGCCCGACCCAGCCATCGCTGGCCGACCAGGCCCGTGCCTGCAAGGTCACCGCTGCCATTCTGTTGCTGTGCCTGGTGGTGGCCGGGGTGACCGGCCTGGGTGACAACCTGTCGACCATCGGTTGGTTCACCTTCCTGGAGTTCCGTGTACAGGGCGAGTACCTGTACTTCACCCCGCTGGCCCAGGGCCTGGCCGAAGGGCAGTGGTGGCGCTTGGTATCGCCGATGCTGTTGCACTTCGGTGTCCTGCACCTGGCGATGAACGCGCTCTGGTACTGGGAGCTGGGCAAGCGCATCGAGCTGCGCCAGGGCCCGTGGGTGCTGCTGGGCCTGACCCTGGTGTTCAGCCTGGTGTCGAACCTTGCCCAGCACTACACCAGCGGCCCCAGCCTGTTCGGAGGCTTGTCCGGCGTGCTCTATGGCCTGCTCGGGCACGTATGGCTGTATCAGTGGCTGGCGCCCAACCCCCTGTTCAGCCTGCCCAAGGGCGTGCTGGTGATGATGCTCATCTGGCTGCTGGTATGCCTGACCGGCGTGGTCGGCCAGCTCGGCTTCGGCCAGGTCGCCAATGCCGCCCATGTCGGCGGGTTGCTCATCGGATGCCTGACCGGGCTCTTGGGTGGGGCGTTGGCACGGCGTAAACTGTCGGCCTGATTGAGGAGACGCTATGTCCACGTTCGCGCAAATGATCCAGAACATCACCCCCGAAATCTACGAAAGCCTGAAACTGGCCGTGGAAATCGGCAAATGGGCCGACGGCCGCAAGCTGACCCCGGAGCAGAAGGAATTGTCCCTGCAGGCGGTGATCGCCTGGGAGATGAAGAACCTGCCCGAGGAGCAGCGCACCGGCTACATGGGCCCGCAGGAGTGCGCGTCGAAGTCGGCACCGGTCCCCAACATCCTGTTCAAGTCGGACTCGGTACATTGATCGAACTCGCTCGTGGCTCTCTGAGCAAGATGGCGGTGCGCCTGGAAGCACCCGTCGTTCAATACAGTTTCCGCCTGGGTGAGGAGCAGGTGCCGGTCAACCCGCTGATCGGGTCCACCGTGCGCCTGGAATACCTCGGCGCCATCCATTGCACCCATTGCGGCAAGCGCACCAAGACCAGCTTCAGCCAGGGTTACTGCTACCCCTGCATGACCAAGCTGGCCCAGTGCGATGTATGCATCATGGCCCCGGAAAAATGCCATTACGACGCCGGCACCTGCCGTGAACCTTCGTGGGGCGAGCAGTTCTGCATGACTGACCATGTGGTGTACCTGGCCAACTCGTCGGGCATCAAGGTGGGCATCACGCGTGCCACCCAGCTGCCCACCCGCTGGCTCGACCAGGGCGCCAGCCAGGCCCTGCCGATCATGCGCGTGGCCACCCGGCAGCAGTCGGGCCTGGTCGAAGACCTGCTGCGCAGCCAGGTGCCGGACCGCACCAACTGGCGCACGCTGCTCAAGGGCGATGCCGAAGTGCTCGACCTGCCGGCTATCCGCGAGCAGATCTTCGATGCCTGTGCCGAGGGCCTGCGCGGTCTGCAGGAGCGCTTCGGCCTGCAGGCCATACAGCCGGTGCACGACGCTGAAGTGGTGCAGATGCGCTACCCGGTCGAGGCCTACCCGAAAAAGATCGTCAGCTTCAACCTCGACAAGGACCCAGTGGCCGAAGGCACGCTGCTGGGCATCAAGGGCCAGTACCTGATCTTCGACACCGGCGTGATCAACATTCGCAAGTACACGGCCTACCAGTTGGCCGTGCACCAGTAAAAGGACCAGCACTATGCGTACCGAACAACCGCAAGTGATCTACCTCAAGGACTACCAGGCGCCCGAGTACCTGATCGACGAGACGCACCTGACCTTCGAGCTGTTCGAGGACCACAGCCTGGTCCATGCGCAGTTGGTCATGCGCCGCAACCCGGCGCGTGGCGCCGGCCTGCCGCCACTGGTGCTCGATGGCCAGCAGCTTGAACTGCTGAGCGTGCAGCTCGACGACCAGCCCCTGGCCGCCGGCGACTACCAGCTCGACGACGACAGCCTGACCCTGCAGCCCAAGGCCGAGCGCTTCACCCTCGACACCAGCGTGAAGATCCACCCGGAAAGCAACACCGCGCTGGAAGGCCTGTACAAGTCCGGCAAGATGTTCTGCACCCAGTGCGAGGCCGAGGGTTTCCGCAAGATCACCTACTACCTCGATCGCCCGGACGTGATGAGTACCTTCACCACCACGGTGATCGCCGAGCAGCATCGCTACCCGGTGCTGCTGTCCAACGGTAACCCTGTCGGCAACGGCCCGTCGGAAGACGGGCGCCACTGGGCCACCTGGGAAGACCCGTTCAAGAAGCCGGCCTACCTGTTCGCCCTGGTCGCCGGTGACCTGTGGTGCGTCGAGGACACCTTCACCCGCGTGTCCGGTCGCGATGTGACCCTGCGCATCTATGTCGAGCCCGAGAATATCGACAAGTGCGACCACGCCATGGTCAGCCTGAAGAAGTCCATGCGTTGGGACGAAGAAGTCTATGGCCGCGAATACGACCTGGACATCTTCATGATCGTCGCGGTCAACGACTTCAACATGGGCGCCATGGAAAACAAGGGCCTGAACATCTTCAACTCCAGCTGCGTGCTGGCCCGGGCCGAAACTGCCACCGATGCCGCCCACCAGCGTGTCGAAGGCGTGGTGGCCCACGAGTACTTCCACAACTGGTCGGGCAACCGCGTGACCTGCCGCGACTGGTTCCAGCTGTCGCTCAAGGAAGGCTTCACGGTGTTCCGCGACGCCGAGTTCAGCGCCGACATGAACTCGCGCACGGTCAAGCGCATCGAGGATGTGGCCTACCTGCGTACCCACCAGTTCGCCGAGGACGCCGGCCCCATGGCCCACCCGGTGCGCCCGGACAGCTTCATCGAGATTTCCAACTTCTACACCCTGACGGTGTACGAGAAGGGTGCCGAGGTGGTGCGCATGGTGCGTACGCTGCTGGGCGCGGAGGGTTTCCGCAAGGGCAGCGACCTGTACTTCGAGCGCCACGATGGCCAGGCGGTGACCACCGACGACTTCATCAAGGCCATGGAGGACGCCAACGGCGTCGACCTGACCCAATTCAAGCGCTGGTACAACCAGGCCGGCACCCCGCGCCTGGAGGTCAGCGAAGCCTATGACGCCGCGGCCCAGACCTACAGCCTGACCTTCCGCCAGAGTTGCCCGCAGACCCCGGACAAAGCCCAGAAGCTGCCGTTCGTGATCCCGGTCGAGCTGGGCCTGCTCGACGCCCAGGGCAACGACCTGCCGCTGCGCCTGGCCGGCGAAGCCGCGCCGCAAGGCACAAGCCGCGTGCTGTCGGTGACCGAGGCCGAGCAGACCTTCACCTTCGAGGGCATCACGGCCAAGCCGCTGCCTTCGCTGCTGCGTGGTTTCAGCGCGCCGGTCAAGCTGAGCTTCCCTTACGACCGCGATCAGTTGATGTTCCTCATGCAGCACGACAGCGACGGCTTCAACCGCTGGGAAGCGGGGCAGCAACTGTCGGTGCAGGTGTTGCAGGAGCTGATCGGCCAGCACCAGCGCGGCGAGGCGCTCAAGCTCGACCAGCGCCTGATCACGGCCCTGGGCACCGTGCTGGGCAATGCGTCGCTGGACGCGGCCATGGTCGCCGAGATGCTCTCGTTGCCAGGCGAGGCGTACCTGACCGAGATCAGCCAGGTGGCCGACGTCGAGGCTATCCATGCTGCCCGTGAGTTCGCTCGCAAGCAGATCGCCGAGCAGCTGTTCGATGCCCTGTGGGCGCGCTACCAAGCCAACCGCGAGGTGTCGGCGAAAACTGCCTATGTCGCCGAGGCCGAGCACTTCGCCCGTCGCAGCCTGCAGAACATCGCCCTGTCGTACCTGATGCTCAGCGGCAAGCCAGAGGTGCTGGCGGCAACGCTGGAGCAGTTCGACCAGTGCGACAACATGACCGAGCGCCTCACCGCCTTGGCGGTGCTGGTCAACTCGCCGTTCGAGGCCGAGCGCGCCAAGGCCCTGGAAGCCTTCGCCGAGCACTTCAAGGACAATCCGCTGGTCATGGACCAATGGTTCAGCGTGCAGGCGGCCAGCACCCTGCCGGGCGGCCTGGCGCGGGTCAAGGCGCTGATGCAGCACCCGGCCTTCACTCTGAAGAACCCGAACAAGGTGCGTGCGCTGATCGGGGCCTTCGCCGGGCAGAACCTGGTGAACTTCCATGCCGCCGACGGTTCGGGCTACCGCTTCCTGGCGGACCTGGTGATCGAGCTCAACGCCCTCAACCCGCAGATCGCCTCGCGCCAGCTGGCGCCGCTGACCCGCTGGCGCAAGTACGACGATGCGCGCCAGGCATTGATGCGTGGCGAGCTGGAGCGGATTCTGGCCTCCGGTGCGTTGTCCAGCGATGTGTATGAAGTGGTGAGCAAGAGCTTGGCTTGAAGCCCTCGGGGCCGCCTTGCGGCCCTTTCGCGGCACAAGGCCGCTCCTAACAGGCGAATGCGACCCATTGTAGGAGCGGCCTTGTGCCGCGAAAGGGCTGCAGGGCAGCCCCTGCTCTTGCGGTTAACAAAACATAACGTCCCGCTCGTTGTCTTCCCGCCGATAACCCCGATACGATGGCCCCAAAGCTATTGCAGGGCTCTGGAACAGGCTTTTCGCAGTACCTGGCAATAGATTGACCCACTACAAGAACACAACAGGGGGCGATCATGACGGATCGGGTGATGGCGCAAGCCAGGCGTGGAGCCTGGCCGCTGGCGGCCAGTGCGCTGCTGGCACTGGCGTTGGCAACAGGAGCGAATGGTGCGCGTGCGGCGGCGGCCGAGGAGTATTCGGTGGAGTCGGCCCGGGCCAGCCAGAGCCTGTTGATCGATGTCGCCCATGCCGGCAAGCGGCTGGTGGTGGTCGGCGACCGCGGCCATATCCTGTTCTCCGATGATCAGGGCAAAACTTGGGCCCAGGCCCGGGTGCCCACCCGTCAACTGCTCACCGCGGTGTTTTTCCTCGACGACAAGCGCGGCTGGGCCGTCGGCCATGACGCTCAGGTGCTGGCCAGCAACGATGGCGGCGCCACCTGGAGCAAACAGTTCGAAGACCTCGCCCGCGAGGCCCCGCTACTCGATGTCGCTTTCCTCGACGCCCTGCACGGTTTCGCCGTCGGCGCCTATGGCGCACTGCTCGAGACCACCGATGGCGGCCAGCACTGGCAGGACATCGGCGAGCGCCTGGACAACCCTGACCAGCTGCACCTGAACGCCATCGCTCAGGTCAAGGACGCCGGCCTGTTCATCGTCGGCGAGCAGGGCAGCATGTTCCGCTCCAGCGATAACGGCCAGAGCTGGTCCGTGGTCCAGGGCCCCTACGAGGGGTCGCTGTTCGGCGTGATCGGCACCACGCAGGCGCGCACGTTGCTGGCCTACGGGCTGCGCGGCAACCTGCTGCGCTCCACCGACTTCGGCGACACCTGGCAACCGGTCCCGCTCAAGACTGCCCGTGGCCCGTTCGAATTCGGCCTGGCAAGCGCTACGCTTCTGGAGGATGGCAGCCTGGTGCTGGTGGGCAACAGTGGCAGCGTGTTGCGCAGCCAGGATGACGGCCAGAGCTTCTCGGTCTACAACCGCGCCGACCGCATCGCCTTGTCGGCTGCCACTGGCCTTGCCGACGGCGGCTTGTTGCTGGTCGGGCAGGGCGGGGTGCACCTGGCCACGGCCCACGGTGCCGAGGAGGTGCAGCCATGACCAGCCGGGAGAGCTTCGACATGCACCAGCAACACCACCAGGACAAGGCCACATTGCTCGAGCGACTGATCTTCAACAACCGGCCGGTGGTCATCGCCCTGTGCCTGCTGGTGAGCATCTTCCTGTTCTGGCAGGCCACGCAGATCCGCCCGTCTACCAGCTTCGAGAAGATGATCCCGCTGCAGCACCCGTTCATCGAACAGATGATCGAGCACCGCAACGACCTGGCCAACCTGGGCAACACCGTGCGTATCTCGGTGGAGGCGGTCAACGGTGACATCTTCGACAAGGACTACATGGAGACCCTTCGCCAGATCCACGACGAGGTGTTCTACGTTCCCGGCGTCGACCGTGCGGGGCTCAAATCGCTATGGAGCCCGGCGGTGCGCTGGACCGAAGTCACCGAAGACGGCTTCGCCGGCGGCGAGGTGATCCCCAACACCTACAACGGCTCGGCGCAAAGCCTCGACGAGCTGCGCGACAACGTGCTCAAGTCCGGCCAGGTCGGGCGCCTGGTGGCCAACAACTTCAAGTCCAGCATCGTCGACGTGCCGTTGATGGAGAGCTACCCGGACCCACAGGACCAGAGCAAGCAAGTCAAGCTCGACTACCAGCAGTTCTCCCACCAGCTGGAAGAGAAGATCCGTGACAAGTTCCAGGCCCAGAACCCCAACGTGAAGGTGCATATCGTCGGCTTCGCCAAGAAGGTCGGTGACCTGATCGACGGCCTGGTGATGGTGGTGATGTTCTTCGGCGTGGCCCTGGCCATCACCTGGGCCTTGCTGTACTGGTTCACCTGGTGCATCCGCAGCACCATCGCGGTGCTCGTCACCACGCTGGTGGCGGTGGTGTGGCAACTGGGGCTGATGCACGCTGTGGGCTTCGGGCTGGACCCGTATTCGATGCTGGTGCCGTTCCTGATCTTCGCCATCGGCATCTCCCACGGGGTGCAGAAGATCAACGGCATCGCCTTGCAGTCCAGCGGTGCCGACAATGCCCTGACCGCCGCCCGGCGCACGTTCCGCCAGCTGTTCCTGCCGGGCATGATCGCCATCTTGGCCGACGCCGTGGGCTTCATCACCTTGTTGGTGATCGACATCGGGGTGATCCGCGAACTGGCCATCGGTGCGTCGATCGGCGTGGCGGTGATCGTCTTCACCAACCTGATCCTGCTGCCGGTGGCGATTTCCTATGTAGGTATCAGCCAGAAGGCCATCGCCCGCAGTAAGAAGGACGCGACCCGCGAACACCCGTTCTGGCGCCTGCTGGCCAATTTCGCCAGCCCCAAGGTGGCACCGGTGTCCATCGCCTTGGCCCTGGCCGCTTTTGCCGGTGGCCTGTGGTACAGCCAGAACCTGAAGATCGGCGACCTCGACCAGGGCGCGCCGGAGCTGCGCCCGGACTCGCGTTACAACCAGGACAACAACTTCATCATCAACAACTATTCCACCAGTTCCGACGTGCTGGTGATCATGGTCAAGACGCCATCGGAGAGTTGCTCGATCCACTCCACCATGGCGCCGATCGACGAGCTGATGTGGACCATGGAGAACACTCCAGGCGTGCAGTCGGCGATTTCCCTGGTGACCGTGTCCAAGCAGGTGATCAAGGGCATGAACGAGGGCAGCCTGAAATGGGAGACCCTGTCGCGCAACCCGGACGTGCTCAATAACTCCATCGCCCGTGCCGATGGCCTGTACAACGCCGATTGCTCCCTGGCACCGGTGCTGGTGTTCCTCAACGACCACAAGGCCGAAACCCTGGAGCGCGTGACCTCGGTGGCCAAGGCCTTTGCCGACAGCCACAACAAGGATGGCCTGCAGTTCCTCCTGGCGGCGGGTAACGCCGGCATCGAGGCGGCCACCAACGAGGTGATCAAGTCGGCCGAGCTGACCATCCTGGTGCTGGTCTACCTGTGCGTGGCGGTGATGTGCCTGATCACCTTCCGCTCGTTCGCCGCCACCTTGTGCATCGTCCTGCCCTTGGTGCTGACCTCGGTGCTGGGCAACGCCCTGATGGCCTTCATGGGCATCGGCGTGAAGGTCGCCACCTTGCCGGTGGTTGCCCTGGGCGTAGGTATCGGCGTGGATTATGGCATCTACATTTACAGCCGCTTGGAGAGCTTCCTGCGCGCCGGCCTGCCGTTGCAGGAGGCCTACTACGAAACCCTGCGTTCCACCGGCAAAGCCGTGCTGTTCACCGGCCTGTGCCTGGCCATTGGCGTGTGCACCTGGATCTTCTCGGCGATCAAGTTCCAGGCCGACATGGGCCTGATGCTGACCTTCATGTTGCTGTGGAACATGTTTGGCGCACTGTGGCTGCTGCCGGCGCTGGCGCGGTTCCTGATCAAGCCACAGAAGCTGGCGGGCAAGGTGGGCGGGTCGATCTTCGCCCATTGATCCATGAAGGGGCCGCCTTGCGGCCCAATCGCCGGCAAGCCGGCTCTCACAGAGGGTCAGCACTGGCCGTTTGTTCTGTGCTCGACAGCGCAGCCCAAAGGGCTGGGTGACCTCCCGCAACAAGCGTACACAGG
>NZ_JBLUPY010000027.1:0-55414 GCF_048068215.1 Pseudomonas sp. NY15372
ATGCATCGCCGATGGTAGTGTGGGGCTTCCCCATGTGAGAGTAGGTCATCGTCAAGATTCATTTCGCAAAACCCCTATCTGCGCGAGCAGGTAGGGGTTTTGTCTTTCCGGCGTCTGGCAGCCGCGCCCCCCTCCTGTAGGAGCGGCCTTGCGCCGCGATCGGCCGCGAAGCGGCCGCAAAACCTGCATCCTCGATCACCCGGGTACACCGCGCCCGGGGTCTACGCCCCCTTCGCGGCACAAGCCCGCTACATAAAAGTGGGTTACCGTTATGGCTATCTCCCACAATTCGAGTCAGAACACTAGAATAGAGCCCATTCCTCCATCCAGATGTCTGATATGCCCAACCCTGCCGACTCCGAAACGCTGGCTCAATTGCCGCTGGAAAAGCTCGTCGCCTGCCATGAGTGCGACCTGCTGATGCGCAAGCCAACGTTGCAGAATGACGAAAAGGCGCATTGCCCGCGTTGCGGTTACGAGCTATATGCCCACCGTCATAACGTGGTCAACCGCAGCCTGGCCCTGGTGATCACCGCGCTCCTGCTCTATGTGCCCGCCAACTTCCTGCCCATCATGCAGTTGCACCTGCTCGGCCAGACGTCCGACGACACTGTCTGGAGCGGTGTGGTTGGCCTGTATAACTCGCAGATGCGCGGTGTTTCCGTGGTGGTGTTCCTGTGCAGCATGGCGATCCCATTGCTCAAGCTGCTCTGCCAGTTGCTGGTATTGCTGAGCATCCGCCTGGACGTCGGGCGCAGTCATGGCCTGCTTTTCTATCGTGTCTATCACCACCTACGTGATTGGGGCATGCTCGAGGTGTATTTCATGGGGGTGCTGGTTGCGATCGTCAAACTGGTCGATCTGGCTGAGCTGACCATAGGGCTTGGCCTGTTCTGTTTCATCAGCCTGTTGCTGGTCCAGGTGTGGCTGGAAGTCGTCATGTCGCCGCACCAGATCTGGAGTGCATTGTCGGGGGAGGATGAGCATGCGGGCGATTGATGCAGGCATCCTGGTCTGCAATGAATGCCATGAGCTCAACCGGCAGGCGCCTGGAGGTGAATCGCAGACCTGCACCCGTTGCGGGGCGATCGTGCATGCGCGCCGGCCCAACAGTATCGTGCGCACCTGGGCGTTACTCATCACGGCGACCATCCTCTACATACCTGCCAACGTCTTGCCGATCATGACGGTGAGCGCGCTGGGGCAGGGCAGCCCAGACACGATCATGTCCGGCGTCATCACCCTGCTCAAGCACGGCATGCTGCCCATTGCTGCCGTGGTGTTCATCGCCAGTATCCTGGTGCCCACCTTCAAGCTGGTAGGGATCGGGCTGCTGCTTTACTCGGTGCAGCGACATCAGCCCCTGTCGGCAAGGCAGAGGATATTGATGTACCGCTTCATCGAATTCATCGGGCGCTGGTCCATGCTGGATATTTTCGTCATTGCCATCCTGGTGGCGGTGGTGAATTTCGGTCGCATCGCCAGCGTCGAAGCCAACCTGGGCGCCGTCGCTTTCGCCTCTGTGGTGATTCTGACGATGCTCGCTGCTTTAACTTTCGATCCCCGACTGATCTGGGATAACACGGAGTCGGATGACGACCATGAGTGACATGCCTACGGCTAAAACCCGCCCAGCCTCGAACTGGTCGGCCATCTGGATCCTGCCGCTGATTGCCTTGGTGATCGGTGGCTGGCTGGCCTGGCAGGCCTACCGTGATTCCGGGGTGGATATCCAAGTGCGTTTCCTGTCCGGTGAAGGCATCGTCGCCAACAAGACCGAAGTTATCTACAAAGGCATGTCGGTCGGCAAGGTGAAGACCCTGGTGCTCGATGCGGAGGGCAGCAACACCGGTGTCATCGCCACCATCGAGATGAACAAGGCCGCCGAGCCGCACCTGACCACCGGCACGCGCTTCTGGCTGGTCAAACCCAGCGTCAGCCTGGCGGGGATCTCCGGCCTGGAAACCTTGGTATCGGGCAACTACATCGCGGTCAGCCCTGGTGAGGGCGAGAAGACCAAGCGCTTCACTGCCTTGTCGGAGGCGCCGCCGCTGTCCGACACCGAGCCAGGCCTGCACCTGACCCTCAAGGCGGACCGCCTGGGCTCGCTCAACCGCGACAGCCCCGTCTTCTACAAGCAGATCAAGGTCGGCCGGGTGAAGAGCTATCGCCTCTCCGAAGACCAGGACACCGTCGAGATCAAAGTCTTCATCGAGCCTGCCTACGCCAACCTGGTGCGTAAGCACACGCGTTTCTGGAACGCCAGCGGCATCAGCATCGATGCGGACCTGTCGGGCGTGAAGCTGCGCAGCGAGTCTCTGGCCAGCATCGTGGCCGGTGGCATCGCCTTCGCGACTCCCGAGCATCGCCGGGACAGCCCGCCCACCGATCCGACCCTGCCGTTCCGCCTGTACGAAGACTTCGACGCGGCCCAGGCCGGTATTCGCATCAAGGTCAAGCTGACGGACTACGAGGGCCTGCAGGCCGGTCGCACGCCGGTCATGTACAAAGGTATCCAGGTCGGTTCGCTCAAGACCATGAAGATCGCCGATGACCTGAGCAGCGCCACTGCCGAATTGACCCTGGACCCATTGGCCGAAGACTACCTGGTCGAAGGCACGCAGTTCTGGGTGGTCAAGCCGTCCATTTCGCTGGCGGGTATCACCGGCCTGGAAGCCTTGGTCAAAGGTAACTACATTGCCATCCGCCCCGGCGAGAAGGGCGCCAAGCCCCTGCGTGAATTCGAGGCGCGCGCCAAGGCGCCGCCGCTGGACCTCAAGGCGCCGGGCCTGCACATGGTGTTGTTCGCCGAGAACCTGGGCTCGCTCGAAATCGGCAGCCCGGTCATGTATCGCCAGGTCAAGGTCGGTAGCGTGCAGAGCTACCAGTTCGCCCGTAACAGCAAGCGGATCCTGATCGGCGTACATATCGAGAAAGAGTACGCCAACCTGGTCAATGGCTCCTCGCGCTTCTGGAACGCCAGTGGCATCACTCTGTCTGGGGGCTTGTCTGGGATCAAGGTCAAGAGTGAGTCGTTGCAGACGCTCATGGCCGGAGGCATCGCCTTCGATACACCGAAGCCGGACGTGCCACTCAAGCGTCATATTCCGCGCTTCCGCCTGCACGAGAACCAGGAAGCCGCAGACCGCGCTGGCACCCTGATCACCATTCGCGTCGATCGCGCCGATGGTCTCAAGCCCGGTACGGCGATTCGCTTCCGCGGCCTGGACGTGGGGAGCGTCGAAAGCGTCGACCTCACCGCTGACCTGCAAGCCGTGCTGCTGCGTGCGCGCATCACCCAGGCGCAGGCGCGCATCGCCCGTGCCGGCACTCAGTTCTGGGTGGTCAAGCCCGCCTTCGGCCTGGTGCGCACCGAAAACCTCGACACCCTAGTGGGAGGGCAGTACTTGGAGGTGTTGCCGGCTATCAAGGACAAGGGCCCCCAACATGACTTCATCGCGTTGCCTGAAGCCCCCGAGGTGGCCGGCCCGGTGGTCGGGCTGCCGCTGACCCTCAGTGCGCCCCGGCGTGGCTCGATCAAGCCAGGCGTACCGGTGACCTATCGCGAAGTTACTGTCGGCAAGGTCACTGGCTTCGAATTGGGGCAGATGGCAGACCGCGTACTGATCCACATCCTTATCGAGCCGCGCTATGCGGCCCTGGTGCGCGGTGGCAGCCGCTTCTGGAACAGCAGTGGCTTCGGCTTCGACTGGGGCCTGTTCAAGGGGGCAACGGTGCGTACCGAGTCGCTGGAGACGTTGATCGATGGTGGCATCGCCTTCGCCACGCCGGAAGGCGAGCAGATGGGCAACCCGGCCCGGCCGCAGCAGACCTTCGCCTTGTTCGACAAGCCCGAGGATGAGTGGCTGAAGTGGGCGCCGAAGATCCAGGTCGGCAAGTAAGACGAGAGGGCCGCTCCTACACAGGGGGGGCGACACTGAATTGCGGGCAATAAAAAACCGACCCTAGGGTCGGTTTTTCGACAAGCGCGTCGCTTAGGCAGCTGCAGCTTCTTTCAGTGCCTTGATGTGGCCATTCAGACGGCCTTTGTGGCGAGCAGCCTTGTTCTTGTGGATGATGCCCTTGTCGGCCATACGGTCGATTACAGGCACAGCCAGGATATAGGCGGCTTGCGCTTTTTCGGCGT
Source organism: Pseudomonas sp. NY15372 (assembly GCF_048068215.1). Classification (NCBI taxonomy): domain Bacteria; kingdom Pseudomonadati; phylum Pseudomonadota; class Gammaproteobacteria; order Pseudomonadales; family Pseudomonadaceae; genus Pseudomonas; species Pseudomonas sp. NY15372. The sequence goes on from NZ_JBLUPY010000027.1 coordinate 4,148, forward strand.
CTTTTGCGTCGATGGCCTTGACTACATTCTTGATGTAGGTGCGGACCATGGAACGCAGGCTGGCGTTGTGGCTGCGACGCTTCTCAGCCTGTTTTGCACGTTTCTTGGCGGAAGGTGTGTTGGCCACCGTCGAGCTCCTCGAAAGACTTTAGGTAAATAGCAAACAAAATAGGCCGCGAATCATGCCGATCAGTCGAACGGTTGTCAAGGCCACCTTGAGGGTTCCGCCGAGCGGTGCGCAAGCGAGAAGGAAGGATTTCTTTCTGCGCAGCGACCTGTAAACTCGGGAGTTTTGGCTTCCCCGTCAAAAGGCGCGGAAGTATCGCATATTCGGGCGCTTTCTGGCAGCGCCCTCCGTCTCAGGCGCGAATTTTTTCCATGAACCTGCTCAAATCCCTGGCCGCCGTCAGTTCCATCACCATGATTTCCCGGGTGCTCGGGTTCATACGCGATACCATCCTGGCCCGTGTATTCGGCGCCGGCATCGCCACCGATGCCTTCTTCATCGCGTTCAAGCTGCCCAACCTGCTGCGGCGGATCTTCGCCGAAGGGGCCTTCTCCCAGGCGTTCGTGCCGATCCTGGCCGAGTACAAGACCCAGCAGGGCGAGGAGGCCACCCGGACCTTCATCGCCTACATCAGCGGCCTGCTGACCCTGGTCCTGGCCGTGGTCACGGCCCTGGGCATCCTCGCCGCGCCCTGGATCGTCTGGGTGACGGCACCTGGCTTCGTCGACAGCGCCGAGCGCTACGAACTGACCACGGCCCTGTTGCGGGTGACCTTTCCTTATATATTGCTGATCTCGCTGTCCTCGCTGGTGGGGGCGATCCTCAACACCTGGAACCGCTTTTCCGTCCCCGCGTTCACGCCGACCTTGCTGAACGTGGCGATGATCGCCTTCGCCGTGTTGCTCACGCCGTACTTCGACCCGCCGATCATGGCCCTGGCCTGGGGCGTGTTGGCCGGGGGACTGGCGCAGTTGCTGTACCAGCTGCCGGCGCTGAAGAAGATCGGCATGCTCGTGCTGCCACGGGTGAGCCTGCGCGATACCGGCGTCTGGCGGGTGCTCAAGCAGATGTTGCCGGCCATCCTCGGCGTTTCCGTCAGCCAGATCTCGCTGATCATCAACACCATCTTCGCGTCGTTTCTGGTGGCAGGCTCGGTATCGTGGATGTACTACGCCGACCGGCTCATGGAACTGCCCTCGGGCGTGCTGGGGGTGGCTCTGGGCACCATCCTGCTGCCCACCCTGGCCAAGACCTACGCCAACCGCGACCGCCATGAGTACTCGCGGATCCTCGACTGGGGGCTGCGCCTATGCTTCCTGCTGGTGCTGCCCTGCACCTTGGCCCTGGCGATCCTCGCCGAGCCGCTGACCGTGGCGCTGTTCCAGTACGGCAAGTTCACCGCGTTCGACGCGGCCATGACCCAGCGCGCGCTGATCGCCTATTCGGTCGGCCTGCTGGCGATCATCCTGGTCAAGGTACTGGCACCGGGCTTCTATGCGCAGCAGAATATCCGCACGCCGGTGAAGATCGCGATCTTCACCCTGGTCTGCACGCAGCTGCTCAACCTGGCGCTTATCGGCCCGCTGCAGCATGCCGGGCTTGCCTTGGCCATCAGCCTCGGTGCCTGTCTCAATGCCGGCCTGTTGTACTGGAAGCTGCGCAGCCAGCAGCTGTTCCAGCCGCAGCCGGGCTGGGCGATGTTCCTGTTCAAGCTGGTGCTGGCAGTTGCACTGATGTCCGGTGTGCTGCTGGCCGGCATGCATTACCTGCCGGCCTGGGAGCAGGGCGGCATGCCCGAGCGGTTCCTGCGCCTGGGGGCGTTGATCCTGGCGGGCGTGGTGACTTATTTCGGTTGCCTGTACCTGTGCGGTTTCCGGCCCCGGCATTTCGCTCGCAAGGCCTTGCACTGAGGCCGATGGCGGGCCAGGCGTCGGTTTTTCGAATTCCACGCCGCCCTGTGGCGCTGCTGCCTGTCACCGGCGCCCGGGTGTGGTTATAATCGGCCACTTTATGAGCAAGAAGCGCGTTATGCAGCTGGTTCGAGGTCTTCACAACCTGCGCCCCGAGCATCGGGGCTGTGTCGCCACCATTGGCAACTTCGACGGGGTTCACCGTGGCCACCAGGCAATCCTGGCGCGCCTGCGTGAGCGTGGGCAGGCGCTTGGCCTGCCCACGTGCGTGGTGATCTTCGAGCCGCAACCACGCGAATACTTCGCCCCCGACACCGCACCGGCACGCCTGGCTCGCCTGCGTGACAAAATCGAGCTGCTGGCCGCCGAAGGCATCGACCGGGTCCTGTGCCTGGCCTTCAACCAGCGCCTGAGCAAGCTCAGTGCCGACGAGTTCGTCAAGGCGATCTTGGTCGACGGCCTGGGCGTGCGCCACCTCGAGGTGGGCGACGACTTCCGCTTCGGCTGCGACCGCGCCGGCGACTTCGCCTTCCTGGTCGAGGCCGGCAAGCACTACGGCTTCACCGTCGAAGCCGCCAACACAGTGATCCAGGACGGCCTGCGCGTTAGCAGCACCGAGGTGCGCAAGGCGCTAGCCGATGGCAACTTCGAGCTGGCCGAGCACCTGCTGGGCCGCCCGTACCGTATTACCGGTCGTGTGCTGCACGGGCAGAAGCTGGCCCGCCAACTCGGCACGCCGACCGCCAACATCCAGCTCAAGCGCCGCCGCGTGCCGCTGTCCGGGGTCTACCTGGCCAGCATCGAGATCGATGGCAAGGCCTGGCCGGGTGTCGGCAATATCGGGGTGCGCCCCACCGTCGCTGGCGACGGCCGGCCGCACCTCGAGATTCATCTACTGGATTATGCCGGCGATCTCTATGGCCGGCGCCTGACGGTGGAGTTCCACCACAAGCTGCGCGAGGAGCAGCGTTTCGCCTCCCTGGAGGCGCTGAAGTCGGCGATCGACGCGGACATCGCCGCCGCACGTGCCCACTGGCACGCTCAACCGCTAACGAAGAGCCTGAAATGACCGACTACAAAGCCACGCTAAACCTTCCGGACACCGCCTTCCCGATGAAGGCCGGCCTGCCTCAGCGCGAACCGCAGATCCTGCAGCGCTGGGACAGCATTGGCCTGTACCAGAAGCTGCGCGAAATTGGCAAGGATCGTCCGAAGTTCGTCCTGCACGACGGCCCGCCCTATGCCAACGGCAAGATCCACATCGGTCATGCGCTGAACAAGATCCTCAAGGACATGATCGTCCGCTCCAAGACCCTGTCGGGCTTCGACGCGCCCTACGTACCGGGCTGGGACTGCCACGGCCTGCCGATCGAGCACAAGGTCGAGGTCACCCACGGCAAGCACCTGGCCGCCGACCGCACCCGTGAGCTGTGCCGCGAGTATGCCGCCGAGCAGATCGAAGGGCAGAAGACCGAGTTCATCCGCCTGGGTGTGCTGGGTGACTGGAACAACCCCTACAAGACCATGGATTTCGCCAACGAGGCCGGTGAAATCCGCGCCCTGGCCGAAATGGTCAAGCAAGGTTTCGTGTTCAAGGGCCTCAAGCCTGTGAACTGGTGCTTCGATTGCGGTTCGGCCCTGGCCGAGGCCGAGGTCGAGTACGCCGACAAGAAGTCCCAGACCATCGACGTGGCCTTCCCGGTCGCCGACGATGCCAAGCTGGCCGCGGCCTTCGGCCTGGCCTCGCTGGCCAAGCCGGCCGCCATCGTGATCTGGACCACCACCCCCTGGACCATTCCGGCCAACCAGGCCCTGAACATCCACCCGGAGTTCAGCTATGCCCTGGTCGACACCGGTGAGCGCCTGCTGGTGCTGGCCGAAGAGCTGGTCGAGTCGTGCCTCAAGCGCTACAACCTGGAAGGCTCGGTGCTGGCCACCGCCCCGGGCTCCGCGCTGGAACTGATCAATTTCCGCCACCCGTTCTATGATCGCCTGTCGCCCATCTACCTCGCCGACTACGTCGAGCTGGGCGCCGGTACCGGCGTGGTCCACTCGTCGCCTGCCTACGGTGAAGACGACTTCGTCACCTGCAAGCGCTACGGCATGGTCAACGACGACATCCTCACCCCGGTGCAGAGCAACGGTGTGTACGTCGAGTCGCTGCCGTTCTTCGGCGGCCAGTTCATCTGGAAGGCCAACCCGGCCATCGTCGACAAGCTGAGCGAAGTCGGCGCGCTGATGCACACCGAGACCATCAGCCACAGCTACATGCACTGCTGGCGCCACAAGACCCCGCTGATCTACCGCGCCACCGCCCAGTGGTTCGTCGGCATGGACAAGCAGCCAAACACCGGCGAGCCGCTGCGCGAGCGTGCCCTCAAGGCCATCGAGCAGACCAAGTTCGTCCCGTCCTGGGGCCAGGCGCGCCTGCACGCGATGATTGCCAATCGCCCTGACTGGTGCATCTCGCGCCAGCGCAACTGGGGCGTGCCGATCCCGTTCTTCCTGCACAAGCAGACCGGTGAGCTGCACCCGCGCACCGTCGAACTGATGGAAGCCGTGGCCAAGCGCGTCGAGAAAGAAGGCATCGAGGCCTGGTTCAAGCTCGACGCCGCCGAACTGCTCGGTGACGAAGCCGGCCAGTACGACAAGATCAGCGACACCCTGGACGTGTGGTTCGACTCCGGCACCACCCATTGGCACGTGCTGCGTGGCTCCCACGACATCGGCCATGCCACTGGCCCGCGCGCCGACCTGTACCTGGAGGGCTCCGACCAGCACCGTGGCTGGTTCCACTCTTCCCTGTTGACCGGTTGCGCCATCGACAACCACGCGCCATACCGCGAGCTGCTGACCCACGGCTTCACCGTGGACGAGAGCGGCCGCAAGATGTCCAAGTCGCTGGGCAACACCATCGAGCCGCAGAAGGTCAACGACACCTTGGGTGCCGACATCCTGCGCCTGTGGGGCTCGGCCACCGACTATTCCGGCGAGATGGCGGTTTCCGAGCAGATCCTGCAGCGCAGTGCCGACGCCTACCGTCGTATCCGCAACACCGCACGCTTCCTGCTGTCGAACCTGTCCGGCTTCGATCCGGCCCGCGACCTGCTGCCGGCCGACGACATGCTGGCCCTGGACCGTTGGGCCGTCGACCGCACCCTGCTGCTGCAACGCGAGCTGGAAGAGCACTACAGCGAGTACCGTTTCTGGAACGTCTACTCCAAGGTGCACAACTTCTGCGTCCAGGAGCTGGGTGGCTTCTACCTCGACATCATCAAGGACCGCCAGTACACCACCGGCGCCAACAGCGTCGCCCGCCGTTCCTGCCAGACCGCGCTGTACCACATCAGCGAGGCGCTGGTGCGCTGGATCGCACCGATCCTAGCGTTCACCGCCGACGAAATCTGGCAGTACCTGCCGGGCGAGCGCAACGAATCGGTCATGCTCAACACCTGGTACCAGGGCTTGTCCGAGCTGCCTGAAGGCTTCGAGCTGGATCGCGCCTACTGGGACCGCGTCATGGCCGTCAAGGCAGCGGTCAACAAGGAACTGGAGAACCAGCGTGCGGCCAAGGCCATCGGTGGCAACCTGCAGGCCGAAGTCACTCTGTTCGCCGAGGAAGGCCTGAGTGCCGACCTGGCCAAGTTGGGCGACGAGCTGCGCTTCGTGCTGATCACCTCAGCCGCCAGCGTGGTGCCGTTCGTCCAGGCGCCGGCCGATGCCGTGACAACCGAGGTCGAAGGCCTCAAGCTGAAGGTCGTCAAGTCCGGCCATGCCAAGTGCGGCCGTTGCTGGCACTTCCGCGCCGACGTCGGCAGCCATCCGGAGCATCCGGAAATCTGCAGCCGTTGCGTAGACAACCTCAGCGGTTCCGGTGAGGTGCGCCACTATGCCTAACCCTGCAGCGGGGCGCTTCGGGCGCCTTGCCTGGCTCTGGCTGAGCCTGGTGGTGCTGGTCCTGGACCAGGCCACCAAGGTCTACTTCGAAGGGGCCTTGAGCCTGTACCAGCAGATCGTGGTCATTCCCGACTACTTCAGCTGGACCCTGGCCTACAACACCGGCGCTGCGTTCAGCTTCCTCGCCGACAGCTCCGGCTGGCAGCGCTGGTTGTTCGCTCTGATCGCCTTGGTGGTCAGCGCCGTGCTGGTGGTCTGGCTCAAGCGCCTGGGGCGAGGCGAGACCTGGCTGGCCGTTGCCCTGGCCTTGGTGCTTGGCGGTGCGCTGGGCAATCTGTACGACCGTATCGTGCTGGGCCACGTGGTCGACTTCATCCTGGTGCACTGGCAGAACCGTTGGTATTTCCCGGCCTTCAACCTGGCCGACAGCGCAATCACCGTTGGTGCGGTGATGCTGGCGCTGGATATGTTCAAGAGCAAGAAGTCCGGAGAGCCTGTCCATGACTGAGACCCGTATCGGCCAGAACACCGAAGTCACCCTGCACTTCGCGCTGCATCTGGAAAACGGCGACACCGTCGACAGCACCTTCGACAAGGCGCCAGCCACGTTCAAGGTCGGCGACGGCAACCTGTTGCCTGGCTTCGAGAATGCGCTGTTCGGCTTCAAGGCCGGCGACAAGCGTACCCTGACCATCGCCCCGGAGAACGCCTTCGGCCAGCCGAACCCGCAGAACGTGCAGGTCATGCCACGTTCGCAGTTCACTGACATGGAGCTTTCCGAAGGCTTGCTGGTGATCTTCAACGATGCCGCCAACGCCGAACTGCCAGGTGTGGTCAAGGCGTTCAATGACGATCAGGTCACCATCGACTTCAATCACCCACTGGCCGGCAAGACCCTGACCTTCGAGGTGGATATCCTCGAGGTCAAGGCCCTGTGAGCCTGGAGCCGAGCATGCAAATCAAACTCGCCAACCCTCGCGGCTTCTGTGCGGGGGTGGACCGGGCGATCGAGATCGTCAATCGTGCCTTGGAAGTCTTCGGCCCGCCGATCTATGTGCGCCATGAAGTGGTGCACAACAAGTTCGTGGTCGAAGACCTGCGCAATCGTGGCGCCATCTTCGTCGAAGAGCTCGATCAGGTGCCCGACGACGTGATCGTCATCTTCAGCGCCCACGGCGTTTCCCAGGCCGTGCGCCAGGAAGCTGCCGGCCGTGGCCTGAAGGTATTCGACGCCACCTGCCCGCTGGTGACCAAGGTGCACATCGAAGTGGCCAAGTACAGCCGCGACGGCAAGGAGTGCATCCTCATCGGCCATGCCGGGCACCCGGAAGTCGAAGGCACCATGGGCCAGTACGATGCCAGCAATGGCGGCGCCATCTACCTGGTGGAGGACGAGGATGATGTCGCCAAGCTTCAGGTCCGCGACCCGGAGCACCTGGCCTTCGTCACCCAGACCACGCTGTCGATGGACGACACCAGCCGCGTCATCGATGCCCTGCGCGAACGCTTCCCGCATATCGGTGGCCCGCGCAAGGACGACATCTGCTATGCCACCCAGAACCGCCAGGATGCCGTCAAGCAACTGGCCGACGAATGCGACGTGGTACTGGTGGTCGGCAGCCCCAACAGCTCCAACTCCAACCGCCTGCGTGAGCTGGCCGAGCGCATGGGCACCCCGGCCTACCTGATCGACGGTGCCGAGGACATGCAGCAAGGCTGGTTCGACGGTATCGTTCGTATCGGCATCACCGCTGGCGCTTCGGCCCCTGAGGTGCTGGTGCGTGGCGTCATCGAACAGCTGCGCGCCTGGGGCGCCACCGGAGCTGAAGAGCTCGATGGCCGTGAGGAGAACATCACGTTCTCCATGCCCAAGGAACTGCGGGTCCGCTCGCTGATCTGATCAGGCGCCTGCGCACCGTGACGGCTCGTTCGACACGGTGCGCAGGTCGACCCTGCCGCTGGGGGCCAGCACTATCCAGTAACGGCTCGCCTGCGCTGAGCTGGGGCAGACTTCCAATGTTCCGCCCAGGAACCCACCGTTGCCTCGCAGCGGTACGCCCAAGCCACTGAACTTCACTTCCTTGCCCAGGTTGCTGGCGATACTCAGCTTGTGCGCCAGGCGTTGCTCGCGCAGTGATTGGGTGTTGTGCGCCAAGCGTGTTCGCCATCCCTTGCCCCAATCACCCTCCAAGGGTTCAACCAACACTGTTTGCTGCTGCAGCAAAGCGTGGCTGCGTGCGTTGCGCAGGGCTTGTGCCAGGTCCCGTGCTGCAGCGGCTCGGTGTAGGTCGTCGCTGAGCTGGTTGTAGGCAGGTAAACCCACGTTTGCCAGAAGGCTGGCCAACGCCAGCGCGCACATCATTTGTATCAGTGTTACACCACGTTGCTTCACCGTGCATTCCTCCCTGGAAGTGCTTCGCTGTAGCTTCAAGGTCGATGGGCGGGGCGTCCAGTCGGCCAGGGCGAAGTGCAGAGGCAGGAAATTTCCCAGGAGGGATGAGTGGAGGCGAGGGAGCGCGGGATGACGCTGCTGGAAGTGTTGCTGACGATAGTGGTTCTGGCGCTCGGCTTGTTTGCCGCGGCAGCCCAGCAAATGCGCGGATTACAGGCCCTCGATGAGGCGCGGCGCGAGGCCCAGGCGGTGTTCTTGGCACAGGGGGTGTTGGAGCGGAGTAGGGCAGCGGGCACCCTGGCGCCGGGCGAGCAAGACGCCTGGCAGGCGAGGCTCGTCCAACTGCTGGGGGCTTCAGCGCAAGGGCGCGTAACGGGAGTGGGCCAGGGCCTGGTGGTCGAGGTCCATCACGCAGGCCGGCTGCTCGTCAGCCTGCAAGGCAAGGCCAGGCCATGAGCCGCCCCCAGGCCGGCTTCGGTTTGCTCGAAGCGCTGCTGGCGTTGGCGATCGGGTTGATGTTGCTGGGGGCAGCGAGTCAGGTATTCGTCTCGGCCTACCAGGCTTGGCAAGTGCAATCGGTAGCTGCCCGATTGCAGGACGATGCCCGCCTCGCATTGCAACGAATGGCCCAGGACATCCGCATGGCCGGCATGTTCGGCTGTTTGCGCCAAGATGCCATCGATTTCCAAAGCCAGGCCGCTGCCGAGGCGTTCGCCCAGCCGTTGCAGATCACCCAGGCCGCAGATGGGCGCCTCGAGACCCTGGGCCTGGTGGGGGAACAGTTGCCAGGTTCCGGGCGCCAGCCCGACTGGGTATTGCTCACGGACTGCCAGAGCTGGGCCCAGGTCAGGCATCGACGCCCGCCGGACAGCGGGGCGGCATTGGTGATTCCCATCCAGCGCGTCACCTATCAATTGCATGGCGACACTTTGAGGCTTGGGCGCGCGGGCCAGGCGCAAGCCTTGATCGACCGGGTGCGAGACCTGCGGGTGGCCCTGGTGCCGACCCGTCAGGGTGGTCGGGTCGACCTGCAGCTCACATTGTTCGACCCGCAATACCAGGTCGAGCTGCGGCACGAGATGAGCATTGCCCTGCGTAACGGGGTGCCCGACGCATGAAGCGCCAACGTGGCATTGCCCTACTGGCGGGCCTGGTGCTTAGCCTGTTGGCCGGTTTGCTGGCCGCCTCGGCCCTGCGCGATGCCCTGGTGCAGGCCCGCATGACCGGGCAGTTACGGGCCAACGCCCAGGCCTTGGAGCAGGCCGAGGCAGTCTTGCTGGAGGGCAGGGCACGGCTGCTGCTGGCGCCACCCGTGCCGTGCCAGCCCTGTCGACCACCTGCCGATGCCCACGACGTGCGAGGCGGGGAGCCTGGCTGGCAACCCGCAGAGCAAGGCTTCTTCCTGCTGCAGAACTTGGGCGAAAGTACCTTGGTCGCGCACCTGCCCGATGATGCCCGGGCGCGCCTGTATCGAGTGACCGCCGTCAGCCGCCAACAGCAGGCGCGGCTCGTGCTGGAGGCAGTCTATGCCCTGCAACCGGGCCCCAATGCCTCACTTCAGCGCGTCCTGTGGCGCCAACGCTTGAGGGAGCCGTGACATGCAGCGAGGCCTGAGCCTGATCGAGTTGTTGATTGTAGTGGCCGTCAGCGGCATTCTGGCAGCCATTGCCTACCCCAGTTACAGCGACCAGCTCAGGCGTGCCGCGCGAAGTGAAGTGGTCGGCCTGCTGCAGGACGCAGCCCTGCGCCTGGAGCGCCATCGTGCGCGCACGGGCCGCTACGCAGGTTCCGACCCTCAGCTACCGCCATTGCCTGCCGGCAGCCGCTACTACAGCGTGCAGGTGCAGCGCGACGACGACAGCTTCCGTCTGCTCGCCAGGCGCCAGCCCGATGGGCTGATGGCCGACGACCGCTGCGGCGACTACCAGCTCGACCATGCCGGCGTGCGTGACAACCCAGGCGCTGGCGCGACGGCGGAAGGTTGTTGGGGGTATTGAAGGCCAGGTTTTTATTTCAGGTAGTGGATCGACAGATGAGCAAGCAAGTAGTGATTGTCGGTGGCGGTGTGATCGGCCTGTTGACTGCGTTCAACCTGGCGCCGAAGGTCGACCGGGTGGTGGTCTGTGATCAAGGCGAAGTCGGGCGCGAGTCGTCCTGGGCCGGTGGCGGTATCGTCTCGCCGCTCTACCCATGGCGCTACAGCCCGGCGGTGACCGCTCTGGCGCACTGGTCTCAGGACTTCTACCCGCAATTGGGCGAGCGGCTGTTCGCCACGACCGGAATCGACCCTGAAGTGCACACCACAGGCCTGTACTGGCTGGACCTGGACGACGAAGCCCAGGCACTGGCCTGGGCCCAGCGCGAGCAGCGGCCGCTGAGCGCCGTGGACATCTCGGCGGCCTACGACGCCGTGCCGGTACTCGGCCCCGGCTTCAAGCGCGCCATCTACATGGCAGGCGTGGCCAACGTGCGTAATCCGCGGCTGGTCAAATCGCTCAAGGCTGCCTTGCAGGCCCTGCCCAACGTGACCCTGCGCGAGCACTGCGCGGTCACTGGGTTCCGGCAGGAGAAGGGGCGGGTAACCGGTGTCCAGACCGCCCAAGGTGTGCTGGAGGCTGATGATGTGGTGCTCAGCGCAGGTGCCTGGAGCGGCGACCTGCTCAAGACCCTGGGGCTTGCGTTGCCGGTCGAGCCGGTCAAGGGCCAGATGATCCTGTTCAAGTGCGCCGAAGACTTCCTGCCGAGCATGGTGCTGGCCAAGGGACGCTACGCCATTCCGCGTCGCGATGGGCATATCCTGGTCGGCAGTACCCTGGAGCATGCCGGCTACGACAAGACGCCCACCGGCGAGGCGCTGGAGAGTCTCAAGGCGTCCGCAGTGGAGCTGTTGCCCGCGCTGGCCGATGCCACCGTGGTGACGCACTGGGCAGGCCTGCGCCCAGGGTCGCCTGAGGGCATTCCCTATATCGGGCGCGTGCCAGGGCATGACGGGCTGTGGTTGAACTGCGGTCATTACCGCAACGGGCTGGTGCTGGCACCGGCATCATGCCAGCTGTTCGCCGACCTGCTGACCGGCAGCGAGCCGATCATCGACCCGGCGCCGTATGCGCCAGGTTCGCGTCTGGTTCCTTGATGGCAGAGCGGGTAAACCTGCCTCCACACAACAACCTGTGGGAGCGGGCTTACCCCGCGATTGGACCATCCCGCCAAGCATCAACGCTGCGAGCCAGGCCCTTGTTCCAGGTGCGCCTGGCTGCAATACCAGTCGCTACCCAGCCGCAGGGCGCGGTCATTGGGCAGGTGTACGCCGCAATGGGCGCAGCGCACCATTTTCAGCGGGTCGTCGAGCTTCGGCTCGGCAGGGGAATGTTGGCTGGCCTTGAACTTGCGCCACAGCCAAAACGCAGCGGCGATCAGGGCGATCCAGAAAAGTAGACGAACCATGGTGTCCAGCTTGTCGAGAATGAAGAGCGACAGTCTAGGGCGGCGCCAACAAAAAAGGGAGGCCTTGGGCCTAATGCTGCTCAGTTAAGTAATTGGGGCTGCTATGCAGCCCATCGCGGGACAAGCCCGCTCCTACAGGATCACGCAAACCTTGCCAATGGCGGGTTCCTGTAGGAGCGGCCTTGTGCCGTGATGGGGCCCTAATTGCTTAACTGGCCGGCATTGGGCCTCGGGCCTCCCTTTCTCAGGCTGCGGTCGATCAGTCGAACAGACCGAAGGTCATGTAGCTGAACCACGAACGGTCCTTCTCGGCCTCCTTCGGGCCTTCAGGGCGGATCGCATCACCGTCTTCGTCCTTTGGCAGCAGCTCTTCAGGCATTTCTGCGCGGGCATCCTGGAACTGCTTGACCACATCCTGGTTGGCGCGGGTTTCGCCCGGCGGCAGCGGGGTGTCGGTTTCGATCAGGCCCAGGGTCGCCTTGGACAGCCACGAGCGGTTGTCGGCTTCGTCCTGCTTGGGCTCGAACTGGCCGTCGACCAGGCTTGGGTGGTCCGGGTAGTTGAGCTTGAGGGTTTCCAGGCTGGTGGCGGCCAGGTCGTCCAGGTGCAGGCGCTGGTAGGCCTCGACCATCACGGCCAGGCCATCGCCGACCGATGGAGTTTCCTGGAAGTTCTCGACCACGTAGCGGCCACGGTTGGCCGCGGCCACGTAGGCCTGGCGGCTCAGGTAGTAGTCGGCCACGTGGATCTCGTAGGCCGCCAGCAGGTTGCGCAGGTAGATCATGCGCTGCTTGGCGTCCGGCGCGTAGCGGCTGTTGGGGAAGCGGCTGGTGAGCTGGGCGAACTCGTTGTAGGAGTCGCGGGCGGCGCCCGGGTCACGCTTGGTCATGTCCAGCGGCAGGAAGCGCGCCACCAGGCCACGGTCCTGGTCGAACGAGGTCAGGCCCTTGAGGTAATAGGCGTAGTCGACGTTCGGGTGCTGCGGGTGCAGGCGGATGAAGCGCTCGGCGGCGGACTTGGCGGCTTCCGGCTCGGCGTTCTTGTAGTTGGCGTAGATCAGTTCCAACTGGGCCTGATCGGCGTAGCGACCGAACGGGTAGCGCGACTCCAGGGCCTTGAGCTTGCTCACGGCGCTGGTGTAGCTGTGGTTGTCCAGGTCGGCCTGCGCCTGCTGGTACAGCTCGGCCTCGCTGAGGTTCTCGTCGACGACTTCCTTGTTGGAGGAACAGGCAGCGGTGAGCCCGAGGATGGCGATCAGCAGCAGGTGTTTCACTTGCATGGCGGCTTGCGTCCCTTTGACGGCCGCTGTCTTGGGCGGTGCCGTCCTGTTATGATGAGCGCCCCCGGCCGAACCCGGGGCAAAAGAAGTCGTATTTAACCACAAGCGCGCAGCCGAAACCAAAGGCTGTGCGCCCGCCGAATCGAGCATGTCCGAGATCATTCAACTTAGCGCAGAGGTCCCGTCCGAACTGGGCGGTCAACGCCTCGACCAGGTCGCCGCCCAACTCTTCTCCGAGTACTCGCGTTCGCGCCTGGCCTCGTGGATCAAGGACGGTCGCCTGACGGTCGACGGCGCGGTGCTGCGCCCGCGCGACACCGTCCACAGTGGCTCCATCCTGGCCTTGGAGGCCGAGCAGGAGGCCCAGGGCGAATGGGTGGCCCAGGACATCGAGCTGGACATCGTCTACGAAGACGACCAGATCCTGGTGATCAACAAGCCTGCCGGGCTGGTTGTGCACCCGGCGGCGGGCCATGCCGACGGCACCCTGCTCAATGCCCTGCTGCACCACGTGCCGGACATCGTCAACGTGCCCCGTGCCGGTATCGTTCACCGCCTGGACAAGGACACCACCGGCCTGATGGTGGTCGCCAAGACCCTGCAGGCCCAGACCAACCTGGTCGACCAGCTGCAAAAGCGCTCGGTCAGCCGCATCTATGAATGCATCGTGGTGGGCGTGGTGACTGCCGGTGGCAAGATCGACGCGCCCATCGGTCGCCATGGCGGCATGCGCCAGCGCATGGCGGTGACCGACGGCGGCAAGCCGGCGGTCAGCCATTACCGTGTGCTCAAGCGCTTCCGCTCGCACACCCATGTGCGGGTCAAGCTTGAAACCGGCCGTACCCACCAGATTCGCGTGCACATGGCGCATGTGGGCTTCCCGTTGGTCGGCGACCAGACGTACGGCGGCCGTTTCCGCATCCCGCCGGCTGCCAGCGTGGCCATGGTCGAGGCGGTCAAGAACTTCCCGCGCCAGGCCCTGCACGCGCGCTTCCTGGCATTGGACCACCCGACCACCGGCGAGCGTATGGAATGGGCCTCGCCGCTGCCGGATGATTTCGTCTGGCTGCTGTCGCTGCTCAACCAGGACCGCGAGAGCTTCATCGGATGAGTGGCCTAACGCAGTCGCTGCTGTTCCCCGACTGGCCGGCCCCGGCCTCGGTACGCGCCTGCGTCACGACCCGCCAGGGCGGTATCAGCCTGCCGCCCTACGACACGTTCAACCTCGGTGACCACGTCGGCGACGACCCGGCTGCGGTTGCCGAGAACCGTCGCCGCCTGAGCGCCGAATTCGGTATTCGCCCTGCTTGGCTCAAGCAGGTCCATGGCGTGGTGGTGGCCGATGCCAACCCGGCCCGTGTGGCCGAGGCCGACGCCAGCTTCACCGACCAGCCCGGCATCGCCTGCACCGTGATGACCGCCGACTGCCTGCCCGCACTGTTCTGCGACCGCACCGGCACCCGCGTGGCCGCGGCCCATGCCGGCTGGCGCGGGCTGGCAGGCGGCGTGCTCGAAGCCACCCTGGACCGCCTTGGCGTGCCCGCCGAAGACGTGTTGGTCTGGCTGGGCCCGGCCATCGGCCCCCAGGCTTTCGAAGTCGGCCTGGAAGTGCGCGATGCGTTCACCGCCCTGCATCCGCAAGCGGCCCAGGCCTTTGTGCCGGGCGAACGCCCAGGCAAACTGATGGCCGACATCTACCAGCTCGCCCGCATCCGCCTGGCTGCCCGTGGTGTCACCGCCGTTTATGGCGGGGGCCTGTGCACGGTCAACGACCCGCGCTTCTTCTCCTATCGCCGCACCCCGCAGGGCGGGCGTTTCGCCTCCCTGGTCTGGCTGCAAGCCTGAATCACATTCCCTTGTAGGAGCCGGTTTGCCGGCGATTGGGCTGCAAGGCAGCCCTAACCACTCTTCCATCCGCTGACCCGTGTCAACCCCGCTACGCTTGAATCTTCCAGAATCACCCTTATCTATTGGTCATCTCAGGCAGGTTTCTTCATTCAGGTGCTATCCATCGCTCCGCCTGCCCTTATAGGAAGGTATCCCCCATGCGAATAGACCGTTTGACCAGCAAGCTGCAACTGGCGTTATCCGATTCCCAATCCCTGGCCGTAGGCATGGACCACCCGGCCATCGAGCCCGTGCACCTGATGCAGGCGCTTATCGATCAGCAGGGCGGCTCCATCAAACCACTGCTGATGCAGGTCGGTTTCGACGTCAATGGCCTGCGTCAGGCCTTGGTGAAGGAAATGGACCATCTGCCGAAGATCCAGAACCCTACCGGCGATGTGAACATGTCCCAGGACCTGGCGCGCCTGCTCAACCAGGCCGACCGCCTGGCCCAGCAGAAGGGCGACCAGTTCATCTCCAGCGAGCTGGTGTTGCTGGCCGCCATGGACGAGAACAGCAAGCTCGGCAAGCTGCTGCTCAGCCAGGGCGTGAGCAAGAAGGCCCTGGAGAACGCCATCAACAACCTGCGTGGCGGCGCGGCAGTCAACGACCCCAATGCCGAGGAGTCGCGCCAGGCCCTGGACAAGTACACCGTCGACCTGACCAAGCGTGCCGAGGAAGGCAAGCTCGACCCGGTCATCGGCCGTGACGACGAAATCCGCCGCACTGTGCAGGTGCTGCAGCGCCGCACCAAGAACAACCCCGTGCTGATCGGCGAGCCTGGCGTCGGCAAGACCGCCATCGCCGAAGGCCTGGCCCAGCGCATCATCAACGGCGAAGTGCCCGACGGCCTCAAGGGCAAGCGCCTGCTGGCGCTGGACATGGGCGCGCTGATCGCTGGCGCCAAGTACCGCGGCGAGTTCGAAGAGCGCCTGAAGGCGCTGCTCAATGAGCTGTCCAAGCAGGAAGGCCAGATCATCCTGTTCATCGACGAACTGCACACCATGGTCGGCGCCGGCAAGGGCGAAGGTGCCATGGACGCCGGCAACATGCTCAAGCCGGCCTTGGCTCGGGGCGAACTGCACTGCGTCGGTGCCACCACGCTGAACGAATACCGCCAGTTCATCGAGAAGGATGCCGCCCTGGAGCGTCGCTTCCAGAAGGTGCTGGTCGACGAGCCGAGCGAGGAAGACACCATCGCCATCCTGCGCGGCCTGAAAGAGCGCTATGAAGTGCACCACAAGGTGGCCATCACCGACGGTGCGATCATCGCCGCGGCCAAGCTCAGCCACCGCTACATCACCGACCGCCAGCTGCCGGACAAGGCCATCGACCTGATCGACGAAGCGGCCAGCCGCATCCGCATGGAGATCGACTCCAAGCCGGAAGTGCTCGATCGCCTCGACCGTCGCCTGATCCAGCTGAAGGTTGAGTCCCAGGCCCTGAAAAAGGAAGAGGACGAAGCGGCCAAGAAGCGCCTGGAGAAACTCACCGAGGAAATCCAGCGCCTTGAGCGCGAATATTCCGACCTCGAGGAAATCTGGGCGTCGGAAAAAGCCGAGGTGCAAGGTTCGGCGCAGATCCAGCAGAAGATCGAGCAGGCGCGTCAGGAACTCGAGGCCGCCCGCCGCAAGGGTGACCTGAGCCGCATGGCCGAGCTGCAGTACGGGGTGATCCCGGATCTGGAGCGCAGCCTGCAGATGGTCGACCAGCACGGCAAGAGCGAGAACCAACTGCTGCGCAACAAGGTCACCGAGGAAGAAATTGCCGAAGTGGTGTCCAAGTGGACAGGCATCCCGGTGGCCAAGATGCTCGAAGGCGAGCGCGAGAAGCTGCTGAAGATGGAGGCGCTGCTGCACCAGCGCGTCATCGGCCAGAACGAAGCCGTCACCGCCGTGGCCAACGCCGTGCGTCGCTCCCGTGCCGGCCTTGCCGACCCGAACCGGCCGAGCGGCTCGTTCCTGTTCCTCGGCCCTACCGGCGTGGGCAAGACCGAGCTGTGCAAGGCCCTGGCCGAATTCCTGTTCGATACCGAAGAGGCCATGGTGCGCATCGACATGTCCGAGTTCATGGAGAAGCACTCCGTGGCTCGCCTGATCGGTGCCCCGCCCGGGTACGTGGGCTACGAGGAGGGCGGCTACCTGACTGAGGCCGTGCGGCGCAAACCCTATTCGGTGGTGCTGCTCGACGAAGTGGAGAAGGCGCACCCGGATGTATTCAACGTACTGCTGCAGGTGCTCGAGGATGGCCGCCTGACCGACAGCCATGGCCGTACGGTGGACTTCCGCAACACGGTGATCGTGATGACCTCCAACCTGGGCTCGGCGCAGATCCAGGAACTGGCCGGTGACCGCGAGGCCCAGCGTGCGGCGGTGATGGATGCGGTGAGCTCGCACTTCCGTCCAGAGTTCATCAACCGGATCGACGAAGTGGTGGTGTTCGAGCCGCTGGGCCGCGAGCAGATCGCTGGTATCACCGAGATCCAGCTCGGCCGCCTGCGCAGCCGCCTGGCCGAGCGCGAGCTGTCGCTGAGCCTGAGCCCGGAGGCCCTGGACAAGCTGATCGCCGTCGGCTACGACCCGGTGTATGGCGCGCGTCCGCTCAAGCGTGCGATCCAGCGCTGGATCGAAAACCCGCTGGCACAGTTGATCCTCAGCGGGCAGTTCCTGCCAGGCGCGGCGATCACCGCCAAGGTCGAAGGCGACGAAATCGTCTTCGCCTGATCCGCTCTACCGAAAGCCCCGCATCTGCGGGGCTTTTTTGTGGGCGTCCGCTGTGGGAGCGGGCTTGCCCCGCGATTGCGTCAGCCCAGCAAACGCCATGCATCCTGCCCACACATTCGCGTAACGAACCTGCTACCACAAAGGCAAGCCCAGGCAGGAGGGGCCGTTGCAGGCCCTCTGGGATAACTATTTGAGAAAGTTGAATTTTTTGCTTGCATCCTGAATCGAGTGCACCTAATATACGCCCCGCTGTCAGGCACTACACAGATCACCGGCGGTACAAGGGATCTGAAAACAATTTGCAAATCAGTAACTTGAAAGCAAATTGGGGGTTGACAAGCAAAACGAAGAATGTAGAATAGCCGGCCTCAGCAGCGACAACGCTGAAGAGTTCGAAGCTAACACAGACTTCGAAGTTGTACGAAGTTCAGTTCCGCGATAGCTCAGTCGGTAGAGCAAATGACTGTTAATCATTGGGTCCCTGGTTCGAGTCCAGGTCGCGGAGCCAATTTCGGGGTGTAGCGCAGTCCGGTAGCGCGCCTGCTTTGGGAGCAGGATGTCAGGAGTTCGAATCCCCTCACCCCGACCATTTTCCGGGTCGTTAGCTCAGTTGGTAGAGCAGTTGGCTTTTAACCAATTGGTCGTAGGTTCGAATCCTACACGACCCACCATGTAAAAAGGGCATCTCGAATGAGATGCCCTTTTTCTTTTGCCTCGAATTAATACGCCCACGCTGCAGTCGCCCCCGTTGTAGGAGCGGCCTTGCGCCGCGAAAGGGGCGCAAAGCGCCCCCGGCGATCTTCAGTGCAACTTCAAGCGCGGCTCGGTGCCCCGGCCAATCTTGCTTCCGAGCATCATCATCGCCGTGCGGAAGAACCCGTACAGCGCCATCTGGTGCATCCGGTACAGCGACACATAGAACATCCGCGCCAGCCAGCCCTCCAGCTTAACGCTGCCCATCAGGTTACCCATCAGGTTGCCCACCGCCGAGAACCGCGACAGTGACACCAGCGAGCCATAGTCCTTGTACTCATAGCTCGGCAGCGGCTTGTTCTCCAGGCGCGCCTTCAGGCTCTTGGCCAGCATCGAAGCCTGCTGGTGCGCCGCCTGTGCCCGTGGCGGCACGTTGCGGTCGCTACCCGGTTGCGGGCAGGCGGCGCAGTCGCCGAAGGCGAAGATGTCATCGTCGCGGGTCGTCTGCAGGGTAGGGCGCACCACCAACTGGTTGATACGGTTGGTTTCCAGCCCATCGATGTCCTTGAGGAAGCCCGGCGCACGGATACCGGCCGCCCACACCTTCAGGCTGGCCTGAATCACTTCGCCGGAGGCCGTCTTGAGTCCATCCTCGGTCACTTCGCTGACCGCCGCATTGGTCATCACCGTCACCCCGAGCTTTTCCAGGGTCTTGTGCACCGGCACGCTGATGCGCTCCGGCAGGGCGGGCAATACGCGTGGGCCGGCCTCGATCAGGGTGATGTGCATGTCCTTCGGCTGGATGCGGTCCAGGCCATAGGCCGCCAGTTCATGGGCCGCGTGGTGCAGCTCGGCTGCCAGTTCCACGCCCGTGGCGCCTGCGCCGACGATGGCCACGCTGATCTTCTCGCTGGCCACATCACCGGCGTGGGCACGCAGATAATGGTTGAGCAACTGCTGGTGGAAACGCTCGGCTTGCTTGCGGGTGTCGAGGAACAGGCAATGCTGCGCCGCGCCCAAGGTACCGAAGTCGTTGGTGTTGCTGCCGACGGCGATCACCAGCGTGTCATAGCCCAGGGTGCGCGCAGGCAGTAGCTCGCGGCCCTCTTCGTCGAGGGTCGCGGCCAGCTGGATCTGCTTGGTTTCCCGGTCGAGCCCGCTCATGCGCCCCAGCTGGAAGTTGAAGTGGTTCCACTTGGCCTGGGCCACGTAGTTCAGTTCATCTTCCGAGGAGTTCAGCGAGCCTGCAGCCACTTCGTGCAGCAAAGGTTTCCAGATGTGCGTCAGGTTGGCGTCGACCAGGGTAATCTCGGCCTGCTTGCGCTTGCCCAGGCTTTTACCCAGGCGGGTCGCCAGTTCCAGGCCGCCGGCGCCGCCGCCGACAATCACGATGCGATGAGTCATTGGGATATCTCACAAGTTTTACGGAATTCGTGGCCGTGTCGGCCGGCCGCGGCATGCGGGAGAGGAGGGCGAGCGCAAGGCAGCTCATAGCACCAGTCCACTCAGCAGGCGGCTCAACAGGCCCAGACCGATGGTCACCGCGACCACCAGCACAAGGAGCAGCAAAGGCCGGAAGGGCCTGCGCTCGACTCGATGCTGGGGGGCACGCAGATACTCATCGACGCGACGCTGATCTTCAGGATTCAGGCGGCTGGTCATGGTGGGCCTCGTCAGATAGACGTTTGTGACTGCGCGTACGCCACAGCGTTCACGCAAGCGCTTGAAACAAATGATAATGCGTTCTATCCCTGGCGCCGAGTGTACGTCATCGCAAAGACTCTCGGCACTGGATCAAAGACTGATGCCCACGTCGAAGACGATGCTGCGCCCCAGGTTGCCGCGTAGGAAATCCGGCGCATCGGGGTGGGCGAACAGCACCCTGGCGAACGTCGGCCCCACCAGCGACAACGACCGCCAACCTTGGCGCAGGTATTCGGTGGGCGGTGGGAAATGGCTGTTGAGGTCCAGCACCTCGCGCTTGAGGCTGGCGAAGGCGATGATGTCCAGCTCGCCCAAATCCAGCCCGCGCTCCTGGTAGTTGTGCGCCTTCTTGCGCAGCGTCGGCGCCAGGCGCCCAAGCAGTTCCTGGGCGCTGATCCGCCGTGGCCGGGCCTCGCGGCGCACCAGCTGGCTCAGGGAAAACGCGCTGCGCCGGCGCTGCAGCTCCTCGCGCCACTCATCATTGAGCCGGCGCCCTTCATCGAGCACGAAGAACACCTCGAACGCCGCATCGCGAAACAGTACGTCTGGCGGCTCCTGGCCGGCCGGGGTGAAATCTTCGCTGCGGTAAGGAATGTTCAGCCCTTGCAGCAGGCGTTGGCACACCCAACGCTCGCGTTCCCATTTGCGGGCATTGGACAGAAACGCATTCGCTTGTTCGGCCTGGATGGTGAGCAGGCGCAGGTAGTCTGAGTCATCCATGGGAACAAGCTTAGTCGCTATCCATGACGGTAAGATGCTGTTTGTGCGCAAGAATCGCCCTTCGGCCAGCCGACCCGGCCGGCGCTGGCGACGATAGGGTGTAGACTCGGCCTATTCGGCACGGCAGAAGGAGCGAACCGGTGATCAGTGCGCAGGTCCTGTCCACCACCAGCCTCACTCTGGGTTGGCTCGGCTACGTGCCTCTGCTCATCTGGGCCCTGGGCCGCACACGCTGGGTGGAACTGTTCAGCGATAGCCGCCGCCAGCACCTATTGTTCGGCACCGTGTTCGGCTTGTTCATTCTGTGGTTGGTGCGGCGCGATTTCGACACAGGCGTGTCTTACCATTTCATCGGCATGACCGCCGTGACCCTTTTGCTCGACTGGCCATTGGCAATTGTCGGCGGCGCCCTGGCCCAGCTCGGCCTGCTGGCCCTCGGGCGCCTGGATCTGGCCGCGCTGGGCGTCAACGGCCTGTTGATCATCGGCCTGCCGGTGTTGGTAACGGAGGTGTGCGCCATCTTGGTCGAACGCGCGCAGCCACGAAACCTGTTCGTCTATATCTTCTCGGGGTTCTTCGCCGCAGCGCTGTCGGCTTTGCTCTGCCTGCTCGCCGCGCTTGGCCTGCTGTGGCTCGATGGGCGTTTCGCCATGCCGGAGTGGCTGGCGGACTTCATCGGTTATCTATGGCTGATCATTTTCCCCGAGGCTTTCATCAACGGCACGGTGATCAGCGCACTGGTAGTGTTCTGCCCGGAATGGCTGGAAACATTCAACCGCACTCGATATTTGCAGGCGCCCTGGAACGACGAAGATCGCTGACGCCAAGCACCCACAACCGCGAGCCCGCGATGGGCCGCGTAGCGGCCCCAACTACACGAATGATCGGGACTTCCTCAATGCCGAGGCTCAAGATCCCCAGAATAAAGCTCATCCTCCGACTCATCCGCTCCCGGAATCTTATGCTCCTCAGCCGCCCAGGCCCCTAGGTCGATCAACTTGCAACGATCGGAACAAAACGGCCGGAACGGGCTCTTCTCGCTCCATTCCACAGGTGCACCGCAGGTCGGGCAGTCCACAGTCATCGGCTGGCTCATGGCTGGCCTCCTCGTAACGTCAGGTAAAAGTGGTGCAGACGGTCGATCTGCTCATGCAACCAGCCAAGGTCCCGGTCATTGACCACCACGTCATCGGCATGGCGCAACCGCTCCTCGCGGGCCGCCTGGGCCTTGAGGATCGCCTGCACCTGCTCGGGGCTGGTGTTGTCTCGCGCCAGGGTGCGCTGGACCTGCAGCTCTTGCGGCGCATCGATCACCAACACCCGCTGGGTTTTCTCGATCTGGCCAGACTCCACCAACAGCGGCGAGACATAGATCGCATAGGGCGACTCGGCTTTGGCCAAGTAGCTGAAGATCTCCTGCCCGATCAATGGGTGCAGCAGTTCCTCCAGCCAGCGGCGCTGAGTGGGGTCGGCAAAGATCAGCTGGCGCAACGCCGCGCGGTCAAGTTGCCCATCGCCCTGCAGCACGCCGGGCCCGAAGCGCTCGACGATGCTCGCCAATGCCGGCCGGCCAGGCTCCACGACCCAACGCGCCGCCTGGTCGGCATCGACCAGGTGCACACCCAGCTCCACGAAACGCGCTGCCGCGGCGCTCTTGCCGCTGCCGATGCCGCCGGTGAGCCCGAGAATCCAAGGGGTAAATGCCGCAGTGGTCATCAGTTTCCAAGCAGTTGCATGTAAGAGATGTATATTTCATCACCCCAGAGCATCGCGATCCAGCCCGCAATGGCCAGATACGGCCCAAAAGGCATGGTCGAGCCCATCGACGCCTTGCGCAGGCGCAGCAAGCACACGCCGATCACCGCCCCCACCACCGACGACAACAACAGCGTCAGCGGCAGCACATGCCAGCCACCCCAGGCACCGATCAATGCCAGCAGTTTGAAATCGCCATAGCCCAGCCCCTCCTTGCCAGTGACCAGCTTGAACAGCCAATACACTGCCCAAAGGCTCAGGTAGCCGATTATTGCCCCCCACACGGCCGCTGACAGAGGCACGAACAAGCCAAAGGCGTTGCAGGCCAGCCCCAGCCACAGCACCGGCTTGACCAGCGCATCGGGCAATAACTGGTGATCGCTGTCGATCAGGCTCAGGCTCAACAGGCTCCAGGTCAGCACCAACCCAAGCAGCGTCTGGAGCGTCGGCCCGAACTGCCACGCCACCACCACCGAAAGCACCGCGCACCCCAGTTCCACCAGCGGGTAGCGGATGCCGATGGCGGCCTTGCACGCCGAGCAACGCCCACGCAGGGCGAGGTAACTGAGCACCGGGATATTCTCCCAGGCACGAATACGATGCCCGCAATGGGAACAGCGCGACGCCGGCAGGCACAGGTCGAAGCGCTCGTGTTCCTGCACGGGCAGGCCAAGCACCTCCTGCGCCTCCCGCTGCCATTGGCGCTCGAGCATGATCGGCAGCCGATACGCCACCACATTGATGAAGCTCCCGACCAGCAACCCCAACAAGCCTGCGAAGGCCAGAAACAGTGCCGGCTGCCCGGCGAAAAAAGTCCAGAGATTCATGTCAGACCAAGTTACCCAACTGGAAGATCGGCAAGTACATGGCGACCACCAGGCCACCCACCACCACGCCGAGGACCAGCACGATGGCGGGCTCCAGCAGGCTGGTCAACTGGTCGAGGGCCTGGCTGACCTGTTCTTCGTAATGTGTGGCGGCTTTTTTCAGCATCTGGTCGAGCGTGCCGCTGGATTCACCGATCGCCGCCAGCTGCACCAGCAAGGGCGGGAACAGCGGGTCCGCCGCCATCGCCTGATGCAACCCCTGGCCATTGCCCATGGCCAGCCGCAAGCGCAAGACCGCCTGCTCATGCACCGGCCCACCACACACCGTCGCCACCGTGCCCAGTGCATCGAGCAATGGCACCCCAGCCCCATAGGCCGTGGCCAGGCCCCGCGCAAAGCGCGCCAACGCCGCTTGCCCCAGCAGCTTGCCCAGCACCGGCACCCGCAACGCCTGGCGTGCTATCCACAAGCGTGCCGGCGCATGACGCCGATGAAGCTCGCGCACGCCCGCTGCCAACAACACAACCGTCGCCGCTACCCAGGGCGCATACCGCCCAAGCCCTGTTGATAAGTCGATCACCCATTGCGTAAACGCCGGCAGCGATGAATCGAAGCTGGCGAACAACCCCTGGAACCGCGGCACCACCTCCAGCAGCAACAGCGCCGACACCCCCAGCCCGGTCAGCAACAGCAGCAACGGGTAGAGCATCGCCTTGCGCACCCGACGCTGCAGCGCCTGGCGCTGTTCCAGCATGCCCGCCAACTGCTCGAGCTGCCCGTCCAGCGTGCCGGACTGCTCACCCATGCGCACCAGGTTGCAGTACAGCCGGTCGAACCACGCCGGGTGACGTTGCAGCGCCTCGGCCAGCCCCAGCCCCGCGCCAACATCCTGTTGCAATTGCGCCAGCAACCGCCCCAAGTGTTCGTCGCCCCCGCTGCGCCCCATCACCTCGAACGCCTGCAGCAGCGGCACGCCGGCCTTGAGCAAGGTCGCCAACTGCCGGCTGAACCCCGCCGCATCTGCCTTGCCACGGCCAGCTGGCCAGCGCCATTGCAGGCGGCCCGCCGGCCGCACCCGCCCCACGCGAATGCCCTGGCGCTGCAGGTCGGCCCGCACGAACGCCAAGCTGCGCCCCTCGGTGCGGCCGTTGATTCTGTTGCCGTTGATGGTGGTGCCTTCCCAGGCGTACAAGCGTGTCGAATGGCTCATGCAAACGTCCTATGTTGCAATGCCGACAAGCCCCGTAACAGCTTGCCGTGCCCATGGCCGGGCGGGTTTCCCTGTTGGTCACTAGAGTAGTCCAGCGAGCCCGGCATCCAGGCGGGCAGGGGTGACAAAAGGTGTCGGTTCGGCTCTACTGCGCGCCTGTCTGTCCTAGGTGTCCGAGATTGGATCCAAGGCATAGCCGTATCAACAAGGAAAAGCGTTCATGAAAGGGCAACGGGGCATCACCCTGATCGAGCTGATGATCGTCGTGGCGATCATCGGCATCGTGGCGACCATCGCCATTCCCATGTACACCAACCAGCAAGCCCGCGCCAAAGCCAGCGCTGGCCTTGCGGAAATCTCCGCACTCAAGACCGCGATGGAACTGCGCCTGAACGAAGGCAAGGACGTTGCCGACGTCAACGCCCTCGGCGGCCAGCCCACCACCGCCCACTGCGCCATCACCGCCCGTGGTACCGCAGCCGACGGCACCGCGGCAATCACCTGCACCCTCGCCGATGCACCGGCCAACGTGCTCGGCAAGACCCTCACCTTGACCCGCACCACCACTGGCTGGCGCTGCACCACCACGGTGGAAGAAGACCTCGCCCCGAATGGCTGCAAGGGCGCCTGATGCGGGCGCCAGGGGCGCGGGAATAAGCGAAGGGAAACAGAGGTTTGCGTAACGCCCGCGGCAGTGGTAGCGTTGCGCTCACGCCGGTGTAGCTCAGTCGGTAGAGCAGCGCACTCGTAACGCGAAGGTCGCAGGTTCGATTCCTGTCTCCGGCACCAGTCAACTGTTCCGATACGTCTCTTCTTGTACACGGAACCCCCTGAAAAGCCCGCCAAATGCGGGCTTTCTTGTCTCTGGCTGTCTCGTTCTGTCTCTAGGCATATACCGATTTTAGGTATACGTTAGGGTATACATCGGTTCGACGAGAAAACGTATACCTATGGCACGCACCGTTACGCCCCTCTCAGACCCAAAATGCGAGGCCGCGAAGCCGCGGGACAAGGATTACACCCTGTTTGACGGTCAGGGCCTGTTCCTGCTGGTCAAGAAGAACGGCAGCAAGATCTGGCGCATGAAGTTCAAGCGGCCGGATGGCAGAGAGGGGCTGGCCACCTTCGGCAACTATCCAGCGCTAACACTCAAAGCCGCTCGTGCGCGCCGAGCCGAAGCGCTGGAGTTGTTGGCGCATGGTAAAGACCCGATTGAGAGCGCCAGGCAGGGGAGGGTCGAAGCGGCGAACGCGAGGGCCAACACCTTCGGCGTGCTGGCCAAGGACTGGCACGACGCCTGCTCTAAGAAGTGGTCCCCAGGTCATGCCGCGACGGTGTGGCGGCGGATCGAAACTTACCTACTCCCGGCCCTGGGCCGGCGACCGGTGGCCGGCCTCAAGACCCGCGACCTGCTGGCGCCGCTCAAGGCTGTGGAGAAGCGTGAAGTTCTGGACACTGCCGGTCGGCTACGGCAGTACATGACTGGGATCATGCGCATGGCTGTCCAGCACGGGCACATCGACACGAACCCTGCAGTCGACCTACAGGGCGCAACTGCTACACGCAAGACCATCCACCGACCTGCGCTGGCGCTGGATCGGCTGCCTGAGCTGCTGCAACGAATCGACAGCGACACTGGTCGGCCGCTGACACGGCTGGCCACCCAGCTCACCCTGCTGGTTTTTATTCGATCCAGCGAGTTGCGGTTTGCGCGCTGGCCAGAGATCGACGCCGGTCGCTCCATGTGGGAGATCCCCGGGGAGCGCCAGGAGATCGAGGGTGTGAAGAACTCGCATCGCGGCTCCAAGATGAGCACGCCCCACCTGGTACCTCTCAGTCACCAGGCCTTGGCCACGCTCGAGCAGGTGCGGCAGCTCACCGGACGCTTCGACCTGGTGTTCGCTGGTGACAGCAACCACTGGAAGCCCATGAGTGAAAACACGGTGAACAAGGCGCTTCGACGCATGGGCTACGACACCAAAACTGAGGTGTGTGGCCATGGGTTCCGGGCGATGGCCTGTTCCGCGCTCGTCGAGTCGGGACTGTGGAGCAAGGACGCAGTAGAGCGTCAGATGAGCCACCAAGAGCGTAACAGCGTGCGGGCGGCATACATTCACAAAGCTGAGTACATTGAAGAACGCCGGCTCATGGTTCAGTGGTGGGCCGACTATCTGGATGCCAATCGAGAGAAGCACATCACGCCTTATGACTTTGCTCGCATCGGGGAGGGAGTAAGCAATGTGGTGCGTGGGGCATTTGGCATGAATGGACGGCAATGAAAACAAGTATTCGATTAAAAGCAGGTGTTCTTGGTGTTCTTGGTGTTCCAAGAACGCTGGAAGCCAAAAAACACGAGGTCTGTAGCCAAGGAACACCTTTGCCTGAACGGCGGAACACGAAGACGCCGGAGCACCCAAGGTGTTCTCTGAACGAGGCGGCTCGGCCCGTGCGCCCGTCTACGCCAACGCAAGCTTCCTCCCCGTCCTGCTGGCCGCTCTTCCGATGCGCCCACGCATTCAAGCACGGCCCGGCGCGGCTTTGTCTGCGCCAATTGGGGCGTGGGGATCGTCAAATAGCTAACGGCTCATTGCTATGACTCTTGGCAAATTAATGAGTCCTCTGAACCTCGACCTCGACGAGCTTGAGTTGGAGTTGGAGTGGTTGCCGCTTTATGGCGAATTCGCCGAGCGCTTCAATGAAGCGCTTGATCTAGTGGCGACTGGTGTCGAAATGTGGCGCCCTCATGAGCGCGAAGAATGGGCGATTGAGGCGGCTGCAGAGATAAGTCGAAGGCTGTATACCATTGAGCAGCGGACGGAGTGGGGTTTTGTTGCATCGCTATCGCTAGATGTACCTTCTGCTGCGCGCCTTGTCGCTTCGTCCGATAGCCGCATAACTGACTCCCAACTTGCGGCAGCCCTCGCTATGGCTTATGGCTGTCGGGCGATAAATGTTCTTCGCGAATGGCAAGCGCAACTGGCTGACGATATGTTCGAAGCGAGTGGGCGTGCGCTTATTGACGATACAAGAATTAATTACCCTGAGGTTTACGCCACCATTGTTAATGATTACCGCATTAAAGATTCGATCGCCGAGATCGAGGCACGGGAATCGGCTGCCGATCTGCTGGGACGCGCACGCAATTCCATTGTCATCGCTGAGCTTTATCGGGACTCAAGTATCCCACCTGCTGCACTGAAACGGATTAGCGAGCGAGCTTTAAAGACTTCACGCGCAGCTGTAGGCAGAAAAGCTGGAGAGCGAAGCGGGGCAGCCAGGCAGGAGAAGAATGCCGAGCGCGACAGGGCCATTTGTGATGCAGGCCGGGAGCTACTCGCGTCTGGTAGGTCGCCCGGTGAAATCACAGGGATCATCTCGGGCATGGCCGTTGCGGAAACCCTTGGTTCAAAGAGCATACGGTCAGTGCTACGCCAGGGGGGTGTTTTGCCTCCTGCCTAAATTACAGGGAAGTGAACCTAGTTCACTTCCCGCCACCTTCTTATCTTCGCCTCCGTTGATTTCATCATCTCCGGGGCATCCCATGCAACTCAATCGAACTGTAACAACTGTCTCACCTGCTGACCTTCTCACGCCTGACCAGGCGGCCCAATTGTTGGGCCTATCGGTCAAGACCCTGGCCACCTGGCGCAGCACTGGTCGCCACTCTCTCCCCTTCATCCGCTGCGGCGCGCGTATCCGTTATCAGCGCACCGAGCTGTTCGCCTGGCTAGCAGACCGGCACCACACCCCCTCCGCGCCTCGGGGGGAAATCTAATGTCCGCGCATCAAACCATGGGCAAAAATCCCGCCCGCTCGAGCACTGCCCGATTGCTTGGCGACGGCATATCGGGGCGCAATCTGCGCCAGAGTATCGATCAAGCTCCAGGCTTTGACCCTGCTGCCACGCTTATTCGCTTCCCCGATGTGGTGGCTATGACCGGCTTAGCTCGCGCAACTATTTACAAGCGGCTCAAGGACGATCCGACCTTTCCTCGCCCCGTGCCGTTGAGCAACAGCACGTCACGGGGAGCGCCAGTGGGTTTCGTTCTTGCAGAGGTGCAGCGCTGGGCGCGTGCACGTATTGAAGCGCGGGGGATCACTGCATGAGACCCGCTCGTACGCCCTTTACGGGTCCCTTCTTCGACACATACGGAATTGGCTTTGCCCTTTATGGAGGTGCGACTGCTTGCTGTACCGGCTGACGCGAGCAAAGGGCTAGGGCTTTTCGAAGAGCTGCATGGCTTCGACGATGCCGCCGCGCTGTCGGATGCGCTCAAGGCCCGGGTTAGCCGATGCTATGGCACGCCTGCCCTGGCTTTCCTGTCGGCCCTCTGTGAGCCCGGTAAGTTGCGGGCATATGCGGCCATGGTGCGCAGCACTCTGGAGCGGTTTACCACTGAGGCATTACCTGCCAGCGCCAGCGGCCAGGCACAGCGTGCCGCAACTCGCTTCGGACTGGCAGCGGCGGCGGGTGAGTTGGCCACAGCCTTGGGCGTTACAGGATGGCCAGACGGTCTAGCGCTGCAATCCGCGCGCGTGTGCTTGGATGCTTGGTTGGCTGAACGTGGCGGTGCTGGAAACCTGGAAGGTGACGCTATCGTGGCCAGACTGCGCGGCATGGTGGAGCGCTACGGAGAAAGTCGCTTTACGCGATGGGATTCTATCGCGGCAAAGACCGATGACCATGCGCCACGTACAGCAGACCGGCTTGGCTTTCGCAGGACTATGGATCATGGCATCGGTGACTCTCTATATACGCCGGTGACCTATTACTTCCTCGGCACAACTTGGCGTGATGAGGTTTTTAAAGGAATGAACTTGCGAAATGTAAATAGAGAGCTGGTCGCGCGCGGAATACTTGAGCCGAGCGGAGACGGAAAAGCAGCCCAATCCGTGACACTACCCGGTATGCCGAAAGGACGGGTTTATGTTGTAAATTCAAACGCATTGCTTAGCGATTAAATAATAGCATTCAGCTATTGGGGAGATTCGTGGCCACTTATAGGCTCGGCCTGCCTACGCCTGCGCTTACCTAAATTTAATTATTGGAGTTCATAATGAGCACAAATTCGTCCATGCTGAAAGAATATCAAGCTGAACTAGCAAGCTTGAAGAAAGATCTTCCTAGATTAAAGGCCGTCGCTGACGAGGCAGAAAATATATTCGCCAACAGCCGTCAGGGAAGACCTGTCTATCCTCGGGATCAGATAAGCCCTTATTCGAATGCCAAAGTCAGAATAGACGAGCTTGTCCGAGAAATTGCACGGCTCCAAGGATTGGTAAATTGGGATGAAGGTGTGCAGTCCGCCTCTGATGATGTGCGGCGTGCAAAGAAGAGCATAGCCAAAGCTCAGAGCGAAATGAGAATTTTGCGTGACAAGCGTGAGACGCTTGAGTTGAAAAGAGAAGCTGTCATTAAAAAGCATGATCACGAGTTAAAAGCTGCTGAGGACGGCGAGCATGAAGCCGCGCAAGCATACGCTCGGGCGATGGTGGAAAGTGATGGCTCGACTGAGCGTAAAGCAGAAGGGTTGCTGCACAAAGCCTCCCATGCACTGGCAGTGATGAGGCAGGCGGTTCAAGGTGCTAGTACGGTTTCGTCTGCACTCATTACTCAACTCTCGGAATTGGATAATGCAATTGAAGAGAAACAGTCCGAAATTGACTCTCTGGATTCGCAGCTCCTTCAAGCTGCTCGGTTCTATTGGGCTGATAGGTTTGAGAGGGCCGCACTTGAGTTGGGAACTCTAGCTGCTCATCTTTCAGCAGTTGAGAAATTGCTGGGGCGTAGTGATGGTTTGGCCGATTTCTATATTCCGACCGTTTCTCCAACGAAGTCTAATTTCATATCCCACCGACGAATCATGGAGCAACGTAGCAAAATTAAGTTTGATCAGCTAATTAACATCTGACTTTGATATCTGTAGTGTCATACTCACAACGGCTTAAAACACCACTTCAGAATTAATTTGTTGTGGTGTTTTGATCCGTACTTATTTTTTACACACAGCATAGCAGAGGCCCGAATGACGTGAATGTGGCTGTTCACGTCTTGGGGTTAGTAAATCCAAGGCCTAGATTTTATCGGTCAGCCTGTGCTTGGCTGGCATCGCCCCATACGAAGCAAGCTATTCGGCTGGAGGATCAAGGATAGGCCGGTGCTCTAAGGCATTTCCCCGCCCTGCGAGCAAGGTCTTAGCTGGGCTTGCGACGTCTCTGCTAGCAATGTACTGTATGCATATACAGAATTGAGAGGCGCACAGGTCCAGGTTTCCTTGCAGCTGGACCCTAGGAGAGATATGTGGCTTCATGCCACTATAGCTTGCTACCGCCTCGCTCGGCCGGGCGCTTTGTCTTAGAAAGGGATAACCATGGAATTCCAGCTGCAAGGTTTTGTATTTCACAAGGTTGTGACGAATCAACGCGATAAATTGGTTGAGTTGATGCCTAGGGAGCGACAGATCGATCTACCTGACCCCAAAGCAGATAGCCTAGTTAAAACCATCCTCACAAGTTATCGTGGTGAGGGAAACATGGCGTATGCTCGAATTCTTAATGATAGTTGGTTTGACACGAAAACGAAGCGCTACTTCAGTAATGAACTGAGTTTTTATCAGTTTTCTCGTGATGCTCTTTCCCAGCTTAAGATAGAACTTGAAAAGGCACCGCTTGCAACAGGCGGTTTCTTAACTATCATAGATTATCTATTGGATGGTCAGCCTAATCTTATGATTGTTCTGATTAAAAACGCAAAAGGTATCGGCATTAATGAACAGATGGACTTGGAGGAGATTGATACGCTTGATATCGACAAACTCCACTTCGCAGCTAATGTCGATATTCAGCGTTGGAAGGAAGCAGATCTTGACCCTCAAGCACCTCATGTGTCTTTTCTAAAAGGAAAAAATCGTAAAGACACCGTGGTGGGCTATTTCAAATCTCTGCTGGGTATCGATGAAGAAGCGTATCTCGATCCGTCAAAACACACCCAGCAGCTCGTTGCTTTGATTAAGAATTATTGTGAAGAGTTTAAAACAGAAGATGAAGCTCTGAATTGTCGTCGTGCGATTCAAGAGTGGGCGGATGGCAAGGCGGAAAAGGGCGAGCCTATAACCCTACGTGAGGTTGCAAATCAGTTGGAGCCGGGGGATCCGGATAACTTTATAGACTTTGTCGCAAAAAGTAAGGTTGAAATTCCTGCTGAATTTGAGGCAGTTCCAAAATTTCTAAAGGCTTTACTTAAGTATCGAGTTTCGGGTCCAAACAAAGAATATACTTTGTCTTTTGAGCAGGTCGCTTTGGAGAATAAAACTATCTATCTAAATGCGGATGATCATTTGGTAATTACACGTGTGCCAGATAGTATTAAGCCTAATATTCCCAAAGCGTAGGGGCAGACTGTGACTGCGATCGATGAGGTGGAAGAGCTTCTAGGTTTAAGCCATATCTGCGATCTGGTCTGGTCGGGTTATGCGCTATGCACGAGCTTCCTAGCACAAACACCTCAACTTGATATTCTGTGTCGCTTAAATAATAGCGACACCACTGAAGTGGAAGTTCGCCAAGGCGGTAAGTTGACCACTTTAGCGTCTGTAGCTATAGGTCAGAATATTGAGGTCAGAATTGTCCCTCCGCGGGGCGCTGCCGTCTGCTTGGCAAGGGACCAGAATGACTTGCTAGCGCTCTTTCGACTGCATTGTCTGCCAGAAAACTACGCGCTTATGGACTCTGGATTCCGGACCTGGGCGCCCTCTGGCGACGTTGTAGTACCAGCTGTGGTGGAGGCATCAGATCTTCTTAAAAGGCTGGAAGGTGAAGCGATCATAGAGACAGCTGGCAATCGCTTCGCACTTTTAACGTATGATCAGAAAATTTACATAACGCATGGCGTCCATTCGGAGACTGTGGAGCGCAGCGCGCAGGTCGTTCGCCGTGGTCTGAATATATTGAATCAGATACTTGCTGATACAATACATACTGCTGAGAAAAAGCGAATTATTCGTAATGCAATAATCGCAAGTCTAAAGTCTTGCGATGAAGCTAATCGTCTGTCTCACCTACTCAGTCATTGCGATGAGATTTTCGAAAATGCTCAACACAATTATGAGTTGTTTATATCGAATTTCTCTTTTAATAATGATTTGGATAAGCTACACGAGCAGAAGAGAGAGTTCAGTGTTAAGTTAAATGGGCTATTGATTGGGATTCAAGGAAAGCTCCTTGCTATTCCAGTGTCGACCATTTTGGCAACTACGCAGCTGAAAGACTCGAGTGATCCAAGCTATGTTACTATTAACTTAGCGGTTCTGGCTTCTTCTTTGATATTTTTCGTTATTATAATTTGGTTGATTAGAAGTCAAATGATTGCTATCAACTCGATTAAATTAGAGGTTAATCAGAAAGAAAGACGCTTCCGGCTTGAGTTGCCTAAGTTATTCGAGGAGGTTAGGTTGATATTCAGTAGTCTAACTTCTGATTGTAATTTGAACTTGAATATGGCAAGGTCGCTGATTGCTTTGTCGACAGTGTTGACGTTGGTTACAATTTATGTTTTTTGGATTAAAACTCCAGCTGTTGCATTGTGGCTTTCGCCTGCTTATGAAGTTGTAATGCAGCAACGCCCTTGGATAGTTATAGTGCTTTTAGTTTGCGATGTCATTGTTGGTGTCGATAAAGCTTTATTCTGGTGTTGCGTGAAAATTCATCTGCTTAATAAGTTTCATAGCCGGATGGCCCGCTGTTAGGCACGATCGGTACCGTTATGAGTGGTGAACGTGGGAAACCTAGGGGGATGAGGCTAATTTCCCCCTAGCGGTGTCTAGTTGAACCAGTGTTATGGCTATTTGATCTTGTTCGCCCTACTATAAGCGGCAAGTCTGAGTCAATATGCTGGTTCAATTTTCACGGCGAAGTTTTGATAATTGCCCTATTCATTAAGGAGAACGAGCGCTCTACATATGCGCTCGCAAATTCTGGCGGCAACTTTGTTGCTCTTTGAAGATATTCTGCTGCCAAGAGAACAAATTTCGATGCATAAGGTGACTCGTTAGAGATGTCGACTTGGAGACCGGTTTCTGGCACGTCTTTTAAGAAGTTGAAAGCCAGCTCTCTAGCCAAGAGAGCCGCAGGTAGGGCTTGCTGCGGAGCCTGAACTACTTCTCTCACTAGTTGTTCGAACCGCTCTACATCAGGGAATATGCTTACAGCATCGTCAGACTGCCCAGTTGCTAGCTGTCTAATTTTCTTTGCGGATTGCAGATTCTCATAGCCGCCGTACACGGACGCGAGTAACGCAGAAGAGAACTCGTCTGCCGCTGACGGTCGCATTAATAGTAGGAATAACCTATTTGCGAGGCTCGATAAGGAGATCAGGAACAAACAGAGTGCGTCGCCAAATATGGCTAAATGCTCTTTCTTGGAGGGATCTAACTCGGGTCGTAATTTTCGTAATCTGGCCACGGTTTTGCGGCACTGTTCACCATAATCCTTGATCGTCCAAAAGGTGCTGGTTGCATATCCCATGTATTCAGCAAAAGCAGGTGATCTGGAGCGTAGCGCTAAAAACTCCTCCCACGCCTCGATATCTGCCATAAGTGAATAGTCATAGGGGAGATCAATGGAGCCTTCCAGACCTTGGGCTAAATCTCCAAACTCAGAGTCATGCAAAAGAGATACACCAAGCTCAGAAGCACTGATTCGATGGTCACGACTCAGCTTCAACTTTGAGTTCAGAACGACGAATCCGTGATCTGCGCCGACTTTAGTCATAACACCCTTTAGCCAAAAAGCTCTACCAATGGCAGATTCGCGCATACCACTTTTACAGTCAAAGACAATTTTGCTATGCATTCCAACTGGTGATGAGCTTATCGATAAGACATCTAGATCCGTCAGTAAGTATCTAGATTGTCCCAGGCGATTGTTCGATTCGATCTCAACTTCAAGTTGAGGGAGCCAACGCTTAGAGACACAAAATTTTAGTGCTGTGGCCTTCTGAGCCCTGTCTTTTAGCATTTAAATTCCCTCCAAGAGTAGCTGAGTCACCTCATTCTGGGTTTCTTCAGAAAGGGTGATCTTTTCCCGCTCTCGTAACAACTTGGAGCTTACCAGCGACTCCACATATTCTTGGTTCCCTGTCATCGCTGCTACCGCATCCTTGTCGATGTCTAGGTCAGCGATTTTTTCACCTTGGACAAGTTTGTACGCAATTTTTAGAGATTCTCTGTTTTCCGGCGTATCGATTATTTTAAGTTGATGCCATCCGTTACTTAACTTCTCAAGTTTGGCGATGCGTAACACTACGAGATTTTTATATTGCTCTGCATAGTCGCTTGTTGGTTTGAGCTGGAGGTCAGTCATCAATCTATACAGCAGGGCACCTGGGTTCCGGATGCTGTATTTGTTAGGGAGCAATTCGCCCTGTCTGACCGCCGAAACAATGGCAAGCGCTCTTTCATATTGCTCTCGTTTAAGCGGGCTAACTTTCACTTGTCCTGGCGTGGGCGTAAACATGAATATCGCCTGACCAGCATGAGAGGTGAGGATGGAGGGAGGCTTAACCATGCCGTCTTGTGCGAGACGCTTAAGTAATGCAACTTCATCTGGGCTGACTTTTTTGCCCCCAATCTCTTGAGTTTTTTCTATGAGAGAAAGCGGCCACCCTTGGGCGCGTTTGAGGAGGTCAAGTGTCCGTTGAACTGTTTTTGCGCCAACCTTAGCTACCTGGTCCGCGAAAATATCAGCGTTCTCCGTGAAGTAAGTTGGATTCATAAGAATATCGCGGCTGCGGTGCCGTTGAAGGATGAGGAAGCTACTTTTTGTTCCTATCTCTACACTATGGTCGAATGCTTTACGGTCTGCGCCCAGTGATGATGCTAGAGAGTCGATGTTATGAGGGGATCCAGCGAGCCGATCGACAATTTGCAAGGTTAAGGTTTCAAACTCGTCGGGACAAGACTCAGTTTCAAAATACTCGCCGAGCCCGTCGTAGAGCTCTTCAAAATAAGGGACTGTGGGAAGCACTGACTTGATGGCCTTGCCTTCTTGGCCCAGACGAACGAACTCGATTTCGGCTAACAGTCTTGTGATTCTATCTACCGCAAGCCGAGGGATTCCGATAAGCGTCGTGGCTACCAACTTAACAAGTTCATAATCCAACAAAGGAAGCCCTCTGATATGGAGGGCTAGCTGAACCGCCATGCC
This sequence comes from Pseudomonas sp. NY15372, assembly GCF_048068215.1. Taxonomy (NCBI): domain Bacteria; kingdom Pseudomonadati; phylum Pseudomonadota; class Gammaproteobacteria; order Pseudomonadales; family Pseudomonadaceae; genus Pseudomonas; species Pseudomonas sp. NY15372. Next base: position 39,798 of record NZ_JBLUPY010000027.1, read on the forward strand.
GATCTCAGGAATACGCTCAAGTCGAGCTGCTTCTCGATCCTTCATCGCCAACTGGATTTCGTGGCAACGCGCCACGGCTATTTTTCGATCCATGAGAAAAATACCATAGTGAGAGTGAGGGCTGCCAACCAGGTGGTGCGCACTGCGAAAGGGTCTACGCCAAGCCCACCATAGGGCACATTCGAGAGTGGCACATTGCCTTGATTAGTTTCAAGCCGCTGGGCGGTACCCATTTCTTAGCTTCCGTTAGCTCAGATCGTCTCCTCTCCGCAAACGTTTATGTTTGATTGGTCTAGGCCAATTCACGGAACACATTTCGTGTTCCTGCACCTTCGTGTTCCACGCTTTGCTCAATTGTGTTCCTCGGCTACAGGTCCGGTGGTCTGTAGCTTTCAGCGGTTTTGGAACACCAAGAACACCAGGAACACCGACTTTAAGCGTTGAATCTCCCCACGCCCCGAAAACGGCTCAGCCACCAGCGCTGTAGGCCCCTGGACTGCCCAAACTGGCTGGGGACTCTGGTCGCTTTGCGGAGGTTCGGACCGAGAACAGCACAGCTCCTTTTTAGCGTCAGTTCACTGGCTTAGGTGCTCGGGTTAAGCGTCTACATTTGCAGTTTTTGGGTCCTCCCCAACCCCCCCTCCCTACACGGGTACGGGGACTCGCGGTTTCCCTGCAGCTGAGATTTTCCTTGGGATGTCCGTCTTCTGTTTCATTCGGCTGAGGCCCCAACGATCCCGAAAGTTTGACTTGACGCTTGTTGCCAGGGCGCGGCTGCATGTCAGCCGTCAGCCGTCAGCCGTCAGCCGTCAGCCGTCAGCCGTCAGCCGGTCGGCCAGCTAAGCGGTCAGAAGACAGGCAGGCAGAGGTGCTGCTCGGGGGGTTGTGTCTTGCGATGCCGCCAAGGCAGGGGAGGGTGAATTGGGTTTTAGGTATACGGTTAGGTATACGGTTTGGGAATCTAGAGGCTAGATGTCAATAAATACGGGTCTATTGGTGCCTGATTCGACTCCTGTCTCCGCACCAGTAAAACAAGGGCATCCAGCGATTTTTATGTCACAGCGTAAGTGTTCGTGACAGCAGGACGCCAGCAAACGGCCCCGCCAGAATAGTCTGAGTGGGGCCTTTTTTTGGTTTATAACTGACCATCGAGTCCAATGCGCCAGGCTATAAAGCTCGGCGGATCTATCGATCTCAACCTGTGTTTCTGCGGGGCCGGCGCGATTGTGTGCGTAATTGCACCCGTGTGACCATACGTTTGCATTCAACACGACTAGTCGCACGCATGCCTGACAGGCAAAAGCAGCATCCACGACCTGCAGTTAGCTGGCGTAGCAGCAAAGATCAAAAAATCACCGTTTTCGCGTGGTAACGCGTTGGCAAGGTGCGGAACCTGAGGGCAGATCTTATCGAGTCAGTTCAGTGACTATCGAACGGCTGCCCCCTCAACGCATGAAGCTGGTAATCCGTCACTGACTGAAACAGGAACTCCGCGTGCTGCCGTAGCTGCTCGACTTCTTCTGAAGGTGTGCCGGCATGCTGCGCCTCTTGGTAGCCATCCACCACCTGACCACGCAAATAAACATGGCCCTATAACCCAAAAGCCGAATCACAGGCAGTTCTGCTTCCCAGGCGCAGCAACTACCTCTAGCACCCTCCCATGCGCTGTGAATGCATAATCGGTAGTGTGGTGCCGGTTTTACCCGTGCTGACGCTTCTAATCAGCAAAGTATTGCCGGTTTCTCCCGTGCGCACTATGATAATCAGCATTCAAATGCTGATTAATGGTGTTGCGATGCCGCTCAGACTCACGATCCAGGCTTTCTCCGATGGTGCATGGAGCGATGCAGCAACACTCACGGTTGAGAACCCCGAGCGTGTTGCTGATGGAAGGTGTCTTGTCGCATACGACGACGAATACATCATCGCGAACGTTGACCGCATGGAAGATCGTTGCGAACTAGCCCTAAGCGTTAACCTTCCGTTGAACTGGGACCACCATGACGTCAAAGGGTATCCAGCATTCCTCTACGACATCATTCCCTCTGGTGCTGCCAAGGATTCTCTTGAATCCCGCTACGGGCGTCTTAAACCCGAAGGCGTGGAAATGGGGCTGTACCTTCTAGAACGTTTCACGCCGGCCCCTATTGGGCATGTGCGCATCAAGGAGTCGGTGGAAGGCCTTCAGCCAGATCGGAACGAGGCTTTCGCGCCCGCTGAGGTCGTGGACAGGACGAACGAATTTCTTGAGTACGCCTATGAAGCCGGTGCGGCGTTGGGCGGTGCTACCGGTGCCAACGGGCAAGCCCCCAAGCTGGTCATGACCGAAGCCCGCGACGGTGCTTTGTACGCTGATGCGATGCTCCCCGATGACCAGGCGTGCCGTCACTGGCTGATCAAGTTCGCGCGTAATCGAGGTGGCGAGCGCGACAAAGACATCCTGCGAACAGAGTTTCATTACTACAAGGCGGTTGCTGCCCTCGGCCTTGATACGGTTCCCACTGATGGTTTGGCACTTGAAGAGGCGGTGAAGCCAAGCCTCTGGATGCCACGATTTGATCGCCGAGTAGTGGATGGCGTGGTGGAGCGGATACCGCTGGAGTCGGTGTACTCGATCTGCGGCATTACCGGCTACGGGCATCCGATGGCACACGCCGAAGTGGTTCACCGACTGGTAGGTCTATGGATCGAGAACGGCCAGCAGGATGAGGTGGACGACCTGGTGTTCGAGTACGTGCGGCGCGATCTGCTGAACCGCATTCTAGGGAACACCGATAACCACGGCCGCAACACCTCCATCATGCGTGAGGGTGGGAGGTTTCGTTTAGCGCCAATCTATGACCTCGCGCCAATGATCCTGGATGAAGAAGGCATCACACGGACGACGAAGTGGGCGGCGGAGCGTAAGGGGTCTTCTAATTGGAGCGACAACTGCGCTGAGCTTGTTGGTTACACTGATCCCGATGTTCTGCTGCAACGGTTGATGAATGCGGCTGAGGAATTCCGGGCGTTGCCCGATCTGTTGACCGATGCTCCTGAATCGATGCGCAATGCAGCCTCTCTACCCGTGAATAACCTGGATAAGCGACTCGTGGAGTGGGGACTGCGATGAAAAAACTACAGCCTGAAGAGCGCGCTCAGCTCGTAGAGGATATCGTCAAGCGCAACGCGGCGGGGCTCGATCCAATTGGGACATCCATCCGCCGTCTGCGGCTCGAAGTCACCGGGCTTGACCAAGAGACCTTCGCGGTCATGTGCAAGATGTCCACGAAAAGCCTGTACGAACTGGAAAGCGGGAAGTCGAATCCGAAGCTCAGCACTTTGGAGGCCGTGCTGCGTCTCTTTGGCGTGCGGATGGGTATGGTGATGACTGCCAAAGATAAGCCCACTGGAACGGTCGTCGGCAACAATGTTGGCCAGTTGAAGGCTGGTGGGCCAATCGCTGTGGCCGCGCCGCTGGCCAGTTCCAACGTGGTGGCCGGACCGAAACGAGGGAAAAGCCCTGCGGCAGCCAAAGCGAAGAAGGCAGTGTCGAGGCCGGCATCGCCACGGGCACGGAAAAGCGGTCAGGAAAAGTGAGATTGACGGGTGTGCCGGGCCCCTTTCGTCCCGGTCGGCCAACCCGCGTATTGCTGCCACCCTGACTTGTTTGGTCATGAGTGGTGACAAGCTTCCTAGAACAACCCGCTGGTGGCACGCGAATACACCTGCATGAGCGGCTTTCAGAGCGGCAAAAAAAATGTGCCAGGGTGGTTCTGGCACGCGAGCGGTGACAATTTAATGGGAGTCCCTTAACGAAACGGGACTCTCCCAAATGCGTAAATTTCTTCATGACCTGACGGTGGCCATCGTTGGTGGATTCATCTGCGACTTGGTGCTGTCTGTGGCACTCTCACCGGCAATGCTTACACAGCAACCAACCCTGTTGATCCTTGTTATACAAGTGCAATAGGCGGTTCACCTTTTACCGGAAGAGGCGCGGCGTCATTTGGGTGATGGCCGCCGAACTAAGCGATATCAAGCCTTTTCCTACGGCAAGTCACGGCCTTTTCATGCAGCCTTGACCTTGCACTAGCGGACCTGCAGGGATAAATTGCCCTCAGTCGCGGCAAATTCCGCGACCGGGTTTGGCGACCCGGATAAACTTGGCGCATCAGCGCCCCACACGACTGCAGGCGCTTTTTTTATGCTTGCGGCCTCGTGCTATGGCGGCTGTGCGTGGGAGACCCTCGGGTCTGCCGGGTTCCAAGTTCCCGGTTCGCCAACCTGCGTACAGCTGCCACCCATTGTTTGGCGACGGTGCGTGGCAGCTCCAACCTAACTTGGAGTCTCATGCATGCTTACGTTGAGCCCACTCAGGATCCTCGCATCCGTTCTCCGCCGTCCAACCTCGTCGGCGCCTAAACCCCACCGTTTCTACCCCATCCATACCCAGGGCAACCCAACGCCTGCGCAAAGGCAGGTACCCCATGACTGATCACGAACGCATTGCCAGCCTCCAGCGCTATGTCTGGACCCTCGAATTGCTCGGCGAGTCTCTGGTGCATCATGACGAGCAACTGGAATGTGATCACCAGCCGCAACTGAGTTTCCGCGCCACGGCGGGGATTCATCAGGCGATCAAGATCATTAGCCGTTTGGCGGGTGAGCAGTGCGGGAAACTGCTTGGTGAGGGGCGGGCTGAGGAGGGGGAGTAGAGGTTCGCTGTATGCGTTGGGCGCTGGAGTGGTGAGCTTGGTGAGGATTGGGGCGGCGGCACAAGGTGTTCCTACAGGTTGGCGCTAGCCAGATGTTTTCTGTGTGATAAGGCAAGCCATCGGCAGCGCCCGGGCATCGAATTCGAGGTTATAGGTCATCCAGCGAAACCTTTACCCGTTGAGGGGAGGCGATGCGTTCGCGAACCGTGGCGAGCAGGGCTTCATCCTCTTCCGTCAGGAGTACCGGTTTGAAAGGCAGTTGCCCGCGCTCTGCCACGTATTGCAACGCTTGGCGCATCAGCTCGGATGGCGTGACGCCCAATTTTTCGAGCTCACGATAGGCGCGGATTTTGAGATCGTCGTCGATACGAACATTGATGGATGCCATGATATCGGTCCTTTGTAATGACATTTGTCTTTACGGTGACCTAAAGTGGCTCACCGAGCAAGCCGGTACATGATTTTGCAAACGGATGCCGCTTTGATGTGTTTGATGGCTGCTTAAGAGAGGCGATTCGTTCTGCGCGCCCTTTTCCTACAAAAGGCCGCGCCATATTGAAGGCTTGCGAGTCTTGCGCTGGACAGTACACAGGGATAAATTGCCCATGTCGCCGACACATCGGCGATGCGACCTTGGCCGGTCGGAATCGAAAGGCGCAACAGCGCCCAGTCTTCATCGCAGGCGCTTTTTTTGTGCCCGCGATGTTGCGTCATGGCGGTGGTGCGCGGGACACCTTCGGGTGTGCCGGGCCCCTTTCGTCCCGGTCGGCCAACCCGCGTACTGCTGCCACCTCAACTTGCTTGGCCGCGAGCGGTGGCAGTTCCATAACGAAAGGAACTCATGCATGACCACTGGAAGTCCATTAAGGATCCTCGCATCCGCTCTCCGCCGCCTAACCTCGCCGGCGCCTGAACCCCACCGTTTCTACCCCATCCATACCCAGGGCAACCCAACGCCTGCACAAAGGCAGGTGCCCCATGACTGATCACGAACGCATTGCCAGCCTCCAGAGCTATGTCTGGACCCTCGAATTGCTCGGCGAGTCTCTGGTGCATCATGACGAGCAACTGGAATGTGATCACCAGCCGCAGCTGAGTTTCCGCGCCACGGCGGGGATTCACCAGGCGATCAAGATCATCAGCCGTTTGGCTGGTGAGCAGTGCGGGAAGCTGCTTGGTGAGGGGCGGGCTGGGGCGGGAGAGTAAGAATAGGTGTAGACATCGGGCACAAGGGCCGCTGTGCGGCCCATCGCGGAACAAGCCCGCTCCCACAGGGCTGGATTGGTGTCCAACTTCTTGGGGGCAGTCCAGGGTTGGCGTTAGCCAGAGGTTATTCGCGATGGGCTGCGCAGATGGGCACAGATGCTCAGTCGTTCTCCTGCAAAGATTTGCGATGCTTTAAGGCGGGTTCGAGCCTTGTACTGCGCCGTCCACAGCGATAGCTTGCCCGGACCGCAGCAAAAACCTGCTCGACCTGAATCCTTTGTGGGTTTATATTTTTTAATCTTTAATAAATTTCATAAACCTTGTTGGGAGGTCAGCAATGATCGGCGAACGCCTGAAACGTGCCCGCGCTGCTGCTGGCTTGTCGATGCAGGCGCTCGGAGACCAGGTTGGCGTCAGCTCCAACATGATCAAGAAATACGAGCACGATCAGAGCATGCCCAGTTCCGGCGTTCTGATCCGTCTGAGCAAGGCCCTGTCTGTACGTGCCGAATATTTCTTCCGCCCCACGAAGGTCGAGCTTTCCGGCATCGAGTATCGCAAGCGTTCCAGCACCCCGAAGGCGACCCTCAAGCGCATCGAGGCCGATGTGCTGGACCAGGCGGAGCGCTGGCAGGAGTTGATCAATCTTTGGCCAGAGTACCCGGTGCAGGCATTTACCGTACCTGGAGGCTTGGCGCCACAGGTGGATGCGCTGGAGCAGATCGACGCATTGGCGGACCAGGTTCGTGCCGAGTGGGACTTGGGTCTAAGCCCGATTCCGGACCTTATCGATGTGCTGGAGTCTCGTGGCATCCTGGTGATCATCACGGATGTCGATGCTCAGGCAAAATTCGATGGCTTGCAGGCAACGGTAGCAGGGCAGCCGGTTGTGGTGGTGTCTGCCAACTGGCCGGGTGATCGGCAGCGTTTCACGCTGGCTCATGAGTTGGGATACTTGTTGCTGCATGACCGCTTGGCCGGAACGCTGGATGAAGAAAAGGCCTGCAACCGCTTTGCCTCTTCCCTCCTGGTGCCTGCCAGCGCGATACGCCAGCAGTTGGGTGAAAAGCGGCACATGCTGGAGATGCGCGAGCTCTATCTGCTCAAGACTGAATACGGACTGAGCATGCAGGGTTGTCTTTATCGTGCCGCGGACCTGGGCATCATCCCGCAGAATGTGCGGGAGCGTTTGTTCATGGTCTTCGTCAAGCAAGGATGGCGCAAGCAGGAGCCCGGGCAGCCTTATCGGCAGGAGTCCACGCGTTTGTTCCAGCAATTGGTCTATCGCGCGTTGGGCGAGGGCATCTTGAGCGAGTCCAAGGCCGCTGAGCTGTTGGGCATGACGGTTTTCCAGTTCCATCAGGCACGTAAGCTGGAGTTATTGGATGCAGTTGCTCATCAGTGATGCCAACATCCTGATAGACCTCGAAGAAGGAGAGCTGCTGGACGAGCTCTTCAGGCTTCCCTACCAATTCACTGTGCCCGATATCCTGTTTTTCGAAGAGCTTGAAGCCCAGCATGGCCACTTGTTACGCAGAGGGTTGTCGCTGGGAGAATTGTCGCAGGTCATCACACTTGACCAAGCGCGTGAGGCTTACGAGCGGATGAGAGCCAATGCACGTCGGCTGCCCTGGGCGATGGCTTATCAGCGTTTGGATGATCTGTTTCCATAGCACCGAGCAGCTTCGCCTCGAATGCACGCGCCATGCCTGCCTGTGGATAAACCTCGTTGTGGATTAATTTTCCAGTTCGGTCTCTGGAGTAGGTAGCTGGCTTGGCGATTTGGGCTCGGCTTGATGGCCTAATCGCGCGGCAAGCCCGCTCCCACAGGGCGTTGCAATGGTCAGGGGCGCTGCGGCCGGGGCTTCGAACCAGGTGGGCCAGGAGCTGCGGTGGCGGGTGTCTTCTTCGATGCAGGGGATGAGCCGTTCGGTCAGCACGGCGGTTTGCTGCACGGCCTTGGCGGTGCGGTATTTCACGCTGTGCACGCATTCCCGGTCGCCAAACTCGCAGCGGTTGAGCGTGGTCCCGCCGCAGGGGCCGTTCGCCAGGCCTTTGGGGCAGCTTTCGGGGCAGATATAGAGCGTGTCTTCCAGTCGGCAGCAGCCGCAGGTGTCGCAACCGAGCAATGGCCTTTTCACGCTGCGTTCCAGGCGATGAAGCACGCGGGCGCCGGTGGGCGTTGCCCAGAGGGGGCGTTGCACGGCCCAGCCGAAGGCCTGGCTCAGCCAGTTGGTGCGGCTGAACAGCAATGAATGCGCGCCGTGCAGCAGGTGGTAACGCGCTGTTTCCTTCGGCGAGGCGCTGACCTGGGACTCACCCAGGCGCCAGTTGGCGCCGGGTGGGTGGAAGGTGACGGCGGGTAGGCCGGGCATCTGCCAGCAGGCTCGCCAGGCGGGGGCCCATTGTTCGAGCGAATGAATGCGGGCCTGCCAGTCGTTGAGGGTGTTTTCCAGTGCCTGCAGTTGTTCCAGGTCGTGGATGCCGGAGAGGTGGATGCCGGCATAGCCCATCAGGCGCAGGCCGATGATCTGCAGGGCCAGGCGCTCGAGGCTGCGGGCCTGGGCGTGGGCCTTGGACACGGCGACCTCGGCGGCGAGCAGGTCGTGCATGGAGGGGGTGACGACGATGCCGGCGACGTGCTCGAAGATCTTCGCGCGGCCCAGGGTCAGGCCCATCACGCAGGCCATCAGCGGCTTGGGGTTAGGCTGGCGGTGCATCCACTGGATGGCTTCGAGGTGCTTGCTGGCGTCGAAGCCCAGTTGCAGGGCGAGAAAATCCGCGCCGGCAGCGAGTTTCTTTTCGGCCTTGAAGTACTGGGCACCGCCTTCTTCCTCGCGGTACTTGAACGGGTGCATGCCAGCGCCCAGCAGCCAGTCGGGGCGGGCCTGGCGAACGATCTGCAGGGCGGCGACGGACTCGAGGTAGCGCACCGGGCGCTGGCCGGGCACGTGGCCGGGCAGGCGGTCGCCGGTCAGCAGCAGGAGCTGGTCGAGGCCGGCGGCGTCCATCCGTTGCAGTTGGTCGAGCAGGTGGTGGCGCTCGCGGTCCTTGCCGGAAAAGTGCAGCAGGGTGGGGTGGGGCTGCTGGAAGCTGCTATAGGCGTCGAGCGGCGACATTTCGAACGGGCTGCCGACGCGGTCGGCGATGGCCACGGTCATGGGCCAGCCGCACAGGTGCTTGCGCGCCATGAGAGCTTCGATGCTGGCGAAGCGCTCGCTGGAAGACTTGGGGACGAACTCCATGACGCAGACGAAGGTGTTGTCGTGCAGCGCCGTTTTCAGCTGGCTCATGGGCGGTCGGGTATCTGGTTTGGGCACAGTGGCATTGTGGGGCAGGGCGGGAAGTGGGGGATGTCCGGATGCGTAGGGAATTGCTTTGAATGAGACATGGGGGGTGGCCTTGAGGGCCCTGATCGCGGGACAAGCCCGCTCCCGCAGGGAGGATGCGAGCTGAGGGCGCATCATGAGCAAATCTTGAGTTGTGCTCAAATTAAATGAGTTTGTCTCACGCTGCTGTGCCCAGGAAAATCCCCTCATTCATTTTCACGTTTCTGAGGGACAAGACATGGCACTGGCGCACAACCTGGGCTTTCCGCGTATTGGGCGCGACCGCGAGCTGAAGAAGGCCCAGGAGGCCTTCTGGAAGGGCGAGCTCGACGAAGCCGGCCTGCGCGCGGTGGGCCGCGAGCTGCGTGCCACGCACTGGCAAGTGCAGAAGGACGCGGGTATCGAGCTGCTGCCGGTCGGCGACTTCGCCTGGTACGACCAGGTACTCACCCATTCGTTGACCTTCGGCGTGATCCCGGCGCGCTTTGGCGCCCAAGACGGTGCCAAGCCGACCCTGCACACCCTCTTCGCCATGGCCCGGGGCGTCAGCGACAATTGCTGTGGCGCTCATGCCCAGGAAATGACCAAGTGGTTCGACACCAACTACCACTACCTGGTCCCGGAATTCACCGCCGACCAAGCCTTCACCCTGAGTTGGGAACAGCTGTTCGAGGAAGTGGATGAGGCCAAGGCCCTGGGCCATGCGGTCAAGCCGGTGGTGATCGGCCCGCTGACCTACCTGTGGCTGGGCAAGGCCAAGGGCGGTGACTTCGACAAGCTGGAGCTGGTCGATCGCCTGCTGCCGCTCTACGACACCATCTTCAACCGCCTGGCCGGCCAAGGCGTGGAATGGGTGCAGATCGACGAGCCGATCCTGGCGCTGGACCTGCCCCAAGACTGGAAGAATGCCTACGAGCGCGTCTACAACATCCTGCAGCGCGCGCCGCTGAAGAAATTGGTCGCCACCTATTTCGGCGGCCTGGAAGACAACCTGGGCCTGGCTGCCAACCTGCCGGTCGATGGCCTGCACATCGACCTGGTACGCGCGCCGGAGCAGTTCCCGACCATTCTCGATCGCCTGCCGGCCTACAAGGTCCTGTCCCTGGGCGTGGTCAATGGCCGCAACGTGTGGCGCTGCGATCTGGAAAAGGCCCTGGGTGTGCTGCGCCACGCCGCCGAGCGCCTGGGCGAGCGGCTGTGGGTCGCGCCGTCCTGCTCGTTGCTGCACAGCCCGGTGGATGTGGCCCGTGAAGACCAGCTCGATGCCGAGCTGCAAAGCTGGCTGGCCTTCGCCGTGCAGAAGTGCCAGGAAGTGGCCGTGCTGGCCAAGGCCATCGACGCGCCGCAGGCCCCCGAGGTGCTCGTGGCCCTGGAGCAAAGCCGCGCCGTGCAGGCCAGCCGCGCCGCCTCGCCGCGTATCCACAAGCCGGTCGTGCAGGCTCGGGTAGCGGCGATCGAGCCGGCGGACAGTCAGCGCCAGTCGGTCTTCGCCCAGCGCATCGTCAAGCAGCGTGCCGTATTGGATCTGCCGGCGTTTCCGACCACAACGATTGGCTCCTTCCCACAAACTGCGTCGATCCGTCTGGCGCGCCGAGCATACAAACAAGGCCAGCTGGCCGAGGCCGACTACATCGAGGCGATGCAGAACGAAATCCGCCAGGCGGTGCAGATCCAGGAGCAACTGGGCCTGGATGTGCTGGTGCACGGCGAGGCCGAGCGCAACGACATGGTCGAGTACTTCGCCGAGCAGCTCGACGGCTTCGCCTTCACGCGTTTCGGTTGGGTGCAGAGCTACGGTTCACGCTGCGTGAAGCCGGCGGTGATCGTCGGCGACCTGAGCCGCCCGAAAGCCATGACCGTAGGCTGGAGTACCTATGCCCAGGGCCTGACCGACAAGCCGATGAAGGGCATGCTGACAGGCCCGGTGACCATGCTGATGTGGTCCTTCCCGCGTGAGGACGTGAGCCGTGAGACCCAGGCCCGGCAGCTGGCGCTGGCCATTCGTGACGAAGTGCTGGACCTCGAGGCGGCGGGCATCCGCATCGTGCAGATCGACGAAGCCGCCTTCCGCGAGGGTCTGCCACTGCGTCGCAATGCCTGGCCGCATTACCTGGACTGGGCGACCGAAGCCTTCCGCCTGTGCGCCTCGGGCGTGCGTGACGAGACCCAGATCCACACCCACATGTGCTACAGCGAGTTCAACGATGTGATCGAGTCGATCGCTGCGATGGACGCCGATGTGATCACCATCGAGACTTCGCGTTCGGACATGGAGCTGTTGGCGGCCTTCGAGCGTTTCAACTACCCCAACGAGATCGGCCCTGGGGTGTACGACATCCACTCGCCACGGGTGCCGAGCAAGGAGGCGATGGTTGAGTTGTTGCGCAAGGCGGCCCTGCGTATTCCGGCCGAGCGGCTGTGGGTCAACCCGGACTGTGGCTTGAAGACCCGTGGCTGGCCGGAGACCGAGGCGGCATTGGTGAACATGGTGGCTGCGGCTCGGGAGCTGCGGGGTGATGGCTTGGTTGTGGGTTCGAAGGGGTAGGGCGGCGGGGGCCGGTGTTGCCTGTACTGGCCCAATCGCGGGACAAGCCCCCACAGGGATCCCATGGCAACAAGCGTACACGGGGCCTGTGGAGCCAACTGTCTTGAGCTCCCACAGGTACGGCGGTGTCTCTGAAAACAGCGCAGGCCTGTGGGAGCGGGCTTGTCCCGCGATTGGGCCTTAAGATCAGCGCTCGATCGCCAGCGCTACACCCTGCCCGCCACCAATGCACAGCGTCGCCAGCCCTTTCTTGGCATCGCGCTTGATCATCTCGTGCAGCAAGGTCACCAACACGCGGCAGCCGGAGGCGCCGATGGGGTGGCCAAGGGCGATGGCGCCGCCGTTGACGTTGACGCGCGCAGCGTCCCACTCCAGCGACTTGCCCACCGCCAGGGCCTGGGCGGCGAAGGCTTCGTTGGCTTCGATCAGGTCCACATCGCCCAGCTGCCAACCGGCTTTATCCAAGCAGCGCTGGGTGGCGGACACCGGGCCGATGCCCATGATCGCCGGGTCGACGCCTGCGCTGGCATAGGATGCGATCTTCGCCAGCACCGGCAGGCCCAGGGCCTTGGCCTTGGTGGCGCTCATCAGCAGCACGGCGGCGGCGCCGTCGTTCAGGCTCGAGGCGTTGCCGGCGGTGACGCTGCCGTCTTTCTTGAAGGCCGCGCGCAGCTTGCCCAAGGTCTCGGCCGTGGTGCCGGGGCGTGGCTGTTCATCGGTGTCGAACACCCGCGGCTCGCCTTTTTTCTGCGGCATCACGATCGGGGTGATTTCATCCTTGAAGCGGCCGGCTTCGATGGCGGCCACGGCCTTGCGCTGGGATTCGGCGGCGAAGGCATCCTGCTGCTCGCGGGTGAGGCCGTATTTTTCCACCAGGTTCTCGGCGGTGATGCCCATGTGGTAGTCGTTGAAGGCGTCCCACAGGCCATCGCTGATCATGGTGTCGACCATCTGGCCATGGCCCATGCGCTGGCCGGTGCGGGCCGAGGGCAGCACGTAGGGCGCCAGGCTCATGTTCTCCTGGCCGCCGGCGATCACCACCTCGGCGTCGCCGCAGCGGATCGCCTGGGCCGCCAGGTGCAGGGCCTTCAGGCCCGAGCCGCACACCTTGTTCAGGGTCAGGGCGGGCACGCTGTAGGGCAGGCCGGCCTTGATCGCGGCCTGGCGCGCCGGGTTCTGGCCGGCACCTGCGGTCAGCACTTGGCCGAGGATCACTTCGTCGACCTGGGACGGGGCCAGCTGGGTCTGCTCCAGCAGGCGCTTGATGACTGCGGCGCCGAGGTCCACGGCCGGCACATTGGCCAGCGCACCCTGGAAGCTGCCGATGGCGGTACGGGTTGCGGCGACGATGACCACGTCGTTCATCTTGTTGTTCTCCGTGCAAGGGGTGGGCGCCGGGTCGGCGGATTGCACCAGCATCGGCGGGTTGGGTTCATTTGTTAAGTTTGTTTTTCTTTGCGATTGATCCGAAAAGTAAATGAATGGCCGGCAGGCGTGAAGAGGGCCCTCGGGCAAATGCGCCGCGGCTGGCTAAGCTTGTTCTGTCCACTTCTCCCATTGGAGCCATCACCATGCGGACCCTGATCGCCGTCGGCGTGCTGCTCGCAAGCAGCGCCGCCTTCGCCACCACCGAATGCACCACTGCCGACAAAAGCACCTGGCAAGACCAGGATAAATTCCAGGCCCAACTCAAGGAGCAGGGCTATCGCATCAACAAGTTCAAGGTCACCAAGGGTAACTGCTACGAGATCTACGGCTTCGACAAGGACGGCCGCAAGGTCGAGATCTACCACGACCCGGTGACCGGCAAGGCGGTCAAGAGCGAGATCCATGACTGATGGCCAGCGTGCGGCTCTGGGACCCGTTGCTCAGGTGCTGCCACTGGTCCCTGGCCTTGGTGTTCTTCGCCAATTCCTTCTTCAACGAAGAGGGTGACGACTGGCACCAATGGCTGGGCTACTACGCCTTGGCCTGCGTGGCCGTGCGCCTGGTCTGGGGCTTCGTGGGGCCGCCCAGCGCGCGCTGGGCGGACTTCTGGCCCACGCCGTCGCGGCTGGCGGCACACGCCAGGGCCCTGGTGAAGGGCGCGCCCTATCATCGCCTTGGCCATTCGCCGATCGGCGCGCTGGTGATGCTGCTGATGCTTGCCTGCGTCGTCGGGTTGGGCGTGACCGGCTGGCTGTCCCAGGAAGTGGATGCCCTGTGGGGCGTCGACTGGCCCACGGATGTGCACAGCGTCCTGGCCAACGCCTTGCTGGCGCTGGTCTGCGTGCACCTGCTGGCTGCGGTGGTGGAGAGCGTGCGCCTGCGGGAAAACCTGCCGCTGTCGATGCTCACCGGCCGCCGTCGCCTGCCGGACGACCAGGGTTGAGCCAGGTTGTTTTGAATCACGCCAATCACCTCCGTAATATGTGTCGGATAACCTGCGGGGGTAGTCTCACCCTCTGATCAAACGGAATCGTCCCCTGCGGCGCGCTTCCTCGGCACAAACCTGAAGAGGTACAGACATTGGCCATCATTCATCCCAAGGTTCGCGGTTTCATCTGCACCACGACTCACCCGAAGGGCTGCGAGCTCAACGTTCGTGACCAGATCGAAGCCACCCGCAAGCAGGGTGTGCGCGAAGATGGTCCGAAGAAAGTCCTGGTGATCGGTGCATCCAGCGGCTACGGCCTGGCGGCGCGCATCACCGCAGCCTTCGGCTTCAAGGCCGACACCCTGGGTGTGTTCTTCGAAAAGCCGGGCACCGAGACCAAGGCCGGTACCGCCGGTTGGTACAACGCTGCCGCCTTCGACAAGTTCGCCAAGGCCGAAGGCCTGTACAGCAAGTCGATCAATGGTGACGCCTTCTCCGACGAAGCCCGCGCCAAGGTCATCGAGCTGATCAAGAACGAAATGGGCGGCAAGGTCGACCTGGTGGTCTACTCGCTGGCCTCGCCGGTGCGCAAGCTGCCGCAGACCGGCGAACTGGTACGCTCGGCGCTCAAGCCGATCGGCCAGCCGTACAAGTCGACCGCCATCGACACCAACAAGGACACCATCATCGAGGCCAGCATCGAGCCGGCCACCGAGCAGGAAATCCAGGACACCGTCACCGTCATGGGCGGCCAGGACTGGCAGTTGTGGATCGACGCCCTGGCGGGCGCCGGCGTGTTGGCCGAAGGTGCGCGTACCGTGGCCTTCAGCTACATCGGCACGGAAATCACCTGGCCGATCTACTGGCACGGTGCTCTGGGCCAGGCCAAGCAGGACCTGGACGAAACCGCCCTGCGCCTGGACAAGAAGCTGGCCGCCGAGGTCAAGGGTGGCGCCAACGTGGCGGTGCTCAAGTCGGTCGTCACCCAGGCCAGCTCGGCCATCCCGGTCATGCCGCTGTACCTGTCGATGGTCTTCAAGATCATGCAGGAGAAGGGCGTGCACGAAGGGACCCAGGACCAGCTGGACCGCATGTTCCGTGACCGCATGTACCGCGCCGATGGCGCTGCGATGCCGGTGGACGAAAAGGCCCGCCTGCGCCTGGACGATTGGGAACTGCGCGACGACGTGCAGGACGCCTGCAAGGCCCTGTGGCCGCAGGTAACCACCGAGAACCTGTTCCAGCTGACCGACTATGCCGGTTACAAGAAGCAGTTCCTCAACCTGTTCGGCTTCGAGCGCGCTGACGTCAACTATGACGAAGACGTGGCCACCGACGTGAAGTTCGACTGCGTCGAACTGTAAGCGCTCGTAGGTTGTGGGGGCCGCTGTGCGGCCCCTTTCGCGGCACAAGGCCGCTCCGACACGCCGGGCCCCGGCCCCCGGTGGGTGGGCCGTGTGGCGCGGGGGGTGGGCCACAGCCCA
>NZ_JBLUPY010000028.1:0-54251 GCF_048068215.1 Pseudomonas sp. NY15372
CGACGAGCCGATGATGCTGCGACAGCCTAGCTGGGCCGCCTGTTCGACGGCCTGGCGGGCCTCTTCCAGGGAGGTGTAGGCGGCCTGGTGAACCTGGACGGTGAAGAGCGCGGCCATGGCTTGCAGGTCGTGGTTGATGTGGTTGTAGCTGAGCACGGCCACTTGGGAGGAGCGTTCGCGGGCCTGCCCCAATGCCCGTAGCAGGTCGCCGCTGCCCACGCGCATCGCCAGTACCGGGCCTGTCAGGTGTTTGCGCAGGTAGGCGGCGGTCGCCCCGGCGCAGACGAACACATCGACCTTGCCTGCCTGCTCCAATTCTCGGGCGGTCTGCAGTGCTTCAGCCACCGAGGTGTCGAGGACTTCGATACGGGTATCGGGGTAGTCCGTCGTGAGCCCGGCCACCACATGGGCGAGCCGGCTCCGTTGTTGGGGGCGCTGCAAGTGGCTGATCAGCACGACGACCTGGGAGGCAAGAGCATCCATCACGGGGCCTGTTCATATTTGAAATGTTTCGATAATGAATCAATAGCTTGCAAATATGCAACGAGCAGCCTGACTTTCGCTCGGCGGTGAGGCGTCAGAACCCAGGCTGTATGCGGCCTGTGGCTGACTTTTGAAGAGTTGGCCCAGGCCTTGCTCTTGGGCTTGTGCCAACCCAGAAACCAAAGGCAGGGCCTACAGACCCATGAGCAGTTCACCAACGATTTCCCCGGCCAGCGATACGTTCGCGGCCATGACTGACGATCACCGCCTGGCCGAGTTCATCCGAGAGCAGGCCTCGGCAACACGGGTGGTCATCCAGGCGCGCAAGCGCCTGAGCGGCGGTGCCATCCAGGAAAACTGGCTGCTGGACCTGCTGATCGAAGGCGGCCCGTGGGCCGGTGTCCGGCGTTGGGTACTGCGCAGCGATGCGCTTTCAGCGTTACCCGCCAGCCTTGACCGTGAACAGGAGTTCGCCGTGCTGCAGGTGGTTTACCAGGCCGGGGTGAAAGTGCCACGCCCGCTCTGGCTGTGCCGCGATGTGCGCGTGCATGGGCGGGTGTTCTTCCTGATGGAGTATGTGCCGGGTAGCGCTGCCGGCCGCGCGCTCAGCACCGGCGCCGGTCCTCAGGGCCGGGCGCAACTGGCGGCGCAGCTTGGCGCCAACCTGGCGCGTCTGCATCAGGTCCGCCCGCCGTGCGCCACGCTGGGCTTCCTGTCCGCTGCGGACAGCTCGCCGGCCCTGGCGACCATCGACGCCTACCGCCGCTACCTCGACACCCTCGCCGATGCCTATCCCGTGCTGGAATGGGGCCTGCGCTGGTGCGAGCTGCATGCGCCGCGCAGCAGCACCCTGTGCCTGTTGCACCGTGACTACCGCACCGGCAACTACCTGGCCAGCGAAGAAGGGCTGGAGGCCGTGCTCGACTGGGAGTTCACCGGCTGGGGAGATCCTTGCGAGGACCTCGGCTGGTTCACCGCCCGCTGCTGGCGTTTTACCCGTCCAGACCTCGAAGCCGGCGGCATTGGCCAGCTGGAGGATTTTCTGCGTGGTTATCACGAGGTGTCTTCGCTGTGCATCGAACGCAGTCAGCTGCACTACTGGCAGGTCATGGCCACCCTGCGCTGGGCAGTGATTGCCTTGCAGCAAGGGCAGCGCCATCTGTCCGGTGAAGAACCGTCGCTCGAGTTGGCACTGACAGCCCGGCTGTTGCCGGAGCTCGAACTCGACATCCTGCACATGACTGGAGCCGAAGCGCCATGACCCAACCCAACGCCCACCAATTGCTCGAGATCGCCCGCGCGACGCTTCTGGAGCAGCTGTTGCCAGCGCTGCCCGGCGAGTTGCGTTACCCGGCCTTGATGATCGCCAACGCCATGGCCATTGCAGCCCGCGAAAGCCGCCTGGGCGCTCAGGCCGAAGATCAGGAGCAGGCGCGTCTGGTCGCCTTGGTCGATGACGCGCCGTCGACATTGCCCGACCTGCGCCGCCAACTGGCTCGCGCCATTCGCCAGGGCAGCCATGACGCCCCGCAAACCCGGCGCACCCTGGTCGAGACATTGCGCCAGATCACCGTTGCCCGATTGGCGATCAGCAACCCCAAGGCCTTGCCCTGAAACTGCATCGTCCACCCCATTCCTCCGATAGACAAGAACACACAAGGACAGCCATGAACTTCACTCTCCCGGACGAACTGCTCGCCTTGCAGGCCAAGACCCGAGACTTCATTGCCGAACAGGTCATCCCGTTCGAGAACGACCCCCGCCAGGACAGCCACGGCCCCAGCGACGCCTTGCGCCAGGACCTGGTGGCCCGCGCCCGCGCCGCCGGCTTGCTGACGCCTCACGCCAGCCGCGAAATGGGCGGCCTGGAGCTGAGCCATGTGGCCAAGGCGATCGTTTTCGAAGAGGCCGGTTACTCGCCGCTGGGCCCGGTAGCGCTGAATATCCATGCGCCGGACGAAGGCAATATCCACCTGATGGACGTGGTCGCCACCGAGGCGCAGAAGGACCGCTGGTTGCGCCCGCTGGTCCAGGGCCATGCCCGTTCGTGCTTCGCCATGACCGAGCCTGCTCCGGGCTCCGGTTCGGATCCGTCGATGCTGCGTACCACTGCCATCCGCGATGGCGACGACTACCTGATCAATGGCCGCAAATGGCTGATCACCGGGGCCGAAGGCGCGGACGTCGGCATCATCATGGCGCGCATGGAGGATGGCACCGCGACCATGTTCCTGACCGACATGAAGCGCGACGGCATCATCCATGAACGTCAGCTGGACTCGCTGGACAGCTGTTTTACCGGTGGTCACGGGCAGCTGCGTTTCGACAACCTGCGTATCCCGGCGAGCGATGTCCTCGGCGAGATCGGCAAGGGCTTCCGTTATGCCCAGGTGCGCCTGGCGCCCGCACGCTTGACTCATTGCATGCGCTGGCTCGGTGCCGCGCGCCGCGCCCACGACATCGCCTGCGACTATGCGCGCACCCGTGACGCCTTCGGCAAGCCGCTGGGCGAGCACCAGGGCGTGGGCTTCATGCTCGCCGACAACATGATGGACCTGCACGTGGTGCGCCTGGCGGTCTGGCACTGCGCCTGGGTGCTCGACCAGGGCCGGCGCGCCAATGTCGATTCGAGCATGGCCAAGGTGATCAGCGCCGAGGCGCTGTGGCGGGTGGTCGATCGTTGCGTCCAGGTATTGGGTGGCCGCGGGGTGACCGGGGACACCGTGGTGGAGCGGATCTTCCGTGACATTCGCCCGTTCCGCATCTATGACGGTCCGAGCGAGGTGCACCGCATGAGCCTGGCGAAGAAGCTGCTCGACCAGCGCCTGGAGGCCCACTGATGCAGCCGAACCTTGTCCGACTGTTCGCCCTTGACGGGCGCCGCGCCCTGGTGACCGGGGCCTCCAGCGGCCTGGGCCGTCACTTCGCCATGACCCTGGCCGCTGCAGGCGCCGAGGTGGTGGTGACCGCCAGGCGCCAGGCGCCGCTGCGGGCGTTGGTGGAGGCCATCGAGGTGGCTGGAGGGCGGGCGCAGGCCTTTGCCCTCGATGTGACCAGCCGTGAGGACATCTGCCGGGTGCTCGATGCCGCCGGCCCGCTGGATGTCCTGGTCAACAATGCGGGGGTGAGCGACAGCCAGCCTTTGCTGGCCTGCGATGATCAAACCTGGGACCACGTGCTCGACACCAACCTCAAGGGCGCCTGGGCCGTGGCCCAGGAAAGCGCCCGGCGCATGGTGGTGGCGGGGAAGGGGGGCAGCCTGATCAATGTCACCTCGATCCTCGCCTGCCGTGTGGCCGGTGCCGTCGGCCCTTACCTGGCGGCCAAGGCCGGCCTGGCCCACCTGACCCGCGCCATGGCGCTGGAGTTGGCGCGCCATGGCATCCGGGTGAACGCCCTGGCGCCCGGCTACGTGATGACTGATTTGAACGAGGCCTTCCTGGCCAGCGAGGCTGGTGACAAGTTGCGTTCGCGTATCCCCAGCCGACGCTTCAGCGTGCCGTCGGACCTGGACGGCGCCTTGCTGCTGCTCGCCAGCGATGCTGGGCGGGCGATGAGCGGCGCTGAGATCGTGGTCGATGGCGGCCATCTGTGCAGCAGCCTGTAACGCGCCCTGGCGCAATAACAACAAGAACAGGAGGTAGGTATGTGCGTGCAAAACCTGAGCAATGTGTCGATGAGGTGCCTGCCATGATGGTTCCAACCCTCGAACATGAGCTTGCTCCCAACGAAGCCAACCATGTCCCGCTGTCCCCGCTGTCGTTCCTCAAGCGTGCCGCCCAGGTGTACCCGCAGCGCGATGCGGTGGTCTATGGCGCAAGGCGCTACAGCTACCGTCAATTGCATGAGCGCAGCCGCGCCCTGGCCAGTGCCTTGGAGCGGGTCGGTGTTCAGCCGGGCGAGCGGGTGGCGATATTGGCGCCGAACATCCCGGAAATGCTCGAGGCCCACTATGGCGTGCCCGGTGCCGGGGCGGTGCTGGTGTGCATCAACATCCGCCTGGAGGCGCGCAGCATTGCCTTCATCCTGCGTCACTGCGCGGCCAAGGTATTGATCTGCGATCGCGAGTTCGGGGCCGTGGCCAGTCAGGCGCTGGCCATGCTCGATGCGCCGCCTTTGCTGGTGGGCATCGACGATGATCAGGCCGAGCGCGCCGACCTGGCCCACGACCTGGACTACGAAGCGTTCCTGGCCCAGGGCGACCCCGCGCGACCCTTGAGTGCGCCACAGAACGAATGGCAGTCGATCGCCATCAACTACACCTCCGGCACCACGGGGGACCCCAAGGGCGTGGTGCTGCATCACCGCGGAGCCTACCTAAACGCCTGCGCTGGGGCGCTGATCTTCCAGTTGGGGCCGCGCAGCGTCTACCTGTGGACCTTGCCGATGTTCCACTGCAACGGCTGGAGCCATACCTGGGCGGTGACGTTGTCCGGTGGCACCCACGTGTGTCTGCGCAAGGTCCAGCCTGATGCGATCAACGCCGCCATCGCCGAGCATGCCGTGACTCACCTGAGCGCCGCCCCGGTGGTGATGTCGATGCTGATCCACGCCGAGCATGCCAGTGCCCCTCCGGTGCCGGTATCGGTGATCACAGGCGGTGCTGCCCCGCCCAGTGCGGTCATCGCGGCGATGGAGGCGCGTGGCTTCAACATCACCCATGCCTATGGCATGACCGAAAGCTATGGCCCCAGCACATTGTGCCTGTGGCAGCCGGGGGTCGACGAGTTGCCGCTTGAGGCCCGGGCGCAGTTCATGAGCCGCCAGGGTGTCGCCCACCCGATGCTCGAGGAGGCCACGGTGCTGGATACCGATACCGGCCGCCCGGTTCCAGCCGATGGCCTTACCCTTGGCGAGCTGGTGGTGCGCGGCAACACCGTGATGAAAGGCTACCTGCACAACCCAGAGGCCACCCGGGCCGCATTGGCCAATGGCTGGCTGCACACGGGCGACCTGGCCGTGCTGCACCCGGACGGCTATGTGGAAATCAAGGACCGGGCCAAGGACATCATCATTTCCGGCGGCGAGAACATCAGCTCGCTGGAGATCGAAGAAGTGCTCTACCAGCACCCCGAGGTAATCGAGGCCGCGGTGGTGGCGCGCCCGGATGCGCGCTGGGGCGAGACCCCCCATGCGTTCGTCACCCTGCGCCCAGATGCGCTGGCCACGGTCACCGAAGGGGACCTGATCTGCTGGTGCCGCGAGCGTCTGGCGCATTTCAAGGCGCCGCGGCATGTGTCGCTCACGGAGCTGCCCAAGACCGCCACCGGCAAGATCCAGAAGTTCGTCCTGCGCGAGTGGGCCCGGCAACAGGAGGCGCATACCGCCGACGCCGAGCCTTGATCGAGCGGCAACCCTGCACACCCCATAACAACAAGTACATTGATCGAGGTGTCCCATGTCCAGCCTGTTATATGCGCGTGTTCGCGCCAATGCCCGGTTCCAGCAACTGGTGACGCGCAGAAATCGTTTTACCCTGAGCCTGTTCGTGCTGATCCTGGCCACGTTCTATGGCTACATCGCGTTGGTATCGTTTTGGCCCGAGCTGATCGCCAGGCGCCTGGCCGAGGGGTCGAACATGACCTTCGGCGTCGCGGCCGGGGCTTTCCTATTCGTGTTCTTCTGTGCGCTGTCGGCGTTCTATGTGTACCGGGCCAACGGCGAGTTCGACCGTCTGACGCAGGCGCTGGTTGCCGGGTTGGAAGAGGAGCCGCGCGCATGAAGAAACTACTGCCTCTGGCTTTGTTGCTGCACTCCGGCCTGTTGTTGGCTTCGCCTGCGCTCGACGCGGGTCAGCGTCAGCCGCTCAACCTGCATGCCATCGGCATGTTCATGGTGTTCGTGCTTTTCACCTTGTGCATCACCTGGTGGGCGGCGCGGCGCACCCGCTCGACGGCGGATTTCTACAGCGCCGGTGGCGGCATCCTAGGCTGGCAGAACGGCCTGGCGCTGGCCGGTGACTACATGTCCGCCTCGACGTTGCTGGGGATCACCGCGCTCATCTACACCTCCGGTATGGATGGCTACATCTACCTCATCGCCTTCTTCGCGGGCTGGCCGGTGTTGCTGCTGTTGATGACCGAGCGGCTGCGCAACCTGGGCCGCTTCACTTTCGCCGACATCACCTCGTACCGCCTCGACCAAGGTAAGGTGCGCACCATGGCCGCCATCGGCTCGCTGACCGTGGTGTGTTTCTACCTGGTGGCGCAGATGGTCGGGGCCGGGCAGCTGATCAGGCTGCTGTTCGGCCTGGACTACCACATCGCCCTGGTGATCGTCGGCGTGCTGATGATGCTGTATGTCACCTTCGGTGGCATGGTGGCGACCACCTGGGTGCAGATCATCAAGGCATTCCTGCTACTGGTAGGCGGTTCGCTGGTGCTGTTCCTGGCGCTGCGCGAGTTCGACTTCAGCTATGACACGCTGGTCACCCAGGCCATGGACACCCATGCCCTGGGCGAGCGCCTGCTGGCGCCTGGCAGCCTGTTGGCCGACCCATTGACCGCGCTGTCGCTGAGCCTGGGGCTGGTGTTCGGCACTGCCGGGCTGCCGCATATCCTGATGCGTTTCTTCACCGTGAGCGATGCCCGTGAGGCGCGCAAGTCGGTGCTCTATGCCACCGGATTCATCGGCTACTTTTTCAATGTCATTTTCCTGCTGGGCCTGGCGTCGATCGTGATCGTCAGCCAGCAGCCGCAGTTTTTCGAAGGCGGGCAGGTGGGTGGCAAGCTGCTGGGCGGGGGCAACATGGTGGTCATGCACCTGGCCCAGGCGGTAGGCGGCAACCTGCTGCTGGGCTTTTTGTCTGCCGTGACCTTCGCCACCATCCTGGCCGTGGTGTCAGGCCTGGCGCTTGCGGGTGCTTCCGCCATCGCCCATGATCTCTATGCGCGGGTGATCATGAAGGGCGCGGCCAGCGAGTCGCAGGAGCTGCGGGTGACCAAGCTGGCCACCCTCGGGCTTGGGTTGGTGGCGATAGCTCTGGGCATCGTGTTCGAAAACATCAACGTGGCCTTCATGGTCGCGCTGGCGTTCGGCATCGCCGCGTCGGCCAACTTCCCGGTGCTGTTCCTGTCGATGTTCTGGTCGGGGTTGACCACGCGCGGCGCGTTGGCCGGTGGCTACGTGGGGTTGGTCAGCGCCATGGGCTTCGTGGTGTTTTCCAAGCTCGTGTGGGTGGATGTGTTGCACTTTGCCGAGCCGCTGTTCCCCTATACCCAGCCAGCGCTGTTCTCCATGCCGCTGGCATTTGCGGTGGCGTATGGCGTTTCCCGGCTAGACCGGACTGCGCGAGCCAAGGCAGAAAGGGCGGCGTTCGCCGACCAGTTCGTAAGGGGCCAGACCGGCCTTGGCGCCAGCGGTGCGGTCGATCATTGATTACCTGCGGCCGCTGGCGGATGCGTGCCAGCGGCCAGGTGAAACCTCGTTAATACCCCCTGAAAATCTCGCCGATGCTGGTGATCGGATGCCCCATGTGCTGCGCCGCCGCTCGGTTGACGAGAGAAGGCCTGGGGGCAAGCAGGGCACTCAGGAAAACGGCCAGCGTCAACACGGCCAGTAGAAAACCAAATCGGCGCATATGATCCTCCAGCGATTTTTATTGTTGTTGTCTTCAGGTTCGATCTGAAAGGCCTGTATCACACGGTTATTGCCCGGACGCTTTGTCGCGGGCGAATGACTGGGTTATGGCCACGATGTCTTGGTCGCCATAACCCATCGACTCTGCGCGCTGCGCGACCTGGCGCACGGCAGAACCCTGCGATTACTGGCTAAACGCCGCCGCGACCGATTCGCCGAAGGCTTTCAAGCCTGCTTCGAGCTGGTCGGTCGGGGTGTTCACCGGTGGCATCAGCTTGATGATTTCGCCGTTCGGGCCGCAGCGGTCGACCAGCACACCCGCCTGCAGCACACGCTGCTGGGCATCCTTGGCGAATGCGACGTTGCCGCGACCGAAGTCGATGCCGGCGATCATGCCGCGACAGCGCGCGGAGGCGACGCCAGGAATTTCCGCGAAACCGGCGACCGCGCGCTCCATGGCCGCGCAGTTGGTGGCCAGCAACTTCAGGAACGACTCATCGCGCCAATAGCCGAGCGCGATCTGGGCCGTCAAGAAGGCCAGTTGGTTGCCGCGGAAGGTGCCGATGTGATCGCCCGGTTGCCACACATCCAGCCCGGCGCGAATCAACACGATCGCCATCGGCAGGCCGAAGCCGCCGATCGATTTGGCGCAGGTGATCAGGTCTGGCACCACCCCGGAGCGCTCGAAGCCGAAGAAGTCGCCGGTGCGCCCGCAGCCGGCCTGGATTTCGTCGCAGATGAGCAACACGCCGTGATCGCTGGTCCACTTGCGCAAGCGTTGCAGCCATTCGTTGGAAGCCGGGTAGACGCCGGCCTGGATCTGCACGGACTCGACGATCACCGCCGCCGGCAGCTCCGAGCCGCTGCCTTGGTCGTTGGCCAGGCGCTCGAGGAAGCCAATGCTGTCGAATTCGCCGTAGGGGCTGTCTTCGTACGGCACGAACACCACATCGGTGGAAAGCCCAGGGCCACGGCGAGTGCGGTTGCCGGTGACGGCCAGGGCGCCGGCGGTCATGCCGTGGTAAGCCCCATAGAACGAGACGACCTTGGTACGCCCCGTCGCCTTGCGCGCTAGTTTCAACGCCGCCTCGACGGCGTCGGCACCGGTCGGGCCGGTGAACTGCACCTTGTAGTCCCAGCCGCGTGGCATGAACAGGTCGCGCTCGATCGCTTCGAGAAACTGGCGCTTGGTGGTGGTGTGCAGGTCGAGGGCGTGGGTCACGCCGTTGGACGACAGATACGCGATCAAGGCATCGCGCATGCGCGGGTCGTTGTGGCCATAGTTCAGGGCGCCGGCGCCAGCGAAGAAGTCCAGGTACTCGCGGCCGTCTTCACCTCGGATCTTGCTGCCTTGGGCGGTATCGAACACCAGCGGCAAGTCACGGCAGTACATCCGCACGTTGGACTCGAGCCTTTCGAATGTCTCGATGTTGTTCATGCAAACCTCTTGAAAAATGATCTGGGCTATCTGGGTCGTGGGCGGTCAGTGCTTGAACATCACGTGGCGAACCACGGTGTAGTCTTCCAACCCGTACATCGACAGGTCCTTGCCGTAGCCGGACAGCTTCACGCCACCATGGGGCATTTCGCTCACCAGCATGAAGTGGGTGTTGACCCAGGTGCAGCCGTATTGCAGGCGAGCGGCCAGGCGATGGGCGCGACCCACATCGGCGGTCCATACCGACGAGGCCAGGCCGTAGTCCGATTCATTGGCCCATGCCAGTGCCTGGGCTTCGTCTTCGAATGGCGAAACCGTCACCACCGGGCCGAAGATTTCACGGCACACCACCTCGTCCTCCTGCGTAGCGCCGGCCAGGACCGTCGGCTCGAAGAAGAAGCCGCCGCCCGCAGCGCGCTTGCCGCCGGTGACCACCTCAATGTGAGGCAGTTCCTTGGCACGGTTCACGAAGCCCTCGACACGCTCCAGGTGCTCTTGGGTGATCAGCGGGCCCATCTCGGTCGCCGGGTCATCCTGAAGCCCGCACTTGATGCTGGACACGGCTTCGCCGAGCTTGCGCACGAACTCCGGGTACACCGCCTTCTGCACATAGAGGCGGCATGCGGCGGTGCAGTCCTGGCCGGCGTTGTAGAAGCCGAAGGCGCGGATGCCTTCGACGGCGGCGTCGATGTCGGCATCGTCGAAGATCAACACCGGTGCCTTGCCACCGAGCTCCATGTGCATGCGTTTGACGCTGTCGGCGGTGCCTTCGATGATACGGCTGCCGGTGCGCACGGAGCCGGTCAGCGACACCATGCGCACCTGGGCGTGGCTGGTCAGCGGCTCACCCACCGAGGCGCCGCGACCGTGCACGATGTTGACCACACCGGCGGGGAAGATGTCGGCGAGCAACTCGCCCAGTTTCAAGGTGCTCATCGGCGTGTGTTCCGACGGCTTCAGCACGACGGTGTTGCCGCCGGCCAAGGCTGGGCCCAGTTTCCAGGCCGCCATCAGCAGGGGGTAGTTCCACGGCGCGATGGAGGCGACCACGCCCACGGGGTCGCGGCGGATCATCGAGGTGTGGCCCGGGATGTACTCGCCCGCCGCCGAGCCCTGCAGGCAGCGCACGGCACCGGCAAAGAAGCGGAACACGTCGGACACGGCTGGCAGTTCGTCCTGCAGCACGGCGGTGAACGGCTTGCCGCAGTTGTCCGCCTCCAGGCGGGCGAACACCGGCGCCTGGGCGTCGATGCGGTCAGCGAGCCTGAGCAGCAGTGCCGCGCGGTCCTTGGGCGGCGTTTGCGACCAGGCGTCGAAGGCTGCATCGGCGCTTTGCACCGCGGCATGGACTTGGGCGCGACTGGCTTCGGTGGTCTGTACCAGGACGCTGCCCAGGGACGGGTTGTACACGTCGAGGTTTTCGCCTTCGCCGGCCACCAGGGCACCGTTGATCAAGAGTTTGGTTTGCATGTCGATTCTCGCCATTGAACGGCAAGGCCAGGGCCTTGCCTTGTGGTTGTCGTCAGGGCATTCGATAGGAAGCTGGCCGCTACGCCAGCGCGTCGGGCACCGGGTTGCGGAAGAAACTGGTCCGGCAGGCGAGGTAAACCACGCCCAGGGCGAGCCAGATACAGCCCATGATCAGTGCGTCTTTATCCAGGCTGGCCAGCATCCAGCCGGCCGTGGCCAGGCCGATGAGTGGGAAGAGCACGCCGCGCAGCAGGCCAGCGCTGTCCTTGACCTGTGCGTCGAAGGTGAGCCGCAACGCGCAGAGGTTGACGGCGGTGAAGGCGAGAAACGCGCCGAAGTTGACCAGCGACGTCGCGGTGGCGATCGTCAGGCCAAAGCCCGCGGTGCCGAAAATGCCGCAGAGCAGGATATTGAAGACCGGGGTCTTGTAGCGAGGGTGCAAGGCCCCGAACAGCTTGCGCGGCAGTTGGTTGTCCCGGCCGAGGGCGTACAGCAGCCGGCCCACGCTGGCCTGGAACGACATGCCCGCGGCGAAGTGGGCGATGATGATCCCCGCCAGGACCAGCGCGAAGAACAGGTCGCCGCCGATCATGCGGGCGATCTCGAAGGCGGCCCCGTCCACGAACTCGAAGGTGGGGGAGGGGTGCGCCAGGTACATGAAGTACGAGGAGCCGACGTAGACCGAGCCGCCGATCAAGGCGACCAGCAGGATGGCACGCGGCAGCGTGCGACCCGGGTCGCGGGTTTCCTCGCTGAGCGTGGACAGCGCGTCAAAGCCCAGGAACGAGTACGCGGCAATGGCGGCGCCGGCCATGCTGGTGGCGAAGGGCACATCCTGGTTGAAGAACGGCTTGGCCGAAAGCAGCCCACCAGGGCCATTGGCAGCCACGATGTAATGCACGCACAGGCCGATGAACACCACGATGATCGCCAGTTGCGCGCCCATCAACAGCAGGTTGAAGCGGTTGGCGACCTGGATGCCCAGCACATTCAGCAGCGAGGTAGAGACGATGAAACCGGTAATCCACACCCACTGCGGCACATCTGGAAAGGCCATGTTGAGATAGCTGGCGCCAAGCAGCCAGATCAGCATCGGAATGAAGAAGTAATCGAGCAGTGCGGCCCAGCCCACCATGAAGCCGAGGTTGGCGCTGAGCATCTTGCGGGTATAGGTGTAGGCCGAACCGGCTACCGGGAACACCCTGACCAGCCGGCCATAGCTCAACGCCGTGAACACCACGCCCGTCGCCGCGATCAGGTAGGCCATCGCCGTGGTGTTGCCACTGGCCTGCGAGATCACGCCATAGGTGCCGAAGACGATCAACGGGGCAAGGAACGCCAGGCCGAACAACAGGACCGAAAACGGGCCCAGGGTGCGCTTCAGCGAAGCGCTGGGGGTTGATTCGCTCATGACTGACAGCCCTCATGCTACGAAGTGGTAAGCAGTGGCGACGATTTCACGGTAGGTTTCCACGGTCATCTCCTTCGCATTGCTGCCATCGGAGAAGTTCTTCTTCGACTTTTCAGCGATGGCCAGGAAGTCTTCCTCGCGCACGCCTTTCACCTCGGCGAAGCGGGGGATGCCCAGGTCCTTGCTCATCTGGAACAGGTAGCCGACGGCGGCCTCGGCGGCCTCGACCGGCGAGAGGTTGGGGTCGATGCCCAGTGCGTAGGCGACCTGCGCATGGCGAATGATGTCGGCATCGCGGTTATGGCCGAACACGAAGGGCAGGAAGATCGCGTTGCCCACGCCGTGTGGCGTGTCGTACATGCCACCGATGGCTTCGGAAATGCAGTGCACGCTACCTACGTCCGCATTACCGAAGGCCATGCCGGCGATCAGGCTGGCCGCCAGCATCTGCTCGCGGGCGTGCAGGTTGCCGGGTTCCAGCACGGCGGGCTTCAGGTGTTGGCTGATCAGGCGGATGGCATGCAGCGCCAGGCCGTCGCTGATGGGGTTCGACACGCGGCAGGTGTAGGCTTCGATGGCGTGGGTCAGGGCATCCATGCCGGTTGCGGCGGCAATCGACGCGGGCAGCGTGTCGAGGATATGAGAGTCAAGCAAGGCCAGGACTGGCCCGAGTCGGTAATCATGCACGCTCATCTTGTAATGACGGGCGGTGTCGGTGATCACCGAGAAGCAGGTTACTTCGCTGCCGGTGCCAGCCGTGGTCGGAATGGCAACGATAGGCGGGATGGCATGGGTGAGCGTGAACGACCCTTCGTAGTCCTCGATCCGTCCATCATGGCTGAGCAGCACGCTGATGGCCTTGGCTGCATCCATGGCACTGCCCCCGCCTACGGCTAACAAGCCATCGATACCTTTGCCGCGATATCGCTGCGCGATCTGATTGACGTCCTCGCTGCGCGGATTGGCCTTGATGTCCGACACTTCCTCGAAGGCGATGCCTGCCTTCTCCAGGCTGGCGTAGACGCTGTCCAGCAGGCCCGCCGCCTTGACCCCAGGATCGGTCACGATGAGCACGCGGGCCAGGCCAAGTGAGTGCAGGTGTTCACCGGTGCGCTCGCGCAGACCAGGTTCCATCACGATTTTGCTGGGGAGTAAAAACTTGAAGTCCATACGTACCTCTTGCTCAATTGTTGTCATTGTTGAAAGGGCAGTAGAGGAGCACCTGCGCCAGGCCGTGGATAACAGCTCAAGCGGGTGATGTGTGGCCTGGCATTTCGCGCAAGCCAGCATTTTGTTGTTCTTGGTTTTGCTTGAACCTGGTCGAAGGCCTCCTTCGGGGGTAAAAAGAGGGGCGGCCAAGCTGCACGCCCCTGAAAGGGTGATCGTGCTACAGCATGTGTCCTGCCAGCAGGGACAGCAGCGTGCCGGACAGGCAAGGTGGGAAGTCGTGCCCCATCCCTGGCAGCAGCACCAGGCTGGAACCACGGATAGCTGCTGCCGTGGCGTACCCGCCGCTGGTCGCGACCATGAGATCTTCATCGCCATGGATGACCAGGGTGCGGCAATGAACCCGTTGCAGTTCCTGGGTGCGGTCGCCGGAATTGATGATCGCGCCGATCTGCCTGGCCGTGCCGATGTTGCTGGCCTCGCCACCGCCTCGCTCCCAGGCCAACAGGGCATAGTCACGGAAGGCGGGCTCATTCCATTCCAGGGTCGAGCCGATCAGGCGCATGATGTCCAGGTAGTCGCGAACGCTTTCCTGCTCGCTGCGCGGCGGGCGGCGCAGCAACTGCCGAATGGATTTCAACGCCGGCTGGCCGACGCGCAGCGATCCGGTGGTCGAGAAGATCGAGGTGAGCGTCCTGATACGCTCGGGGTAACGGGCAGCGAGGATCTGGGCGATCATGCCGCCCATCGACATGCCCACCACGTGCGCCGTTGCCAGGTTCAGGCCGTTCATGAGCCCGATCACGTCATTGGCCATGTCACCCAGGTCATAGCCGGGGGTGCGCTTGCGCAAGAACTGCTGCATGGCCGTGGGAGGCACTACGTCGGTGAAGAACGACCGGCCCGAGTCGCGGTTGTCCAGCGTGATGACGCGAAACCCCCGCTCGACCAGGCCGGCGATGATCGGTTGCGGCCAGTAGGTCAATTGCAGCCCCAGGCCGACGATGAGAATGACCGCAGGCGCCGTTTCGAGCCCGTGGCTGCGATAGCAAATAGGGCGCTTGCCAGGCAGTTCGCAGAAGCGGTCGGGGCTCATCCGCGGCTACCCTGTTGTTGCAGCTCGACGTTCGCGCACCGGGGCGTGCTGGGTACGGAGGAGAACGCTAGGCACTTGTCAGCCACAGCGCCGCGGCGCAGGAGTTTGGTATCGCGGAAGTAATCCATCGACATCACCCAGGGCTCGCTTGGCCCTTGGCGCGGAATGCTGTCCAAGGCGCGTTGCACATAACCGGCACCGAAATCCAGCAGAGGGCGGGTCTCGATCCCGTCTGGCGCCCGGGGTTCGCAAACGTTGTAGCCGTGGTTGTCCATGAAACCCAGCAAGCGACAGAAGTGATCGCACAGCAGGCACACTTTCAAGGTCCAGGAGGAGTTGGTGTAGCCCACCGCGAACGCGAAGTTGGGTACACCGGATAGCATGGTTCCTTTGTAGGCAAGAGTGTCGCTCAGCACCACTGGCTTATCGTCCTTGTACAGACTGATCCCCCCGAACATCTGCACATTCAGCCCCGTGGCGGTAATTACGATGTCAGCTTCCAACGCCTTGCCGGATTTCAGCAACAGACCGGATTCGGTGAACCGCTCGATATGGTCGGTGACGATGTCGGCCTTACCCGCGCTGATCGCCTTGAACAGATCGCCTTCAGGTACCGTGCACAAGCGCTGGTCCCAAGGGTTGTAGGGCGGATTGAAATGGACGTCGACCGGGTAGCCTTTCGGCAGCTCCTTGCGCGTCAGCCACAGCAGCAGTTTGCGGGAAAGCTTGGGGAAGCGCTGGCAGAAGGCCCAGAAGGCCAGGGTGATCCTGGCGTTCTTGTAGCGTGTCAGAGAGTAAGCGGTTTGCTCGGGCAGGATCTTGCGCAGAAACGCCGCAACCGCATCATTGGCTGGTTGGTTGATGATGTAGGAGGGCGTACGCTGCAGCATGGTGATGCTGGCGACTTTGTCCGCCATCGCCGGAATCAGGGTCACTGCCGTCGCGCCGCTGCCAATCACTACGACACGTTTGCCCGTGTAATCCAGGTTCTCTGGCCAGTGTTGCGGATGAACGATCTGCCCCTTGAACTGTTCGGCTCCCTCGAAGCGGGGGCTGAATCCTTGGTCGTACCTATAGTAGCCGCCCGCGCTGAACAGCCAGCGACATTCGATTGTGCGGGCCTGCCCCAGGTGACCGTCCTCAACCCGCACCGCCCACAAGCCCTTGTCCGTTTGCCAGTTCGCCGAGATGACTTTCTGCTTGTACTGGATCAAGGACTCCAGCTCATGCTCGTCGATCGCTTCACGCAGGTACTCGAGAATGTCTGCGGCGTCCGCCAATGATTTCGCCTTGGTCCAGGGCTTGAAGTCGAAGCCGAAGGTGTACAGGTCGGAGTCAGAGCGGATGCCGGGATAGCGGAACAGGTCCCAGGTGCCGCCCATTCGCTCACGAGACTCGAGAATCGTGAAGGTCTTGTGAGGCTGATGGCGTCGCAGATAGGCGGCCGCGCCGATGCCAGACACACCGGCTCCCATGATCAATATATCGAGTGGCTCAACCGGAAGAGCAGTGTGCGAGGACATAGGGCTTCCCATTATTGTGTTATAGGGGGTGATCTTTTGACTTGATCATTTGACCATGATGAGACGACAGATTACCCGGGGCAAGGTGCAAAATGCACCGAGAAGCAATTTTTTTGGGATGATTTGAACCTGGTGGGATTGGGGTAGGGGGTATTGCGCGTCGGGCGACTCCAGGTTTTGGCGTCGTTATGACAGGGCGGTATGTGGGTTTGGGTGGCAAGAGGCGACAGTCCGTTTGTCTGTCAGACCCTATGGATACCGGATTGCCGTGTCACACCGGACCACGGCAATCTGAATGACGTCTCAGTAGCTGGCCACCAGCAGCTTAACCGCCTGGCAAGCCGTTTCTGTCTCAGCTTCCAGGCGTTCGAGGTTGCCGTGGGCGGTCCAGGAGAGAAGCAAACCATCGAAAAGGTTGATGAGCAGCCGACTGACTGTGGTGCGTGCGGCCTGATCCAGCGCATCGCCGGTCGCCTTCTGGATGGCCTGTTGGGTGGCTTCGATGGAAACGGTATAGATCTTCGCTGCCATTTCCGGGTCATTGCGCAGGTTCCAGAAGAACAGCTCGAACTGGGTTATGGCCCGTTCGGGGTGTGCGATGAACCACTTGACCAACTGGCGCAGCATTTCCCCTACCGATTCGGCGGGGAGAGCGTTTGCCGGAGCCTGCAGCGATTGCTGCGGCATGTTGATCAAGGACTCGTAGACCGCATAGAACAAGTCTTCCTTGGTGTGAAAAACGTAATGCAGCGAGGCCAGCGGCGAATCTGCCGCTGCCGCAATGCGCCGCGTCGTGGCGTTGGCTATGCCGTGTTCTGCGATCACCCTGATGGTCGCTTCAATGAAATCCTGTCTGCGTTCTTCCGCGCCTATCCGAGCCATTCAGCGTTCTCCCCTTTTGGCCTTGCGCCAACCGCCGGGTCCGGCGTCGGCGGTGACGAATGCTATCGCAAAGTCCTGGCCCAATCCATGAGATGAGTCGATGCAACCCTTTCCGTCTGCGGTCTTGCCGTCGGTATGTGGCCATTGCCCAGAGGCAGATGCTGACTGCCGTACCTCACCGAGGCCGGGGCAGTGGCGAGGTGGTAAAAAAACCAGATCAAATGACTTGATCAAATGACTATATTCAATAATCATGGCAATGCCGAGCAGATCATTACGGGCTTCGGCAGCGGCATAAGAGGTTGCTGTGGTGGTTGCGCCGGTGGGACGAGGCGGTTGCCCGGGCTCGCTGGATAGAACAATGAAAAACCGGACAGGTAGAAGGCAGATGGATACACAAAAACTCTCGACGGTCAGCAGTGATGCGTCGGTGGAACAAGTGGTGGAAATCATTCGGCGTGACGGCGGGGTCATCATTGCTGATTTCGTCTCGCCAGAGACGCTCAAGTGCCTCACCGAAGAGCTGGACACCTACTTGAATGTCACGCCCTGCGGAGAAGACCCCTATTTCGCAGGCATGCAGACCCGTCGTATCGGTCGCATCATCGGGCGAAGCGATACGGCGGTGGAGGTGGCACTAAACCCGTTGTTCATCGGCGCGGCCAGGCAGATCCTGCAGACACCAACCCATGTCTGGGTGGGCAGCGACCGCATCGAGATGGCACCTGACATTCAACTCAGCATTACCCAGGCCATTCAGATCGGTCCGGGCCAAGGCCTTCAGCCCCTGCACCGCGACGATGCCACCTCGCTGTGGCGACATCCCCATTTCGGGCGCGAGGCCCGTCTGCAGATCATGCTGGCCATCTCGGACTTCACCGAAGAGAACGGTGCCACGCGCGTTATTCCGGGCAGTCATCAATGGGATGACGAGCGCGGGCCGACCCAGGAAGAAACCATCGCCGCCGAGATGAAAGCAGGCTCTGCGCTGTTGTGGCTGGGGTCGGTCTATCACGGCGGTGGCGCCAATACCACAGCGTTTCCTCGTACTGGTCTGACCATGGCCTACGACTTGGCCATCCTGCGCCTCGAAGAAAATCACTTCCTTTCCATTCCCATTGAACGGGTTCGCCAGCTCCCCGCAGAAATGCAACGCCTGCTGGGCTGGAGTGTGAGCTCCACGCTGCTGGGCTGGGTGGAAATTGATGGCCAGATGCGTGACCCACAAGAGCTCTTGGGCATGCCTGCTTTTTCCGAACCGGGAAAAGGCTTCTGAGATCCTGAGTTTACACAGCCTGCTGCGTATTGAATTTCTGCCCTTTTGGGCGCAACCAAGGAGATGACACCATGGCGTTCTCAATCGACTCGAAAGTTGGCGAGCTGCTGGATAACAGCACTACGAGCCAGATCCTTGAAAAGCACCTGCCCGGTATCGGTAAACACCCACAAATTGGCATGGCCCGTGGCTTTGCCTTAGTGACGGCGGCAAAATATTCTGGCGGGTTTATTTCTCAGGAAACGCTGAATAAAATCGACAGCGACCTGAGGTCTCTGGTCGACTAATCGCGGCCATGCTGACCTGCTCGTATAACTTAAGTTACCGGTGCAGGTCAAATAATTCAGCCCGTATTTCCCCGCTGATTGGGTTTGCAATAGTCGTCCGATTGGTTGCCGATTTCGACATGCAGTGTGATGTCGATCCTCAGATTGAGAGAGGCTGTTCTCGTGGAACTGATAGAAGTGAGTATCCTGGGCTCATGTATATTGCTAATCATCTGTGGCTTGTATTATGGGGCGGCATTCATCGGGCGAAGAAATTATCTGCTCGGCGGAGAGTTTTTGATTGTCGGGATATCCGCAACGAATTTCGCGATCTTCCTCGTTACGGGCTGGCTGGCAAATTATAACGTTGCCATATTCCTCGATGCTTTTTCCCGGGGCGTTGGTATTCCTGTTATTGCAACGCTTGGCTTGATGGCGGTAACGCACGATTACAAGCCGTCCCCGGTGAATGACATTGTGTTTTTCCTGGCGGGCTTTACGGTTGCAGCCATTTACTTCATGTCGAGTTCATTCAAGCAGTTCCTGCCTTATTTTTATATGGTGATGTGGCTGGCTTACACAGCGTACCTGGCCTATTTCATTTGGCGACTGGTTTGTGCCAGAGAGCTTCTGCATGCGCTGGCTACC
Organism: Pseudomonas sp. NY15372; assembly: GCF_048068215.1. NCBI lineage: Bacteria > Pseudomonadati > Pseudomonadota > Gammaproteobacteria > Pseudomonadales > Pseudomonadaceae > Pseudomonas > Pseudomonas sp. NY15372. The sequence goes on from NZ_JBLUPY010000028.1 coordinate 19,239, forward strand.
ACCGTGGGCGGAGTGGCGGGGCTAACGATAGCATTCCGGTATGACTTCTTTCCGATTCCGGGTGACGATTCAAAGGTGGTATTCATGACCTTTGCTTTCTTGACTTGGTCGTACTCGATTGTGCAATCGTTCTATGCCTATGGTGCACTTCAGCGTTCTAGAAGTGCCTCAGTTGAGGCGTTACTCAATGTTCGTTGAATTGAGCGGCGCAGGTGCGTCGTTGTGCCGCCAATCCCTTGATTCGAAGTAACTCCATGTCGGGCCATAGGCCCGCTTCTTTACCGCCTCCAGGGGCGGTTTTTTTATGGGTAATTGATTCATTTCCATGGTTGGGTTTCCAATGGAAATATTTAAGGCTTGCTCAATGTAAACGGCAGCTTGCAATGGGTAAGTATAATTAGCAATGCATCATGGTTGGGCATGCGCTGGTAACACATGTTTCTTTACTTCCCATTAAGGTGCAGGCATCTGAGGAACATAGATCGCCACTATCGACTAAACACCTGATTTATCTAACTTAATCATTCCACGAGACTTCTGGCATGTGGATTGCTTTCTGATCACCCGACATGGTCACGTGACTATGTCAAATGATCAGCTTGCGATAGGTGCCCATTTCCATGTGGATGGTCGGGTTGCCGGTCCAGGCCCTTTGTTCGAGGAGCCTCCAATGAAAGAAGTATCTACAGGGCAGAAAGACGACATGTCCGCCGGCTGTATTTTCAGGCAGCTGCTGGTTACCCTCGCGGTATCGACCGCGATGTGCTCGGTACAGGCCGCACCCCAGGGGGCCGGGGAGCTGGGTTCGAAGCTGACGCCATTGGGCGGTGAGGTGGCTGCTAGTTCAAGCGGGGATATTCCGGCCTGGACTGCTCCGGGGCCGCAAGGGGGGGGCTGGAGCTATGGCCAGGTGCGGGGGGACCACTGGAAGTTCAAGGATGACAAACCCCTCTACAGCATCGACTCGAATAGCGTGGCGCAGTATGCGAGCAAGCTGTCCCCCGGCCAGCTCGAACTGTTCAAGAAGATTCCGGGCTATCGCATGGAGGTCTACCCGACCCGCCGCACCTGTGGCGTACCGGACTTCGTGGCGGATAACACGCGGCAGAACATTGGCTTCGCCAAGCTCGACTCCACAGGGGTTGCCCTCGAGGACGCCCATGTGCCGGGCATCCCGTTCCCTCTGCCCAGTACAGGCGCAGAGGTGATGTGGAACATGAAGATGCGCTATCGCGGCCTTGGTGTCGAGATTCCCAAAAGCATTTCAGGCATTTCGCCGCGCAAGGGTGGGGAGTGGTTACGCCAGTCGTCAGACACCTTTTTCTTCACGCCCTGGGGAAAGAAAGGCAGTGCACTTTTTTCGTCCATTGGCCGCTTGGAAAACGCCACGTTCTCCAGTTACCGGGAGCCAGCGGCGCTGGCCGGCCAGGCTGGTGTGCAGACGACTGTAGCCGGCGAGCAGGCCACCACCTTCTACTATTTCCCCGGCCAGCGTCGGGTCAGGCGCATGCCATCGTATTCCTACGACGCTCCGCAGATCGGGCTGGACAACCAATACACCGTCGATGAGGCGAACGTGTTCTTCGGAGCCATGGACCGCTTCGATTGGAAACTGATCGGCAAGCAGGAGCTGCTGGTGCCGTACAACGCCTTTGGCGCCTATGACACCGCAGCCAAGGTGGAAAGCTTCGCCGGCGACGATTCCATCGCGCCACAGTCGCGCCGCTACGAATTGCATCGTGTCTGGGTCGTCGAGGCCAATGTTCGCCAGGGCATGCGCCACCAAGCACCCAAGCGCCTGTTCTACATCGACGAGGACAGCTGGAACCCGTTGCTGGCCGTTGACTATGACAAGCAAGGGCAGATCTGGAAGGTGCGTGAAGGGTTCTCGATCCCCGTCTACGAGACCGGCGCGTGCGATGTGCAGGCCCAGGTCCAGTACAACCTCGCCGATCATCGTTACCTGTTCGACATGACCTCGATCGGCGCGGGCAAGAACGATATTCGCTGGCTCACCGAAGACAGTGGCAACCCTCGCCTGAAACGCGACTTCTTCACCTCCGACAACCTGCGAGCCATCAGCGAGCGCTAAACCGACGCCAGATCGAGAGCCCACATGAAAAAAATAATTACGAAAGCGTCAGGCCTTGTCATCGTGTGCGCAACCCCACTGGCAATGGGGTTCACCTTTGAAACCGAAACCCTCAATGGCTCCTTCGACTCCACGATCACCGCAGGCATGGGCCTGCGTACCGAGTCGCGGGGCTGCAACCTGATCAACCAGGGGCCGACCGGGCACAACGTGCCCTCCGGCTGCCTGGCGCAGAGTTCCGGCGTGGCGGACCAGGGCGACCTGAACTACGACCGCGGCGACATGTTCACCAACTACCTCAAGGGTACCCATGAGCTGTTGCTGAAGATGCCCGAAGACTTCACCTTCATGGCGCGCGGGACCTGGATCCGCGACTTCGCTGCCACCGATACCACCGGCACGCTGTCGTTCAACACCCCAGAGAGCGTCGGCAGCAACGGGCTGAGTGACGACGCCCGCGACGACCTCGCCTTCAAGGCTCGCCTGCTGGACCTGTGGGTGAGCAAAGGCTTCGACATGGGCGGGCAGCGGGTCCGCGCGCGCCTGGGCAACCAGGTGATCAACTGGGGTGAAAGCCTGTTCGTGGCCGGTGGCATCAACAACACCAACGCCTACGACTACCAGGCCCTGGCACGTCCCGGCGTGCAGCTCAAGGAGGCCGTGCTGCCCGCGCCGATGCTCAGTGTCGCTTCGGGCCTTGGCTCGGGTGTCAACGTCGAGGCCTACTATCAGTTCCGCTGGAACAAGAGCGAGTTGCCGCCGGTGGGCAGCTACTGGTCCACCAACAACGCGCTGGGTGAGGGCAGGGGGGACTACGGGTTCTCCGAGAAGGACGCCCGCGACAGCGGTCAGTGGGGCCTTTCGCTGCGCTGGCAACCAGAGGACAGCGACATAAACTACGGCTTCTACGTGATGCGTTATCACGACAAGTTGCCGTCATTGCGCGTCGCCATTCTTGACCCGGACACCTTCGCCGCTGCCCCCACTTGGGAGTACCAGGAAGACCGGATGATGTATGGCATCAGTGCCAACATGCCGATCGGTGACTGGGCCGTCGGTACGGAGCTTTCGTACCGGCCCAAGGATTCAGTCATGCTCAACCCGGTCATCGACCTATGCTCCAGCAATGGCGGCAAATGCTGGAAGGACGAAAAGAAGTTCCAGTGGCACCTCACCGGCCTGTACAGCTTCACGCCTTCGAACTCCCCGACGCTGCTCGACTTCACCGGAGCCAGTACGGGCACCTTGCTGTCCGAGCTTGTGGTCATCAAATACCCAGGGCTGCATAACGAGGTCAATGGCGAGCCACTCGCTGCAGGGCTCAATACCTGGCAGCTGGACCCTGCGACAGCGCCCAAGCCTCGTGGCGACAAGACGTCCTCTGGCATCAACCTGGACTTCAGCCTGACCTATGACGGCACGTTGCTGCCGGGTTGGCAGGTCACGCCAGGTGTCTTCTACTCGCGCTCGCTGGGGGGCAGGACGCCGAACCTGAGTGCGACCTTCACCGAAGACGCGAGCAGCATGAACCTGTACCTGAACTTCGTGCGAAACCCGGCCAGTTGGCAGATTTCCCTCAACTACGCGAAGTTCATGGGCGGCGACACGCCCTACGACCAGCTTTATCGTGACCGCGACTATGTCGGCATCGCGATTTCCCGCACCTTGTGAGGCCCGCCGTGAACGGTTCTGTAAAGTTATCCGAAGCTCCGGCACCTGGCCTGCTGTCACGTGTCGAGGGTGTGTTGTTCGGGCATCGTCGTCTGGTGCTGGCGAGCCTGGCGGTGTTCACGCTGATCATGGGCTGGTTCGCCGTGCAACTGCGCATGGATGCTGGCTTCGAAAAGCAATTGCCGGTAGGCCATGAATACATCGAGACATTCGAGGCCTACCGCAATGACCTGCTGGGGGCGAACCGGCTGACTCTCGTGGTCAAGGCCCGACAGGGCGATATCTGGAGTGCCGCAGGCCTGAAACGGCTGTATGACGTCACCCAGGCAGTGACCTTCCTCCCTGGTGTTTCGCGCAGCAGCGTGCGTTCGTTGTGGACGCCCAATGCCTTCGTCAACGAAATCACCGAAGAGGGTTTTCGCGCGGATCCACTGGTACCGGGGACGGTTTCTCCCGAGCACCTGGATGACCAGGTCATCGCGACGATCGCCAGCTCCACTGCCCAGGGTGGTTTCATCGGCACGCTGGTTTCCCGTGATCAGCGCAGCGCGATGATCACGGTGGAACTCAACGAGTACGACACCCATGGCGCCCACCTGGACTACGTGGCGTTCAACCACAGGCTGGAAAAGGAGATCCGCCAGCAGTTCGAGGATGGCGATTTCGAAATCCAGATCATCGGTTTCGCCAAACAGATCGGCGATATCGCTGACGGAGCTTCAGCGGTGCTGGAGTTCTGTTTGCTGGCGTTGCTGCTGACGGCGGGGGCGGTGTACTGGTATTGCCACTCACTGCGCTTCACGCTGCTGGCGCTGGTCTGTTCGCTGGCTTCGCTGGTGTGGCAGTTCGGCAGCCTGCGCCTGTTGGGGTACGGGCTCGACCCGCTGGCGGTGCTGGTGCCCTTCCTGGTATTCGCCATCGGGGTGTCCCATGGCGTGCAGCAAATCAACTTCATCGTGCGCGAGATCGCCATCGGCAAGCGCGCCGAAGAGGCGGCGCGCTCGAGCTTCACGGGGTTGCTGATTCCAGGGACGCTGGCGCTGGTGACCGCGCTGGTTTCCTTCGTGACGCTGTTGTTGATCCCGATCCCGATGGTTCGAGAGCTGGCGATCACGGCCTCGCTTGGCGTGGCCTACAAGATCATCACCAACCTGGTGATGTTGCCGTTGATGGCGTCCTTGCTACGTGTCGATGACAAGTATGCGGCCGCCCAGGAAATTTCCCGGCAGCGGCGCACCCGCTGGCTGCGTGGCCTGGCCCGGCTCGCCGAACCGCGCAAGGCGCAGTGGGTGCTTGGCGCGGCCTTGGTGGTGTTCCTGGTGGCGATCTGGCAAAGCCATGACCGTGTCGTTGGCACGCTGCAGGCGGGCGCGCCGGAATTGCGCGAGAATTCGCGCTTCAATCGCGATGCGGTCTCCATCGCCAGCAACTACGACATAGGTCTGGACTGGCTCAGCGTGGTGTTCGAAGTCAACAAGGCCGCTTCCAGCGAAGGCAGCCAGGTGGCCTGCGAGGATGTCGCCCTGGGCCAGTACCAGGATCGCTTCGTGTGGGCCATGCAGGGAGTGCCCGGTGTCCTGTCGGTCGCGTCCTTCTCCACCAACATGCGCCAGTTCAACGAGGGCTACAACGAAGGCAACCCGAAGATGGCGGCGGTGCCCATCGACCCGATGAACTACGCCGCGTTGGCCACCGAGGTGGCGCGTACGCCCGGGCTGATGCGCACCGACTGCAACATGTCGGCTGTGCACCTGTACCTGGCAGACCACAAGGCCACCACCATCAACCGAGTGGTGGACGCCGCCAAGGCGTTCCGCAGCGAGTACCCGATGCCCGGCATTTCGGTTCGCCTCGCGTCCGGTAACGCCGGCGTCCTGGCCGCCATCAACGAAGAGGTGGAAAAAAGCGAAACCCCCATGCTGCTGTATGTCTATGCCGCCATCGCATTGCTGGTGTTCGTGGTGTACCGGGACCTGCGAGCGGTCCTGGTGTGTTGCCTGCCGCTGACCATCGGCACTTTCATTGGCTACTGGTTCATGAAGGAGCTGCAGATCGGCCTGACCATCGCCACCTTGCCGGTGATGGTGCTGGCGGTGGGCATTGGCGTTGATTATGCCTTCTATATCTACAATCGCCTGCAACTGCATCTGGCCCATGGCCAGTCGATTACCAAGGCGGTCGAGTGCGCGCTGCTCGAGGTGGGTGTCGCCACTATTTTCACCGCCATCACCCTGGCCGTGGGCGTGGCCACCTGGGCGTTCTCGGAGCTCAAGTTCCAGGCTGACATGGGCAAGCTGCTGGCCTTCATGTTCATCGTCAACATGGTCATGGCCATGACCGTGCTGCCGGCCTTTGCCGTCTGGCTGGAGCGGGTGTTCCCGCGTAAGCGTCCCGTGCGCATGATCGGCGCGCTGGTGCACTGAGGAGAGAAGCATGAAATTCAGGGTTTCATTCACCGCGGCCTTGCTCGCAGCAGCATTGCCGCTGATGTCTCTTCAGGCCGCGCCGTTGCAAGCCGTGCCGGCCGTGCAGGCGAGCAATGCCACGCAGGCCACCATGCTGGCCGCTGGCTGGGCCGGGGCGCGCGTGGTTGCCGTGGGCGACCACGGTGTCGTGTTGTTGTCCGATGATCAGGGCAAGCAGTGGCGCCAGGCGAGGTCGGTACCGCTGTCCACGCCATTGACGGGGGTGTCGTTCGTGGATGCCAAGCGCGGGTGGGCGGTGGGCCACTGGGGCGCGATCCTGGCCACCACCGATGGTGGGGAGTCCTGGCAGGTCCAGCGCCTGGCCACCGAAGAAGACCGACCGCTGTTCGCCGTGCACTTCTTCAATGCCCGGCAGGGCGTGGCGGTAGGGCTCTGGTCGTTGGTGCTGACGACCGAGGATGGGGGGCTGACGTGGGCTGAGCAGGCGGTGCAAGCGCCGCCCGGGGCCAAGCGGGCCGACCTCAACCTGATGGGGCTGTTTGCCGACAGCCGCGGCACGCTTTACGCCACGGCCGAGCATGGGCAGGTGCTGCATTCCGAAGACCAGGGAAAGAATTGGCGTTACCTGGATACCGGCTACGAAGGCACCCTGTGGTCAGGCGCGGTACTGGCCGATGGGCGTCTGCTACTGGGTGGCCAGCGCGGTACCTTGTTGCAGGGTTCAGCGGACGGCAAGGGCTTTCGCCGAGTGCCCACGCAAAGCAAGGGCTCTGTCACCTGCGTCGCGGTAGCGGGCTCTCGTGTGCTGGCGGTCGGGTTGGACGGGCTGATGGTGCAGAGCAGCGATGGTGGACACAGTTTCGAGGAAACCCAGTCGGCTGATGGCCTATCGCTGACGGCGGCGCTGTTCAATGCCGATGGCACACCGGTTCTGTTTTCACGTCGTGGGGTAATGCCTTATCGGGAGTGAAGGGCTGGCGCTCAAAGGCCAGGCATCGCAAACCGATGCCTGGCCTGTTTCCTTGCCTGGGCGTTTGGATGGTCGTGGCACCTTCAGGGCCAGGCAAGTCAACGCTGGATGCTAGAGCTGAAGGTAATCCGCCAGGTCTGCGTAGTTATGCTGCCAAAGGCCAGGGCTGCCATTGGGGTATTGGGAGCGGAAACCGAGGATCTTCTGAACGCGTGGAGAAAGCGTGCGCACCAGCTCGAGCGGCACGATCAACGGGTAGGCTTCTTCAGGCGTGATGATCGAAGCCTGCATCGGGATGGTCAGTCCGCGACGGTAATAGTCGGCGGTCACGTTGGCCCCGCCACCGTGAACGACCTTGCCGCCGAACAGCACGGCATCCCCGGCTTTCAGCAGGGCGGGGATCGTCATCTCTGGGGTTCCGACATCGTTGAAGTCATCCCAGTCCTGGCTCCCCGGAATCAAGCGCGTGGCGCCGTTTTCCTCGGTGAAATCGGTCAGCGCCAGCATCAGGTTGGTGATGGCGCGTGGCGCATCTTTGTTCATGGCCACGAACGGTTGGTACTGCGCCATGTCGCGGTGCAACATTTGCGCTTTGTTGCCCGGGCCGATCTCGATCAACTGGGCCGTGGTCAGCCACCAGTCACCGCACTCCGGGGCGAAAAGCACGTTTCCCAGTTCGTGAAAAAGGTCGTCATCGAGGATTTCCTCACGAAAGGTCTTGCTGTGGGTGACGAGGTTGGTGAGCCGTTTGGTCTGATGGCCGTGGAACTCGGCGATCAGCGCGTGCTCATGCTTGGAGCCGGCATCGAGCTCGGCCAAGGGAGCGTCGAGTTCGTTGTTGATCCGCACGACTTGTTCGGGGGACATGAAGTTGCGAATGATGACCGCTCCTGCTTGGTCGCTCAGCAGCGCAATCTCTTGCGCTGAAGTCGAGCGGGTTACCACGGGCAGGCTTGGCATGGAGTCGCGAGAGGCTGACATTGAGAACACTCCAGATTGAAAGAACGGTTGGCGCAGGCGGGTTGATCCCTCAACTGCTGGCATCAGGAAACAAACCCGCTTGCCACTGCGCTAAACCCAAAAAAGGGACATGAAGCGTCACGGTGCCTCCTTGTATTTTTTGTTCAGGCAGTGAGTTCATGCTAGGTTTCCCCTGGCCTTGAGCCAAGGTACGAACTGCACCATTTACCAGACGATTTTTGAGCGATTTGCACTGATCATGACCAGCACGCCATTCCCCTGGCCACGCCCCTCGGAAGCCGTTCGCGAGCTCATGCGCAAAGGCGCCGAACTCGCTCAGGCGCTGCCGCCCGAGTGGATCGAGCGCCTGAACCAGGCACTGTTTTCTACACCGGAAGATGCCAAGTTGCTGGAGGATCCGGTCATCCTCGCCGCGTGCCGGCGCGCCAATCGGGCAGAGTTGCTGCACTGGGCCAATGCCAATCTGCAGCGCCCTGGGGAGCCGGTGGAGCCCTACGTGTCTGCTGACATGGTGGACACGGCCAGGGAGCTCGCCCGCAGGGGGCTCTCCGAGCTGCTGATGAATGTCGCAAGGTCGACACAGAACGCAGCCTGGGACCTGTGGATGAAGATGGCCTTCAGCCTGACGCAGGATCCCGCGCTGCTCGCGGAGTTCCTGGAGGTCTCGTCGCGGTCGATCTCGACGTTCATCGACAGCAACATGCGTGTGGTGACCCAGATCATCCTCGAAGAAAAGAGCGCCCAGGCCCATGACGACCCTATCGATAAACGCAGCCTCGTCAGCCGGCTGCTCGACGGCAGGGATGTGGACGCCGAGCAATTTGGCAGGCGACTGGGCTACAGCCTGGCTCAGAGGCATCACGCCTGCCTCGTCTGGAGCGAAACCCCGGACGCCGAGATTCGCCCGCTGGAAGATATGGCGCGAGCCCTGGCGCAGCTCACGGGTACGGTAGCGCCTCTGATCGTATTCGCGGGCCCTGCGACCCTGTGGGCCTGGTGCAATGCGGCAAAGCCGCTGGACCTGAACCTTTTGCAAGGTGTCGCTCGACAATTTCCCAAGATACGCGCGGCAATCGGTTCGGCGGGCGCGGGGATGAATGGCTTCCGGCGCTCGCACCTGGAAGCCTTGACCACCCAGCGGTTGATGGGCCGGTTGGCGGGTTCACCTGCCGTTGCCACGATCGATCAGGTGAGGATGGTGTCGCTGATGACCCAAGATGCCCGCGCGGCCAGGCAGTTCGTCTTGAGCACCCTGGGGCGCTTGGCGACCGAGCCCACGGTACTTCAGCATTCGTTGCACGCCTTCCTGGCCAATGGCTGCAACATCACCCAGACCGCCGAGGTACTGGGTACGCATCGCAACACCTTGCTGCGCCGACTGGAGCGCGCCCAGGACCTGCTGCCTGTCCCGCTTGCCGACCATCGCATCCAGATCGCCGCTGCCCTTGAGCTGGTGATCTGGAGTACGCCGCTCGATGGCGACGAGCAATAGCGTTCATTCCCTACCTTTGACGCAATAGCGGCCTCACGGCTGTTGCCCCCATGCGGGCGCTCAACAGGGCGCCCGCGCTGCAATGCCCTGCAGGAACGCGTTCTCCAGCACCGTTGCACTCTCCCTCAGCGCGCGCCCTCGTTGGCGGGCATCGACCATGCCATGCAACAGCGATACGAACATCTCGGTCAGCAATGCCGCGGTGACATCCGCGCGAAATACCCCCTGTCGCTGGCCACTGAAGAACAACGCATCGAGCCGTTCCAGATAGAACCGTAGGTCGTGCTGCACGCTCATGTGCACAGGGTAACGGGAGGCGAGGAATGCGATCAGTTCACTTTGGGCCAGGTGCGCGTGGATCAGCTGACGCAACGCGGCCAGGGGCTCTGTGGAGGCCAACGTATCGCTGTTGTCGAGGATGTGCATCAGCGTGTTTTTGGCGTGCTGTTCGAGCTGGCTATCGAGGTTGTCTCTCGTCCCGCAGTAACGGTGCAAGGTGGCCCGGCTGATGCCCGCCAACGCCGCCAGTTCGCCCATAGACGCTCTGGGTCGCAAGGCGGCAGCGGCATAGAGGGCATTCACCAGCTTGGCGGGAAGCGATGAAGGTGGGAAGCCTGAAGTGATCATGAGGAGTCTTGTTTGATTTATATGAGACATTATTGACTCATCTGGGTTTGAAAAGTAGCATTCGCCCCGTTTTCAATCAAGGCTCGGGTGAGTGATGGGCAAGACAGGTTCGATAAAAGTGGGCGTACTCGCTGTGGCGATTGCCTTGGCCGGGTGCGAGCCCGCAGCAGAGCAGGACGGTGCAGCCAATGCGAGCTACCCGGTGGAAATCGTGACGTTGGCCTCCGAGCAAGTGACCTTGGCCGCTGAGTTGCCGGGCCGGGTCGAGCCGATGCGCGTCGCAGAGGTGCGGGCGCGGGTGCCGGGTATCGTGTTGCACAAGCGCTTCGAGGAAGGGGCTGACGTCAAGGCGGGGGATGTGCTGTTCCAGATCGACCCGGCGCCGTTCAAGGCCGCCCTGGCCCGCGCCGAGGCCGACCCCGCCCGTGCCCAGGCCGTGCAGCAGGAAGCCCAGGCACGTGTGAAGCGCTATGAGCCGCTGGTCAAGATCGAGGCGGTCAGCCAGCAGGACTTCGACAGCGCCATTGCCGAGTTGCGCAGTGCCCGTGCGGCGGTGCGTTCCGCGCAGGCCGATGTGCAGGCCGCACGCCTTAACCTGGGTTACGCCACTGTCACTGCGCCGATCTCCGGACGCATTGGCCGTGCGCTGGCCACCGAAGGCGCGTTGGTGGGGCAGGGGGATGCGACGCTGATGGCGCGTATCCAGCAACTCGACCCAATCTACATCGACTTCACGCAGTCTGCTGCTGACGCGCTGCGCCTGCGACAAGCGGTGAAGGACGGCGCACTTTCGGCCGACAGCCAGCGCCTGACCGCGCAAGTGGAAGGCACCGATTTCCAGCGCTCGGGCGAGCTCATGTTCACCGATGTGAGTGTGGACCGCGGTACCGGCCAGGTCACCCTGCGTGGGCGTTTCGATAACGCGGACGGCACCCTCTTGCCGGGCATGTATGTGCGCGTGCGCACGCCTCAAGGCACCGACAACCACGCCATCTTGGTCCCCCAGCGTGCGGTCCAGCGAGGCAGTGACGGCCAGGCGCGGGTATTGGTCGCCGCCAATGGCCTCGCTGAGGCACGCGTCGTGCGAACCGGCGTGATGCAGGGCTCGCGCTGGCAGATTACCGAGGGGCTGGAGCCGGGTGATCAGGTGATCGTCGGCAGCCCGGCAGGGTTGGCCCCCGGTATGCCGGTGGCGCCAGTGCAGAAACAAACGGCTGCTGTTCAGTGATGCGAGGGAAGTGAGATGTCCAGGTTCTTCATCCATCGCCCGAACTTCGCCTGGGTCGTGGCGTTGTTCATTTCATTGGCGGGCCTGCTGGTGATTCCATCCTTGCCTGTGGCCCAGTACCCCAACGTGGCGCCCCCGCAGATTTCCATCACCGCCTCCTACCCCGGCGCTTCGGCCAAGGTCATGGTGGAGTCGGTGACCAGCATCATCGAACAGTCGCTCAACGGCGCCAAGGGCCTGCTGTACTACGAGTCCACCAACAACTCCAACGGCGTGGCCGAAGTGATGGTGACCTTCGAGCCAGGCACCGACCCGGACATGGCGCAGGTCGATGTGCAGAACCGTTTGAAACAGGCCGAGGCGCGCATGCCTCAGGCGGTGCTGACCCAAGGGCTGAAAGTCGAGCAGGCCAGTTCCGGCTTCCTGCTGATCTACGCCCTGACCAGCACGGCCGGCAACCGTGGCGATACCACGGCCTTGGCCGACTATGCCGCGCGTAACATCAACAACGAACTGCTGCGCGTGCCTGGCGTGGGCAAGCTGCAGTTCTTCGCCTCGGAAGCGGCCATGCGGGTCTGGGTGGACCCGCAGAAACTGGTGGGCTATGGCCTGTCCATCGACGACATCAACACGGCGATTCGCGGCCAGAACGTCCAGGTACCGGCCGGCAGCTTCGGCAGCACGCCCGGTGCCAGCGAGCAGGAGCTGACCGCCACCCTGGCCGTGCAGGGCACCCTCGATACCCCGGAAGCGTTCGCCGGCATCGTCCTGCGCGCCAACCCGGATGGCTCCAGCGTGCGTCTGGGGGATGTCGCGCGCATGGCCATCGGTAGCGAGAACTACAACCTGTCGGCACGTCTGAACGGCCACCCGGCGGTGGCCGGCGCGGTGCAGCTGGCGCCGGGCGCCAATGCCATCCAGACCGCGACGCAGGTCAAGGAGCGCTTGGCCGAACTGTCGCAGTTCTTCCCCGAAGGGGTCGAGTATTCGGTGCCGTACGACACCTCGCGCTTCGTCGATGTGGCCATCGAGAAGGTGATCCACACCCTGATCGAAGCCATGGTGCTGGTGTTCCTGGTGATGTTCCTGTTCCTGCAGAACGTCCGCTACACCCTGGTGCCCTCGATCGTGGTACCGGTGTGCCTGCTCGGGACACTGATGATCATGAAGCTGCTCGGCTTCTCGGTGAACATGATGACCATGTTCGGCATGGTGCTGGCCATCGGCATCCTGGTGGACGACGCCATCGTGGTGGTGGAGAACGTCGAGCGCTTGATGGCCGAGGAAGGCCTATCGCCGGTGGAGGCGACCATCAAGGCCATGGGGCAGGTTTCCGGGGCCATCATTGGTATCACCCTGGTGCTGGCGGCGGTATTCCTGCCTTTGGCGTTCATGTCCGGTTCGGTGGGGGTGATCTACCAGCAGTTCTCTGTGTCTCTGGCTGTCTCGATCCTGTTCTCCGGCTTCCTGGCCCTGACCTTCACCCCAGCGCTGTGCGCCACGCTGCTCAAGCCGGTGCCCCATGGCCATCATGAGAAGGGCGGTTTCTTCGGTGCCTTCAACCGTGGCTTTGCCCGTATCACCGAGCGCTATTCGCTGCTCAACAGCGAGCTGGTGGCGCGTGCCGGGCGCTGGATGCTGGCGTATGTCGGCATCCTGGTGGTGCTGGGCTATTCCTACCTGCGTCTACCGGAGGCCTTCGTGCCAGCTGAAGACCTGGGCTACAGCGTCGTCGACGTACAGTTGCCGCCAGGCGCCAGCCGGGTACGCACCGACCACACCGCCGAGACGCTGGAAAAATTCCTGATGTCTCGTGAGGCGGTGGCCAACTCGTTCATCGTCAGCGGCTTCAGTTTCTCGGGCCAGGGCGACAACGCCGCCCTGGCGTTCCCCACCTTCAAGGACTGGTCGCAGCGTGACAAGACGCAATCGGCGGAGGCGGAAACGGCAGCGATCAATGCCCAGTTCGCCGCCAACGGTGACGGCACCATCACCGCGGTCATGCCTCCGCCCATCGACGGCCTGGGCAACTCCGGAGGTTTCGCCCTGCGTCTGATGGACCGTGGCGGCCTTGGCCGTGAAGCACTGCTCGCCGCCCGTGACCAACTGCTGGCCCGTGCCAACGGCAACCCGGTGATTCTCTACGCGATGATGGAAGGCCTGGCCGAGGCGCCGCAGTTGCGCGTGCACATCGACCGGGAAAAAGCCCGAACGCTGGGCGTGAGCTTCGAGGCCATCAACAGCACCTTGGCCACCGCTTTCGGTTCGGCGGTGATCAACGACTTCACCAATGCCGGGCGCCAGCAGCGCGTGGTGGTGCAGGCTGAGCAAGGCGAACGCATGACCCCCGAAAGCGTGCTGCGCCTCTATGCTCCGAATGTCAATGGTGAGCAGGTGCCGTTCAGCGCCTTCGTCACCACCCAGTGGGAAGAGGGGCCGGTGCAACTGGTGCGCTACAACGGCTACCCATCTATCCGCATCGCCGGCGACGCTTCGCCGGGGCACAGTACCGGCCAGGCGATGGCCGAGATGGAGCGCCTGGTCAGCGAGCTGCCGCCGGGTATCGGCTACGCCTGGACGGGCCTTTCCTACCAGGAGAAGGTGTCCAGCGGCCAGGCGGCCAGCCTGTTCGCCCTGGCCATCCTGGTGGTGTTCCTGCTGCTGGTGGCGCTGTACGAAAGCTGGGCGATCCCGCTGACGGTCATGTTGATCGTGCCGATTGGTGCCCTGGGTGCGGTGTGGGCGGTGACGCTCACCGGCATGCCCAACGACGTGTACTTCAAGGTCGGCTTGATCACCATCATTGGCCTGGCGGCGAAGAACGCCATCCTCATCGTCGAGTTCGCCAAAGAACTGTGGGAGAAGGGCTATAGCCTGTGCGACGCCGCCATCGAGGCCGCGCGCCTGCGTTTGCGTCCGATCGTGATGACCTCCATGGCGTTCATCCTCGGCGTGGTGCCACTGGCCATCGCCTCCGGCGCGGGAGCCGCCAGCCAGCGCGCCATCGGTACCGGTGTGATCGGCGGCATGCTCAGTGCCACCTTGCTGGGCGTGATGTTCGTGCCGATCTGTTTCGTCTGGGTGCTGACGCTGCTCAAGCGCAAGCCCGCACCTGTGCAACCGGTCGAGGTAGCCAAGTGATGATCACATTCAATCGTGTGCTTCCCTTGGCCCTGGCCTTGACCTTGACCGGTTGCTCCCTGGCGCCCACCTACCAGCGCCCAGAAGCACCGGTGGCGGCCGAGTGGGGCGATGCTGCCGGTCATGCTGGCCGTTCGGTGGAGCAGTTGCAGTGGCAGGCGTTCATCGTCGACCCGGTGCTGCGTCAGCTGATCGCCAGTGCCCTGGACAACAACCGCTCCTTGCGTCAGACCCTGCTCGACATCGAGCAGGCCCGTGCCCAATATCGGATCCAGCGAGCCGACCGGGTGCCGGGGCTGAACGCCAGCGCCGCGGGCAATCGCCAGCACCTGCCGTCGCCGCTTTCGAGCGATGGCCGCGAAGGGGTCAGCAGCACCTATCAGGTGGGGTTGTCGCTGCCGGAATACGAAGTGGACCTGTTCGGCCGTGTCAAAAGCCTGAGCGATGCGGCACTGGAACAGTACCTGGCCACCGAGGAAGTCGCGCGTGCCGCGCGCATCGCCCTGATCGCCGAGGTGAGCCAGGCCTACCTGACCTTGGACGGTGCCGAGCGGCGCCAGGCGCTGACCCGCCAGACCTTGGCCAGCCGCGAGGACTCTTTGGCGTTGGTCGGTCAGCGTCGCGCTGGCGGTACGGCCACGGCGCTGGACCATCAGGAGGCGTTGGGGCTGGTCGAGCAGTCTCGTGCCGAACTTGAGGTCACCGTGCGCCAACAACGCCAGGCCTACAATGCGCTGGTGCTGTTGCTGGGCAGCGCCGAAGCGGCCAAGACGATGCCCACTGAGCGCTCGGATGAGCCCATGGTGCTCAATGACATTGCGCCGGGTACACCCTCGGCATTGATCGAGCGTCGCCCCGATATCCTCGCCGCCGAACACCGGCTGCGTGCGCGCAATGCCGATATTGGCGCGGCGCGGGCAGCGTTTTTCCCGCGTATCAGCCTGACCGGCAGCTTTGGGACCGCCAGTGCGCAGATGTCCGGGCTGTTCGACGGAGGCTCGCGTAGCTGGACCTTCATGCCGCAATTGTCGCTGCCGTTGTTCGACGCCGGGCGCAACCGGGCCGGGCTCAGCCTGGCCGAGGCACGCAAGGACTCGGCTGTGGCCGCCTATGAAGGCGCGATCCAGGTGGCCTTCCGCGAAGTGGCCGATGCGCTGGCCGCCACCGACACCCTGCGCCGCGAGCAGGCTGCGCGAAGAGCACTGGCCGATACCAGCCGTGTGACCCTGGCGCTGGCCAAGGCACGTTACGAGGGGGGAGTGGACAACCATTTGCGCTACCTGGACGCCCAGCGCAACAGCTACGTGAACGAAGCGGCCTTCATCGAAGCCAGTACCCAGCGCCAACTGGCGTTGGTCGACCTGTTCCGCGCACTCGGCGGCGGCTGGCCGAGCAAGGGCTGAAATAGCCTCCTTTGGTTGGCATGTCCAGCCACTTGGCCCCAGGGATCAATACCCTGGGGCCTTTTTTTTAAAGCGTACGCAGTCAGGTCAGCGGGCGGGTGCCGCAGCGCCGTCGAGGAACATCAGTTCCAGCGTCTGCACGGACGTCGCGCTGGCCGCTCGCCCGCGTCGTTCGGCATCGACGATGCCGTACACCATGCTCAGGAACATTTCGGTGAAGATCGCCGCGCTGATATCGATACGGAAAGCCCCCGCCTGCTGGCCGCGCAGGAAGAAGGCATCCAGGGCGTCGGCATAGGCCCGCCACGGGCGGTTCGCTTCGCTGTCGTCGAACGAGTCCGGGCGGTACTGGAAGAGCAGGAAGATCATCATTTCGCGATGCTTGAGGTGCTCGACGATGAGGCGATGCAGGGCTGCGGTCGGCTCGCTGCCGTGCAAGTCAGCGTTGCCGATGACCTGGGAGAGGACTTGGTCGCCATAGCGTTCCAGCATGTTCACCAGGTTGTCACGGGTGCCGCAGAAACGGTGCAGGGTCGCCTTGCTCACGCCCGCCGCCTCGGCCAGCTCCTTCAAGGTGGCTCGGGGGTGGACGACGATCGCGTCGGCCAGCGCTTTGAGCAAGCGCTCATCGGTAGGGAGGTGCATCAGAAGATTCCACACTGCATATCGTGAGGCCATTGTGGATGAAAACGATTCCTGGAACATCCATTTGAGCAAATAATGATTCAACCAAGGCTTGCGAGTCGCAGCCGTGCAAGGGCTTGTTTGCTGACACCTGCACCGCGTCCCACGACGTTCCGTTGGCGGGTGACGCCTTCCGGGATGGTACCGGGTCTATCGGGGGACGGCTTTGGATTTGGCTGTTTCGGGAGGGGAAATCATGACGATGAAGGCGTCAATAAGGGCTTTTCCACGCTCTGCGCTAACGGGTTCGGACTCGAAAGGCAGCATCATGAGCCAGCCATCACTGAACGCGGCAATGTGATCGGCCAACACATCGGCCGGCACATCTTCACGGATCTGGCCCTGGCGCTGGCCGGCCTCCAGCACCGAAGTGGCCACCTCGCGGAAGTTGGTATAGCGCTGCTTGATGACGCTGGCGAACGCGGGCTGGTGCCGGGCATGGGTGAGCAGTTGTAGCCATGCAAGCCAGTTGCCTGGCTCGTCAAGGCTGATCCATTGGTGCCACTGCTCAATGAGCGACTTGATGTTGACCTGATCGAGGTCGATGTCCAGCAGTGCGTCGACCTTATCGAACAGGGTCTGCGCAACGGCACTGACCATTTCTTCCTTGTTGGCGAAGTAGTAGGTCACCGCGCCTGTGGTGCACCCGGCGTGCTGCGCCACCTTGCGCATGGTAGCGCCGGCATAGCCTTCTTGCGCGATCACCGCGATCGCCGCCGCCAGCAGCTCGGACCTTTTGGCGTCGCGATCGCCAACCGGGCGCCCGCGACGGGCAAGCGGTTCGGATTCGCTTTCATTGGCCTTGGCGTTGGGAGCAGAGCGGGGGTGTGCTTCAGGCATAGGGAGGCGATTTCATCGGTCAACCAATAGAACCGGCAGTTTGCCACAGCACAGCCGACGCGTGCGATGTCAGTGGTTGGCGAGACTCGGGCTTTTTACCTACCGGCTTTTGTGTTTCCAGTGCTGATCGCTCGGGCGAGATAGCCAAGGTAGCGACGAAGGGGGCTGTTCAGTGCTCTACGAAAAGAGTACAAATGTACTCCATGGACAACATGACCCCCAAACGCCGCGCCATTCTCGCGTTCATCCGCGAGCGCATCGCCGATCACGGCCAGCCTCCGAGCCTGGCCGACATCGCGCAGCGCTTCGGTTTCGCCTCGCGCAGCGTGGCACGCAAGCACATCGTCGCCCTGAGCCAGGCTGGCCATATCGACGTGACACCCAACCAGGCCCGTGGCATCCGCCTGGCCGAACCGTTGCGCCGCCCCGAGATCCTCGAGATCCCGGTGCTGGGCCAGGTGGCGGCCGGTGCGCCGATCGGCCCCGACCTGGGCATCCATGAACAATTGCTGCTCGACCCCAGCCTGTTCCGCCGCACCCCCGACTACCTGCTCAAGGTGCGCGGTGACTCGATGATCGACGACGGCATCTTCGATGGCGACCTGGTCGGCATCCGCCAGCAGGGCGAGGCCCGCGACGGGCAGATCGTGGTCGCCCGGCTGGATGGTGAGGTGACCATCAAGCGCCTGCAGCGCATCCCGGGTGGCTACCGCCTGTTACCGCGCAACCCCGCCTATGCGCCGATCGATGTGGCACCGGATCGGGATTTCGTCATCGAAGGCGTGTTCTGTGGCCTGTTGAGGCGAGACTGATGGGCGCGGTAGTCGACCTCGACGGCCTGCTCGACCAGCGCCGGGTATGGCGCGGGCGCCAGGCCCAGGCTCGGCCGCAGGGCTTGCAGCCCACCGGCCATGCCTCGCTTGACGAGTGCCTGCCCGACGCGGGCTGGCCGGCGGCTGCGCTCAGCGAGCTGCTGCTGGCCAGCCCGGGCTGTGGCGAGCTGCAGCTGCTCTGGCCGAGCCTGGCGCGTCTTACCGGCGAGGGTGGGCGGGTGGTGCTGGTGGCGCCGCCGTTCATCCCCTATGCCCCGGCCTGGCAGGCGGCAGGGGTCGACCTGCGTTGGTTGGTCCAGGTCCAGGCGGCACCGGCCGATACCTTGTGGGCGGCTGAGCAGTGCCTGCGCTCCGGCAGTTGTGCAGCGGTGTTGTGCTGGCCCGAGCGTGCCGATGACCGCGCCTTGCGGCGCCTGCAGGTGGCTGCCGAGACCGGCCAGGCCTTGGCCTTCGCCTGCCGACCGCAGCAAGCCGCGCACAATCCCTCGCCTGCGGCCTTGCGTATCGCCATCGATGCCCGGCCTGCCCAGTGGCGGGTCCTCAAGTGCCGTGGCGGCCTGCCGCCGGCCACCCCCATCGCCTGCCCGGGGCGGGGTTGATGCACCATGCTTTGGGCGTGCATTGTCTTTCCGCAACTGGCACTGGACAGCCTCCTGCGTGAGCACGACGATCCGGACGCGCCCCTGGTGCTGATCGGCGGGCCACACCAACGGCGTATCGTGCAATCGGTCAACTCGGCTGCGGCCGCGCTCGGCTTGCGTGCCGGGCAGACCCTCACCGCCGCCCGCGCCCTGGCCGATGGCTTCACCTGCGTGGAGGCCGACCCGGTGCGCATCGAACAGCTCCAGCAGTTGCTGGCCGCCTGGGCCTACCGTTTCAGTGCCCAGGTCAGCCGGCACTACCCCCGGGCCTTGCTGCTGGAAGTCGGCTCCAGCCTGGGGCTGTTCGGGCCATGGCCTGTGTTCGAGGCGCGCCTGCGCCAGGAGCTGGAAGCGCTGGGGCTGCGCCAGCGCATCGTCCTGGCGACCAACCCGGTGGCCGCACGCATGCTCGCCAATAGCCATGACGGCCTGGCCGTGACAACGACCGAACAGACCCGGGCGGCCCTGGCCAACATGCCGATCGGCAAGGTCGGGCTGCCTCCGGCGGCGGCGGAGGCGTTCGTCCGCATGGGCCTGCGCCGGCTCGGCGACGTCCTGACGCTGCCGCGCGACGCCTTGGCCCGACGCTTCGCCGCCGACGTGCAATTGCACCTGGACCAACTGCTCGGCCTGCGCACCCTGGGGCTGGCGTTCTACCAGCCGCCGGACCGGTTCGAGGCGCGGCTGGAGCTGAACTTCGATGTCGAGTCGCACCAGGCGCTGCTGTTCCCCCTGCGCCGATTGATCAACGACCTGGCGGCGTTTCTCGCGGGCCGGGATTGCGGTGTGCAGCGTTTGAACCTGTACCTGGAGCACGTCGAAGGGCCGGATACCGAGCTCAAGATCGGCCTGCTGGCCGCCGAGCGCGAGGCCGCGATGCTGTTCGAGCTGGCCCGGGGGCGCCTGGAGCCGCTGCGTATCCGCGCACCGGTGCGCAACCTGCGGCTGCTGGCCGAGGACCTGCCGCCTTTCGTTCCCCAGCACCAGGCATTGTTCACCCCCCGGGCGCAGCAGGCCCAACCCTGGGAGCAGTTGCGTGAGCGCCTGCGTGCGCGGTTGGGCGATGAAGCGGTCACGGGGCTGTGCGCCGAAGCTGACCCTCGCCCCGAATACGCCTGGCAGGTGGCCGAGCAGGGCGCACCGGGTGTACTGCCGGTCGCGCCGGGTAGCCGCCCCGGCTGGCTGCTGCCTCAGCCCCAGCCCCTGCCCGAGGCGGGCCTGCGTTTACTGACAAGGCCTGAGCGCATCGAGTCCGGCTGGTGGGACGGCGGCGATGTGCGCCGAGACTACTACCGCATCGAAACCCGCGATGGCTTGCGCGGCTGGGCCTATCGCGACCTGGCCCAGCCAGGGCCATTGTGGTTGCAAGGCTGGTTCGCATGAGCGCGCCAGGCTACGCAGAGCTGCATTGCCTGTCGAACTTCAGTTTCCAGCGCGGCGCCTCCAGCGCCGACGAACTGTTCAGGCGGGCCAAGGCCCTGGGCTACGAGGCCCTGGCTATTACCGACGAATGCACCCTGGCCGGTATCGTCCGGGCTTGGCAGGCCGCCCGGCAACATGGGGTACGGCTGATCATCGGCAGTGAAGTCCAGCTGGAACAGGGGCCCAGGCTGGTGCTGCTGGTCGAGGACCTGACGGGCTACCAGAACCTCTGCGGCCTGATCACCCAGGCCCGGCGACGGGCGCAGAAGGGTCAATACCAGGTGCTGGCCGAAGACCTGCAGGGGCGCTGCCAGGGCCTGCTGGCGCTGTGGGTCGCCGATGCCGACGACGACCCGGCCACCGGCCAGTGGCTGCAGTCGCTGTTCGGCCCGCGCCTGTGGTTGGCGGTACACTTGCACCGTGGCTGCGACGATGCTCGCCGCTTGCAGCGGTTGCGCAGCCTGGCAGGTCGGTTGGGGATCCGCGCCGTGGCCTGCGGCGATGTGCACATGCATGTCCGGGGGCGTCGCGCCCTGCAGGACTGCATGACGGCGATCCGTCAGCACTGCACCGTGGCCCAGGCCGGGCGCTACCTGTTTGCCAATGGCGAACGCCACTTGCGCATGTGGGCCGAACTCACCGAGCTGTACCCGGGCGACCTGCTGGCCGAGGCCCAGGCCATCGCCGGCCGCTGCCACTTCGACCTGGGTGAATTGAAGTACCAGTACCCCCGCGAACTGGTGCCCCAGGGCCATACGCCTGGCAGCTGGTTGCGCCACTTGTGCCAGCTGCGCCTGCCCGAGCGCTGGCCCCAGGGGCCGAGCGCCGAAGCGCTGGCGACCTTGGAAAGGGAGCTGTGCCTGATCCAGGAGCTGGGCTACGAAAGCTACTTTCTCACCGTCCATGACATCGTCGATTTTGCCCGCAAGCAGGGCATTCTCTGCCAAGGCCGTGGCTCGGCCGCCAACTCGGTGGTGTGCTTCGTGCTGGGCATCACCGAGCTGGACCCGATGGAGCACCGGTTGCTGTTCGAGCGCTTTTTGTCCCACGAGCGCAACGAGCCACCGGACATCGACGTGGACTTCGAGCATGAGCGCCGCGAGGAAGTGATCCAGTACGTGTTTCGCCGCTACGGCCGGCACCGCGCGGCACTCACCGCCGTGGTCAATACCTACCATGCCGCTGGTGCCGTGCGTGACGTGGCCCGTGCCCTGGGGCTGCCGGCCGACCAGGTGGATGCCTTGGCCAAGTGCTGCGGGCGCTGGAGCGACCGCATTCCCGATGCCCAGCGCCTGGCCGAGGCCGGCTTCGAGGCGCAGAGCCCGTCGCTGCGGCGCATCTTGGTGCTGGCCGGCGAACTGATCGGCTTCCCTCGGCATCTGTCCCAGCACCCCGGCGGCTTCGTCATCTCCGAGCAGCCACTGGACCACCTGGTGCCGGTGGAAAACGCTGCGATGGCCGAGCGCACGGTGATCCAGTGGGACAAGGACGACCTCGATCTGGTCGGCTTGCTCAAGGTCGATGTGCTGGCCCTGGGCATGCTCAGCGCCCTGCGGCGCTGCTTCGACCTGCTGGCCCGTCACCGTGGCCGGCACCTGACCTTGGCGAGCATCCCCAAGGAAGACGAAGCCACCTATGCCATGATCAGCCGCGCCGAGACCATGGGGGTTTTCCAGATCGAATCGCGGGCGCAGATGGCCATGCTGCCCAGGCTCAAGCCGCAGAAGTTCTACGACCTGGTGATCGAGGTGGCCATCGTCCGACCTGGGCCGATCCAGGGCGATATGGTCCATCCCTACCTGCGCAGGCGCCTGGAGGAGGAGCCGGTGACCTACCCGTCGCCCAAGCTCAAGGACGTGTTCGGGCGTACCTTGGGCGTGCCGTTGTTCCAGGAGCAGGTGATGGAGCTGGCCATGGTCGCCGCTGACTACACCCCTGGCGAGGCGGACCAGCTGCGCCGCAGCATGGCGGCCTGGAAGCGTCACGGGGGCCTGGAGCCGCACCGCGAACGGCTGCTCGAAGGCATGAAACGCAATGGCTACGAGCAGGCCTTCGCCGAGCGCATCTTCGAGCAGATCAAGGGCTTTGGCAGCTATGGCTTCCCCGAGTCCCACGCCGCCAGCTTCGCCTTGCTCTGCTATGCCAGCAGTTGGCTCAAATGCCATGAGCCGGCGATCTTCACCTGCGCCCTGGTCAACAGCTGGCCCATGGGCTTCTACAGCCCGGATCAGCTGTTGCAGGAGGCGCGGCGCCAGGGCATCGAGGTGCGGCCGGTGGATGTGTGCCACAGCGAATGGGATTGCACCTTGGAGCCTGACGCGCAAGGCGCACTGGCGATCCGCCTGGGGTTGCGACAGATTCGCGGTTTTAGCGAGGTCGATGCCCGGCGCCTGGAGCAGGCCAGGGCGCTGCGCCCCTGGCGGGATGTCGAAGACCTGTGCCTGCGCGCCAAGCTCGACAGCCGCGCCAGGGCCCGCCTGGCCGATGCCGGCGCTTTGCGTGCCCTGGCCAGCGACCGCCACCAGGCGCGCTGGCAGGTCGCGGCGGTGCAGGCGCAATTGCCGTTGTTCGCCCAGGTGCAGGCAATGCCCGAGGTACCTGTGGCCCTGCCGATGCCCTCGGTGGGCGAGGACCTGTTCGCCGACTACGCCACCTTGGGCACCACCCTCGGGCCGCACCCCCTGGCCTTGTTACGTCGGCGCTTGCGAGCGCTGGGCTGTCGCAGCTCCGTGGAACTGGCCGAGGTCGAGCATGGGGACAGCGTCGCGGTGGCCGGGCTGGTGGTGGGGCGGCAACGGCCGCAGACCGCCAGCGGGGTGACCTTCGTCACGCTCGAAGATGAACATGGCATGGTCAATGTGGTGGTTTGGCGCGATTTGGCCGAGCGCCAGCGCAGGGCCTTGGTGGGTTCGCAGCTGCTCAAGGTGAGCGGGCGGCTGGAACAGGAGAAGGGCGTGCGCCATCTGGTTGCCCGGCGGCTGGAAGATATCAGCCTTCTGCTGCAGGGGTTGGATGTGCGTAGCCGGGATTTTCACTAGCGCTTAAGGTCCAATCGCCGGCAAGCCGGCTCCCACAGCTACGGCGGGGTCTCTGAAGACAGCGCAGGCCTGGTGGGAGCCGGCTTGCCGGCGATGAGGGTCACACCATCGCCAGGTGCTGCTTGCGCGTCGGCGCCGGAAACGCTTTGTCGATCGCCTGCAGGTCTTCAGCACGCAGCACCAGTTCACCCGCCGCCGCATTGAGCTGCACATGCATCGGATCCACGGCCTTGGGAATGGCGATCACTCCGTCATTGCGCGTCACCCAGGCCAGGCTCACCTGGGCTGAGGTCGCCCCATGGCGCTCGGCGATCTCGGCCAGCACCGGGTGCTGCAACAAGCGCCCGGCCTGGGCCAGCGGGCAGTAGGCCATGGTCGGCAAACGCTGTTGCTGGCTCCACGGCAGCAGGTCGAACTCGATGCCGCGCTGGGCCGGGTTGTACAGCACCTGGTTAGTGGCACAATCGTCGTTGCCCAGCTCGAGCAGGTCGTCAAGGTCGAAGTTGGACACGCCCCAGCGGCGGATCTTGCCTTGCTCGCGCAGGCGCTCGAAGGCTTCGACTGTTTCCTCCAGCGGGTACTGGCCACGCCAGTGCAGCAAATACAGGTCGATGCAATCGGTGCCCAGGCGCCGGAGGCTGCGCTCGCAAGCTGCCGGCACGCCGCGCCGGCTGGCATTGTGCGGGTACACCTTGCTGACCAGGAATACCTGGTCGCGGCGCCCGGCGATGGCCTGGCCGACTACCTCTTCGGCTCCGCCCTCGGCATACATCTCCGCGGTGTCGACCAAGGTCAGCCCAAGGTCGATGCCCTGTTGCAGTGCGGCCACTTCAGCCGCCTTGCGCCGCGGGTCTTCGCCCATGTACCAGGTGCCCTGGCCGATGGCCGGCACTTTCGAACCTGCCAGATTCACGAAACGCATGTCACCTCCTGTGGATCGGTGTAGGAAAGCACGACGTCGAGCAGCGCTTGCGCTGCGGTGGAAAGCTTGTGGTCGGCCAGGGCGATGACGCCGATGCGCCGCTCCACGCTGGGCTCGACCAGGGGCACGCAGCGGGCGCCGAGCTCCTGCATCTGGTTGACGCACAGCGCTGGCACGGCGCTGACGCCCAGGCCGTTGGCGACCATGCGGCCGATGGTCGACAACTGGTGGCTCTCGAAGGCCACCGCCAGCTTGCCGTGGCTGGCCGCCACATTCTGCTCGAGCAGCAGGCGCACGGCCGAGGGCCGTTGCAGGGCGATGAAGTCCTCTGCGAGCAGTTGCTGCCAGCTAACCTGGGGCTGCTCGGCCAAGGGCGAATCGGCGGGCACCACGGCCACGAAACGGTCGAGGTACAGCGGATGGAAGCGCAGCCCGTCGAGGTTCTCCGGCTCGAAACCGATGCCCAGTTCGACGCGGCGATGGCGCACCAGTTCCAGCACCTGTTCGTTGATCACATCGTGCACCGTGACATTGACCCGCGGGTAGCGCTGGCGAAACACCTTCAACGACCGGGGCAGCAGGTTGCCGGCAAATGCCGGCATGGCCGCTACCGAGACCCGCCCCAGTTGCAGGGTGAAACGCTGGCGCAGCATTTCTTCGGTGTCGTCCCAGTCGGCCAGCAAGCGCCGGGCCAGGGGCAGGAGTACCTCGCCCTCGGGCGTCAGGCTGACGCTGCGGGTGGTGCGGGTGAGCAGGGCGCCGCCGAGGTTGTCCTCCAGCGCCTTGATGGTCAGGCTCAGCGCCGGCTGGGAAATATGCAGGTGTTCGCCGGCCTGGGCGAAGCTCTGGTACTTGGCCACGGTGACGAAGGCGCGTAACTGCTTGACGTTCATGGCGAACCTGTTTTTGTTTTAGAAAAATTATCAATCGATGACGAAAACAAAATTAACAAATCAGTCGGCAGCGGTGAAGATGCGTCCACGGTTCCAACAACTACAAAAGGCGACTGAGCATGGCCGGACTGGACAAGCGCGTAGCAACCTATGAAGAGGCCCTCGCAGGCCTGACCGACAACATGACGGTGCTGGCCGGTGGTTTCGGCCTGTGCGGCATCCCCGAAAACCTCATCGCCGAAATCAAGCGCCGCGGTGTCAAGGGCCTGACCGTGGTATCCAACAATTGCGGCGTCGACGGCTTCGGCCTGGGCGTGCTGCTGGAAGACCGGCAGATCCGCAAGATGATCGCCTCCTACGTGGGCGAAAACGCTGAGTTCGAACGCCAACTGCTCAGCGGTGAGTTGGAAGTGGAACTGACCCCCCAGGGCACCCTGGCCGAGAAGATGCGCGCGGGCGGTGCCGGCATCCCGGCCTTCTACACGGCCACCGGCTACGGTACCCCGGTCGCCGAAGGCAAGGAAGTGCGCGAGTTCAAGGGCCGCAAGTACATCCTCGAAGAATCCATCACCGGCGACTTCGCCATCGTCAAGGGCTGGAAGGCCGACCACTACGGCAACGTGGTGTACCGCAACACCGCGCAGAACTTCAACCCGTTGGCCGCTACCGCCGGCAAGATCACCGTGGTCGAGGTCGAGGAGATCGTCGAGCCGGGCGTGTTGCTGCCCAGCGAGATCCACACCCCGGGCATCTATGTCGACCGGGTCATCGTCGGCACCTTCGAGAAGCGCATCGAGAAGCGCACCGTCAAGGCCTGAGCGCCGCCCACAGAACAACAAAGAGATCCTGACCATGGCACTGACCCGCGAACAGATGGCGCAACGCGTCGCCCGTGAACTGAAGGACGGCTACTACGTCAACCTGGGCATCGGCATCCCCACCCTGGTGGCCAACTATGTGCCCGCCGACATGGACGTGATGCTGCAGTCCGAGAACGGCTTGCTCGGCATGGGCGAGTTCCCCACCGAAGGCACGATCGACGCCGACATGATCAACGCCGGCAAGCAGACCGTCACCGCCCGCCGCGGTGCCTCGATCTTCGATTCGGCCCAATCCTTCGCCATGATCCGTGGCGGCCATGTCGACCTCACCGTGCTCGGTGCCTTCGAAGTGGACGTGGAAGGCAACATCGCCTCGTGGATGATCCCCGGCAAACTGGTCAAGGGGATGGGCGGCGCCATGGACCTGGTGGCCGGTGCCGAGAACATCATCGTCACCATGACCCATGCCTCCAAGGACGGCGAGTCCAAGCTGCTACCGCGCTGCAGCCTGCCGCTGACCGGTGCCGGCTGCATCCGTAAGGTGCTCACCGATCTGGCCTACCTGGAGATCGAAAACGGCGCCTTCATCCTGCGCGAGACGGCTCCTGGGGTAAGCGTCGAGGAGATCATCGAGAAGACCGCCGGCAAGCTGATCGTGCCGGACGATGTGAAGGAAATGACCTTCTGACATCAGAGGTTGTAGACCCTCCCTGTGGGAGCGGGCTTGTCCCGCGATAGCGTCAGGCCAGGCAACATCATCGCCTGAGCGGACGCTATCGCGGGGCAAGCCCGCTCCCACAGGGTTTTGTGCTTGTTCTTGAAAAAACCATAAAACCAATAAAAGGAAGACTACCGTGGCCGCTGAAATCCAAGACAGCCGCTCCGCCCGTTTCGCCTTGCGCTGCTCCAACTGGGCCGAACGCTGGTTCCCCGACTCCTGGGTGTTCGCCGCCCTCGCTGTGGTGCTGGTGTGTCTGGGCGCCATGCTCATGGGCGGCAAGCCCACCGACACCGCCAAGGCCTTCGGCGATGGGTTCTGGAGCCTGATCCCGTTCACCATGCAGATGGCCTTCGTGGTCATTGGCGGTTACGTGGTGGCCAGTTCGCCGCCCGCTGCGCGGTTGATCGACCGCCTGGCCCGGCTGCCCAAGAACGGCCGTTCGGCGGTGTGCTGGGTGGCGTTGATCTCGATGCTCGCCTCGCTGCTCAACTGGGGGCTGTCGCTGGTGTTCGGCGGCTTGCTGGTACGCGCCTTGGCACGCCGCCAGGATCTGAAGATGGACTATCGCGCCGCCGGTGCCGCCGCCTACCTGGGCCTGGGTGCGGTCTGGGCGCTGGGGCTGTCGTCCTCGGCCGCGCAGCTGCAGGCCAACCCGGCCAGTCTGCCGCCTTCGATCCTGGCTATCACGGGGGTGATCCCGTTCACCGAAACTATCTTTCTGTGGCAGTCCGGCGTCATGCTGGCGGCCTTGGTGATCGTCTCGCTGGTGATCGCCTATGCCACCGCTCCCGGCCCGAACAGTGCCCGCACCGCCGAACAGTGCGGCGTGGACCCAAGCTTCAGCGCGCCGCCACCCGCCCAGCGCACGCGCCCGGGTGAGTGGCTGGAGTACAGCCCGATCCTGACCCTGCTGCTGGTGGCCCTGGCCGCAGGCTGGCTGTACCACGAATTTGCCACCAAGCCTGCCATCACCGCGATCTCGGGCCTGAATACCTACAACTTCCTGTTCATCATGCTCGGCGCCTTGCTCCACTGGCGCCCGCGCAGCTTCCTCGACGCAGTGGCCCGTGCCGTACCGACCACCACCGGGGTGTTGATCCAGTTCCCGCTGTACGGCTCGATCGCGGCTGTCCTCACCCAGGTCAAGGGCGTGGACGAACAGACCCTGGCCCACCATATCTCCACCTTCTTCGTGCAGATCGCCTCCCACGACACCTATGCCGTGCTCATGGGCGTCTACTCGGCGGTGCTGGGCTTCTTCATCCCGTCCGGTGGCGGCAAGTGGATCATCGAGGCGCCCTACGTGATGCTGGTGGCCAACGACCTGCAGTACCACCTGGGCTGGGCCGTGCAAATCTATAACGCCGCCGAAGCGCTGCCGAACCTGATCAACCCGTTCTATATGCTGCCGCTGCTGGGAGTGCTGGGGCTCAAGGCGCGGGACCTGATCGGCTTCTCCTTCGTGCAGCTGCTGGTGCATGTACCCTTGGTGCTGGTGCTCTTGTGGGCGCTGGGCACGACCTTGCAATACGTGCCACCGGTCATGCCATAGGTGTAGGAAAGCTAGAAGAGGGCTGTAGGAAACCGCCCTTTTTTTCGTATCGATGAATTATCGATAACGATTCGCATAAGTGATTCGTTCTCAAGTGAATGCCGCCGTGCGGCAGGCAAGGACATTCATCGAAACGAACAAGGAGTAAGGCAGCGATGTTCGCGCCCATCAGCCGTTACATGACCCTGACCCTGGGGTTGTGCGTCACCGCCACTGCAACCCTGGCCGAAGAAACCGACAACCAGGTCAGCGCAGAGGTCCTGGAACTGGGTTCCACCGAAATCTTCGCCCAAGGCCTGGGCAGCACCACGGAGCATACCGGCTCCTACACCACCGGCAGCATGAGCGCAGCCACGCGCCTGAATCTGTCGATCAAGGAAACGCCACAATCGGTCTCGGTACTGACTCGCCAGCAACTGGACGACTTTCAGCTCAACACCTTGTCCGAAGCCATGGCCCATGTCACTGGGGTCACTGTGCAGCGCAACGATTCGGAGCGGCCGGCCTACTATTCGCGTGGTTACGCGATCAACAATTTCCAGATCGACGGGATGCTCAACACCTTCTCGGGCCTGAAGTCCGACTCCGACACCATCATCTACGACCGCATCGAAGTGGTGCGCGGTGCCACCGGGTTGACCACCGGCGCGGGCGACCCTTCCGGGACCATCGCCATGGTACGCAAGCGGCCCACCCATGAACTGGCGATCCGCACCGGCGCCAGTGCCGGCAGCTTCGACAACTACTACAGCTACCTCGATGTCGGCGGCCCGCTGGGATGGGATGGGCGGCTGCGTGGGCGCACCGTGCTGGCCTACCGCGACGCCAAGTCGTTCATGGACAAATACGCCAACCAGCGCGAGGTCGCCTACGGGATCCTCGAGGCCGACCTGAGCGACAGTACCGTGCTGGCGGTCGGCTATGACTACCAGAACAAGCACGTGCAGGGTTCGTCCTGGGGCACGGTGCCGATCTGGAACGCCGACGGCAGCAAGGCCAACCTGCCACGCTCGACCAACCTTACCGCACCCTGGTCGTCCTGGCCCCTGAAGGACGAGACTGTGTTCGTCACCCTCGACCAGCGGCTGGGCAACGATTGGCTGCTCAAGGCGGCCTATACCCATCGCCAGAGCGACAGCGATGGCAAGGTTTACTACGGCGGCAACGGCTTCCCCGAGGCCGACCGCAGCGGC
This sequence comes from Pseudomonas sp. NY15372, assembly GCF_048068215.1. Taxonomy (NCBI): domain Bacteria; kingdom Pseudomonadati; phylum Pseudomonadota; class Gammaproteobacteria; order Pseudomonadales; family Pseudomonadaceae; genus Pseudomonas; species Pseudomonas sp. NY15372. The sequence continues at coordinate 48,830 of NZ_JBLUPY010000028.1, forward strand.
ATGACGGCCTGGCTGGCGCACTTCTCCGGCGTGGAGAAGATGGACGCCATTGACTTCAACCTGGCCGGGCCTTACCAACTGTTCGGTCGCAGCCATGATTTGATGGTCGGCTACGGCGAGTCGCAGCGGCGCAACACCGAGCCTTACCTGGTGCGCCAGGCATTGCCGGACGACTACACCAAGATCCCGGACTGGAAGCACATGGGCTCTATCCCCAAATTCTTCGACACCGACTCCGGGCGAGACGCTTCGCGTGGCTATACCCGGCAGAAGGCCGGCTACATCGCCACCCGTCTGAACCCCACCGAGCGGCTGCATGTCGTGCTCGGCAGCCGTTACGGCACCTGGCAGAGCGAACAACGCCAATGGGCCTACGACGATGCCCTCAACGGCAAGGAGCTGCCGCGCACCCAACAGACCCAGAGCGACCAGTGGACCCCTTACGCCGGTGTGCTCTACGACCTGACCGAACAGTACACCGTGTATGCCAGCTACACCGATATCTTCAACCCGCAGACGGTGCGGGACGTGAACCGCAACTACCTGGACCCGATCGTCGGCAAGGTCTATGAGGTGGGCCTGAAGGGCAGCCTGTTCGAAGACCGTCTGAACCTGAGCAGCGCGGTGTACCGCAGCAAGCAGGACAACGTGCCCGAGCGTGACGACTCGGTGGACCCAGGCGGCAACGAAGTGTTCTACAAGTCCGGGGGCAAGGGCGTGGTGGTGGAGGGCTTCGAGGCCGAGGTCGCAGGCGAGGTGATGCCCGACTGGCAGATGAGCCTGGGCTACAGCTACACCCATGCCGCCGCGGCCGAGCGAACCCGTAAGAGCCCCGAGCAGCCGCTGAACCTGGTGCGCCTGGCCACCACCTACAAGCTCACGCCGGCGTTGACGGTTGGCGGCACGCTGGACTGGCAGAGCGAGACCTACAAGTCGACCAAGCGCCCGATCGGGCGTACCGAGCAAGGCAAGTTCATCACCGTGGCCGATACCGTCAGCCAAGGCGCGTTCTCGGTGGTAGGCCTGATGGCCCGCTACCAGTTCGACGAGCACCTGTCGGCCTCGCTGAACGTGAAGAACCTGTTCGATGAGCATTACTACAACAACATCGGGTTCTATAACGGGGTGTATTACGGCGAACCTCGGACGGTGATGCTTGGCGTCGATTGGCGGCTCTAGGGGTAGGCAAGGGCTGCGCCCTTGATCGCGGCGCAAGGCCGCTGCTACAGGGCAGCGCTGGCTCCGGGAATGGAGACATCCTGTGGGAGATCACCCATCCCTCCCGGGCTGCGCTGTCGCATAAAGAACAAGCGGCTAGCGCAACCTCCCACAAGGACTTGCAAAATCAAATAGTTATGCGTTGTTCTATGAGAGCGGGCTTGCCCCGCGATCGGCGGCTTTAATTCATGCGTGGCAGTGCCTCAACAGCGCCTGCAAAGCCTGGCGAGTTTGTTCGTCCAGGCCGAACACCGGCCGCCGTGGCTCGCCCACGGGCAGCCCGGTCATGGCCAGCCCGGCCTTGATGGTGGCCGGTAAGCCGCCCTTGAGGATAAAGTCCAGCAACGGCAATTGGCGATAGAACAACGCCTTGGCCTGCGCCAGGTCGCCCGCCCGTATCGCCTGGTAAAGGCGTTGGTTAAGGTCGGGGATCAGGTTGGCGGCGGCGGTGCACCAGCCCTTGGCGCCCGCCACGAACGCCTCCAACGCCAGCGGGTTGCAGCCGTTGTAGAAGGGGACCTGGCCTTCGCCGAGCAGGTGCAGCTTGTGCATGCGCTGGATATCGCCAGTGCTCTCCTTGACCATGGTGACATTGTCGACTTCGCGCACGATGCGCAGGATCAGCTCTACCGACATGTCGGTCCCACTGGTGGCCGGGTTGTTGTAGAGCATGATCGGGATGTCGATGGCCGCGCCGATGGCCCGGTAATGCTGGATGATCTCGGTCTCGCCGAGCTTCCAGTAAGCCGAGGGCAGCACCATCACCGCATCGGCGCCATGTTGCTGGGCGAAACGGGCGCGCCGCACGGCGCTGGCGGTGGTCAGGTCGGAGACGCTGACGATGCTCGGCACGCGCCCGGCGATGCGCGCCAGGCTGTACTCGGCCACCTGCCGCCATTCCTCATCGCTCAGATACGCACCTTCGCCGGTGCTGCCCAGCGGGGCGATGGCCTGTACCCCGTGGTCGATCAGCCGGTCGATGGACTGGCCCAGAGCAGGCAGGTCGAGCTGTTCGCCGTCGGCGCTGAAGGGGGTGATGGTGTAGCCGATGATGCCGTGGAATTCTGTGGTCATGATGAAAGGCTCCGCAAGCAAGGCGTTCAGGGTTCAGTTCAAGCAGTCGGTATGCCGGCGCAGGCTCTGCCGGGCGAAATAGGCGAAGGCCGCGCCATGGCGCTTGGGCCGGTCGATCCAGTCATGGGCCTCGCGGCCAAGCGCCGGGGCGATAGGCTTGATGGTGCCTGCGGACATCGCCAGCAGTTGCAGGCGCGCGGCCCGTTCGATCAGCTGGGCGTAGACGCAGGCCTGCTCGATGCTGTTGCCGGTCGACAGCTGACCATGGTGCGAGAGCAGGATCGCGCGCTTGTCGCCCAGGGCCTGGCTGATGATCTCGCCTTCTTCGTTGCCCACTGGCACCCCTGGCCAGGCCTCAAGGAAGGCACAGTCGTCATACAGCGGGCAGAGGTCCATGTGCGACACCTGCAGCGGTACCTCCAGCATGGACAGCGCGGCGACGTGGGTTGGGTGGGTGTGGATGATGCAATTGACGTCCGGGCGTGCGCGGTACACCCAGCTATGGAAACGGTTGGCCGGGTTAGGCATGCCCTGGCCTTCGAGCACGTCCAGGTCTTCGTTGACCAGCAGCAGGTTGCTGGCGCTGATCTCGTCGAAACCCAGGCCCAGCTGCTGGGTGTAGAACGTGCCCGGCTGCGGGCCACGTGCGCTGATCTGCCCGGCCAGGCCTGAATCATGGCCATGGTCGAAGAGAATTCGGCAGGTCAGGGCCAGCTTTTCGCGCACGGTCCACGTATTATCGGCGAGCGAGCCCTGCATCTGCGTCAGGGCTTGGCGGACCAACTGGTCCTTGCTGTGTGTCAGGGTCTTGGCCATGGGGGGTATCCTCTGTGGCGTGATGGACAATGTCGGTACTTGTCGCCTCGTTACCTGCTGCGTGGGGTAGTCCGGTGCGGGGCGGTCAAGCACATGACACAAATAATCCTATATGACACAAAGTGTCATAAGCAAGTACGTTCGCCCGGGAAAACCGCGTCACATGTCTATCCGTCTGAAATTGCTGAGAAAAAAGCTAGGGATCACCCTGGAGTTGCTGGCCGAGAAATCCGGCATGACCAAGAGCTACCTGTCCAAGGTGGAACGCGGCCTGAATACCCCGTCGATTGCCGCAGCGCTGAAGCTGGCGCGGGCGCTGAACGTGAATGTCGAGGAGCTGTTCGCCGACGACCAGCACGCCCAGGCCCGCTACAGCCTGGTGCGCCAAGGCGAACGCCAGGCGCTGGTGGGCGATGGCCAAGGGCCGGGGTATACGGTGCTGACTTCCCAGGTCGGCCATCGCAGCCTGTTGCCGTTTCTCATCCAGCCGCCGACCGAATTCAGCGACCCGACCTTCAAGGAACACCAGGGCGAAGAGTTCCTGTTCGTGCATGAAGGGCAGGTGGAGGTGGATTTCATGAACGAACGGGTAGTGCTGGAGCAGGGCGATGCCCTGCACTTCAATGCCCAGACCCCGCACCGCCTGCGCTCGGTCGGGCCGCGCCAGGCGCAGTTGCTGGTGGTCGTGCAGGGCGGCGGCGAGTGAGGGCAGGGCGATGATCGAGGTGTCGCGGTTCTGGCGGGATCCGGCATTGCCCTTCGTCGAGGCCCGGCGCGTGGGCGATGGGCGCCAGGTGTGCTACGCGGCCCATTCCCATGAGAGCTTTTCCATCGGTGTGATCACCGGGGGGCGTAGCACCTACCTCACCGGTGGTACCCAGCGGGAGGTGGGCGCAGGCGCCACGGTCGTGATGAACCCGGGCGTGGTGCATGCCTGCAACCCGATCGAGGGCGAACCCTGGTCCTACCTGATGCTCTTCGTCGACCTGCCATGGCTGCAGGCCCGTGGCTTCGCGTTGCCTGAGGCGACCTACAGTGCGTCCCCTGCGCTCTACGGCCGGCTGCTGGCGGTATTCGCTGCGCTCTTCGATGCCGAGACAGTTGGCCGGGAGGCGCTGTTGGCTCGCTTCTTCGAGGACTTGCCGGGTTATCTGGAACGCGCCCCGGCCAGCGGGTTGCGCGCCCATCCACGTCTGGAAGCTGCAGCCGCGTTCATCCGTGCGCACCGGCTCGACCCCCTAACCCTGGACGACATCTGCGCTGCTGTGGGCCTGTCGCGGGCTTACCTGATACGCGCCTTCGGCCAGCGCTTTGGCCTGACGCCCCACGGCTACCTGCTGGACCAACGCGTGCAGCATGCCCGGGCGCAGTTGCGCCAGGGGCGGCCGATCGCCGAGGTGGCGATGGAGGCGGGGTTCGCCGACCAGGCGCATCTACAGCGGGCATTCAAGCAGCACCTGGCAGCGACCCCGGGGCATTATCGGCAGGGCTAGGTCGCCGAGCGGCGATCAGGCGCAGGCTCACCCTAGCACCAGGTAAACGGCACTGGCCGCCAGCAAGCCTGCCAATGTGCGGTTGAACGCACGCATGTGCCGCGGGTTGCCCAGGAAGTGGCGAATCACGCTGCCTGCCCAGGCCCAGCTGGCTATCGAAACGAAGCAGATCGGCCCATAGATCCAGGCGAACAGCCACAGCAAGTGCTGCTCGCCACCGGTGTAGGCCCCGACCCCTGCGATCGCCGCCAGCCAGGCCTTGGGGTTGAGCCATTGCATGAGCGCGCCATGCCAGGCCGATGGCGCGCCCTGACGGTGTTCGCTACCCAGCTGGCCATCGTCGCTGGCCAGCTTCCAGGTCATGTACAACAGGAACGCCACGCCAGCACCGTGCAGCACCTGACCCAGGTGCGGCCAACGCAGCAGCAGCTCGTGCAGGCCAAGGCCGACCAGCAACAGCAGCAGGCAGAACCCCAGGGTGGCGCCTGCGGCATGGGCCAGGCTGGCACGCAGCCCGTGGCGGGCACCGCTACCCAGGGCGACGATATTGACTGGGCCGGGTGAAATGGAGGCCGCCAGGGCGAAGGCGGCCATGGACAATGACAGGCTCATGGTAAGTGTTCCTTGTGGAGGAGGGCGCCATGTTGGGGCAGAAGGCTGGGGTGGGTATTGAAGAAAAGTTCCCCATTACATGAGCGCCGAAGGCAGGGGCCAGCGGCTTTTGCCTACTTTTGCCCAAGAGCAAAAGTAGGTCGCCGTAAAGGCGAAAAGGTGAGTCAGCGCCGCCATGGCGAATAGATATTTCGCTATTTCAATGCAGT